>NZ_BBWL01000029.1:0-151124 GCF_001463785.1 Aureimonas sp. AU40
GACGAAGGAAATCTTCACCCGCCGCTTGCCGCGCGTGATGCCGACATAGGCAAGGCGCCGTTCCTCCTCCAGCCCCGAGCGCCCGCCTTCGTCCAACGAGCGCTGGTGCGGAAACAGGCCTTCCTCCCAGCCGGGCAGGAACACGGTCTCGAACTCCAGGCCCTTGGCCGAATGCAGCGTCATAATCGACACGGCGTCGGTCTGGGCGTTCTGCTCGGTGTCCATCACGAGCGCGATATGCTCGAGAAAGCCGGGCAGGCTTTCGTAATCGTCCATGGAGCGGATCAGCTCCTTGAGGTTTTCCAGCCGGCCCGGCGCCTCGGCCGAACGGTCGGCCTGCCACATCTCGGTATAGCCGGACTCGTCGAGGATCATCTCGGCGAGATCGGTGTGGCGTGTCGTGGACAGGAGGCCGGACCAACGGTCGAAGTTGCGCGCGACCTCCGCCAGCGCCGCGCGCGGGCGCGGCTTCAGCTCGTCGCCTTGCACGAGATCGCCCGCCGCCGCCAGAAGCGGCATGCCCTTGGCTCTGGCATATTCGTGCAGGAGCTTCAGCGCCGCGTCGCCGAGGCCCCGTTTGGGCGTGTTGACGATGCGCTCGAAGGCGAGATCGTCGGCCGGCTGACAGACGCAGCGAAAATAGGCCAGCGCGTCCCGGATCTCCTGGCGCTCGTAGAAGCGCGGGCCGCCGATGACGCGGTAGTTGAGGCCGAGCGTGACGAAGCGATCCTCGAACTCGCGCATCTGGAACGAGGCGCGCACGAGGATCGCCATGTCGTTCAGCTTGTGGTCCTTGCGCTGTAGCTGCTCAATCTCATCGCCGATCGAGCGCGCCTCCTCCTCCGAATCCCAGCCCGCGTTGACGGCGACCTTCTCTTGCTCTGGGTCGTGGAAATCGGTGAACAGCGTCTTGCCCAGCCGGTCCTCGTTCACGGCGATGAGGCCGGAGGCCGCGCCCAGGATATGCGCGGTGGAGCGATAGTTGCGCTCCAGGCGGATCACGCTCGCGCCCGGAAAGTCCTTCTCGAAGCGCAGGATATTGTCCACCTCCGCGCCGCGCCAGCCATAGATGGACTGGTCGTCGTCGCCGACGCAGCAGACGTTCACCTTGTCCTGGCCGGCGTCGCGGCGCACCTGCGAGCTTTGGGCGAGCAGCCGCAGCCAGAGATACTGCGCGACATTGGTGTCCTGATATTCGTCCACCAGGATGTAGCGGAAGCGCCGATGATAGTCGGCGAGGATGTCCGGATGGTCGCGAAAGATCGCGATCGGATGCAGAAGCAGATCGCCGAAATCGGTGGCGTTCAGCGTCGCCAGCCGCGCCTGATAGGCGCGGTAGAGCTCGCGCCCCTTGCCGTTGCCGAAGGAGCGCGCGTCGCCTTCGGGGATCGTCTCCGGCGTCAACCCCTTGTTCTTCCAGCCGTCCAGAAGATTGGCGAAGGTGCGCGCCGGCCAGCGTTTGTCGTCTAGATTCTCGGCCTGCAGCAATTGCTTGATGAGGCGAATCTGGTCGTCCGTGTCAAGAATGGTGAAGTTCGACTTCAGCCCCACGAGTTCGGCGTGGCGGCGCAGGATCTTCACGCCGATCGAGTGGAACGTGCCGAGCCAGGGCATGCCCTCGACCTCGCCGCCGACGAGAAGCCCGATGCGCGTCTTCATCTCGCGCGCGGCCTTGTTGGTGAAGGTCACGGCCAGGATCTGCGAGGGGTAGGCGAGGCGCTGGCTGAGGATATGGGCGATGCGCGTGGTGAGCACCCGTGTCTTGCCCGTGCCCGCGCCCGCCAGAACCAGAACCGGCCCTTCCGTGGTCTCCACGGCGGCGCGCTGCTCGGGATTGAGGCCCGCGAGATAGTCGGCCGCCGGCGTCGCCACGGGGCCGCCGCGGGCGGCCAGAGCGCGCGCGGCGATGCCGGAGGATTTCTTCGGGGGCGGCGCGGATGGATCGGTCATCTCGGTCATGGCCGACTACTTAATGGATTCTTCCGGGAACACTAGGGGAACAGGCCCCACGGAGTGAAGGGGGATTTCGCACGCCGGCTTCGTGATCCTCGCCCGCAAGCCTTTGTTTGCCGCGCTTGGCAAGTTGATCGCCGATGCGCGCAAGCCGCATGACCGCCGGGCGGCAAAACTGTTAGGATTTCCGGAGGTTGGGGCATGCGCCCCGTGATTCGAGCGAAATTCGAGGGGAAGGCTCAGGCGTTGCGGCTGTTCATCGTCTTCGGCGGCTTGCTGATCGCGTGTCTTCTAGCTCTTCTGGTGGGTCCGCGCTTCGTGGACTGGACGGGCTATCGCACGGCGTTCGAGACGGAGGCCTCGCGCCTCGTCGGGCGCAAGGTCGAGGTGCGCGGCGCCGTCTCCGCCCAGCTCCTGCCCTTTCCCTCCATCGCCTTCAACGACGTCGTGGTGGGGGAGGCGGCCGACCCGATTCTGACCATGGCGGCCTTCCGCATGGATGCCGAGCTTGCGCCCTTCCTGTCGGGCGAAGTCCGCATCTTCAACACCGAGCTGGACGCGCCGCGCCTGTCGCTGCCCGTCGATGCCGGCGGCGCGGTGCGCTGGCCGATCGCCGCTTCCAGCCTGCCGACCAGCCTGCCGGTCGTTTTCGAGAAGGTGCGCATCGCCGACGGCTCGGTTCTCCTGACCGACCGCAGGCTCGACCGCCGCGTCCGGCTGGATGCGATCGACGCCGATCTGTCCGCCCGCTCGCTTCTCGGCCCCATCTCCGGCACGGGAACGCTGCGCCTCAACGACCAACCGTTGCGCGTCAGCCTGTCGACCGGCATCGCGCCGGGCGACGGAACCCTGTCGCTTCGCGTGACGGCCGAGTCCGATTCGCCGAGCCTTTCGGTCAGCGTGTCCGGCATCGCCTCCAGCGTGCCGGGCAAGCCGCTCGTGGATGGAACGCTGACCCTGCGCACGCCGCTGGCCGAGCCGAGCCTTCGCGCGGTGACGCCCTGGCCCGCCATCCAGCTTCACGGCGGCTTTCAGCTTTCCACCCAGCGCATCGCCCTGTCTGACCTTCGCGCCTCCGTGGGCGAGGGCGAAACGCCTTATCTCGTCACCGGCGCGGCGTCCCTCAACCTCGCACCGATCCCGCATTTCGATATCGACCTTTCTGGCCAGGACATCGATCTCGACCAGATCGCCCCGACCGGCACCGAAGCGGGAACGGCGCCGAGCTTCACCGACCGGGTGCAGGCCGTGCGCGCTGCCCTGCGGCGTCTGCCGGCGAGTCCCTTTCCCGGCCGCGTGCGCCTTGCCCTGCCGATCGTGACGATCGGCGACACGCCGATCCGCGAGGTGCGTTTTTCCGGCTCGCCGTCGCAGGGCGGCTGGTCGATCGACCGCATGTCGGGCGAGTTGCCGGGCCGCACGCTGGTGGAGGCCTCGGGCGTCGCGGAACTCGGCGCAACGCCCGGTTTTCGCGGATCGCTGCTTCTCGCCGCGCGCCAACCGGCAACCTTCTTCAACTGGGCGGGGCTCGGCGGCACCGCCAGTCTGGCGCAGCTGGAGCAGGCCGGCCTCCAGGCCAAGGTGGAGCTGAGCGCCGCCACGCAGCGCTTCGATCAGCTCGAACTCAATCTCGGCGGACAAGTTCTGCGCGGCACGGTGAACCGAACCGTGCGGCCCGAGGGCGTGGCGACGGCGGTCGAACTGCGCGGCGACGCGGTCGATCTCGAACCGCTTCTGGCGCTGGCCCGGCTGCGGCCGCAGGCCGAGGGCGAGGCGGAGCGGACCGAGCTGCAACTCTCCGCCGCGCCCCTGCGCTACGCCGGTATGCAGGCCGACAGTGTGGAAGCGGACGTGACGCTGTCGGGCGACCTTCTCGACATCAGCGCCTTCGACGCCAACGGCTTCGCAGGCGCGGACATTCACGCCGAGGGCACAATCGCTACCGTGTCGAGTGCCCCGGTGCCCGATCTCAGCGTCGAGCTTTCCGCCGACGAGCCTGCCCGCTTCCTCGCCTTCCTGCGGACGCGCCTGCCGGAGAGCCCGCTTCTCAAACTCGTGGCCGCGCGCGGCACGGCGCTCGGGCCGCTGTCGCTGAGCGGCACGGCTTCGCCGATTACCGCTGCCGGCCGAAACGATCTCGTGGCCGAACTCAGCGGACAGGCGGGGGGCACGGCGCTCACGGTCAAGCTCGCGTTGGAAAACGGCCTCGCCGCCGCTTGGAAGGACGGGCGCTTCGGGCTGGACATGGTGCTGCGCAACGACAAGCCGGTGGATCTTCTCGGGCAGGTCGGCCTTCCCGCGCTCGATCTCGGCGCGCCGGGTCCGCTCGCCCTGCATCTCGTGTCCTCCGGCGCGCCGAGCGAGGGGGCGAGCGTTTCGCTGAGCGCGGAGGCGCCGGGCTCCAGCCTGACGCTGGAGGGCACGGCGGCGCTGGCGGAGGCGGGCCTCGCCTCACTCGACGCGCGCCTTGCGCTTCGCAGCGAAGAAGCTAGCCTTTGGCTGACGACGCTGGGCCTCGGTCTCGGCCAGGGCGTCGATGCCTTGCCGGTGGACGCCAAGGCCCAGCTCAAATGGTTCGGCGGCGACTGGGTTCTGGACGAGGCGGAGGGTCATGTCGCCGACAATCGCTTCACCGGGCAGCTTTCGGCGGCCGGTGGCAGCGGCGTCATCGGAAAGCTGCGGCTCGACCATCTCTCGGCCGACTGGCTGCTCACCCTGCTGACGGGCGTCGCGCAGGAAGGCGCGGACGCAGACACCCACCCCTTCGCCGCGCCCTTCCTGCCCGAGCGCGCCTTCCGGCTGGCGCTGGAGGCGGAAACGCTGGAGGGGGCGCCTGGCTCTCTTCGCGATCTCAAGGCGAATGTGAGCGGCACGGCCACGGAACTGACCGTCAGCGATTTCGAGGCCGGGCTCGGCGAAGGACGGGTGGAGGGCAGCGGCCGGTTCAGCAATGTCGGCGGCCTTGTCGGCACGCGTTGGACCTGGCGCCTGGCCGACCGGCCGGTGCAACTGGGAGGCGGGGAGGGCGCCATCCTGTCCGGCCTGCTCGATGCTGACATGAGTTTCCAGGCAGGTGGGCAGAGTTGGCAGGCACTGCGCCTTTCGGCAGACGGAACCGGAAACGCCTCGCTGCGCAACGCCAAGCTCTTCGGCACCTCGCCTGACGTGATGCGACCCGTTCTCGCCGCCGCCGACGAGAAAGGCTTCAGCGCGAAGGACGAGGCAGTCGCGCGTCTCGTGGGCGAGGCTCAGACGGCGAGCAGTCTCGATCTCGGTACGGTGTCGGCCGGGCTGCGGCTCGGCAACGGCACGCTGCAGATCGGGCCAGCCGAGGCGCAGGCCAGCGGCCTGACCCTCAACGGCGAAGCGCGCGTCGCGCTAGCTGACCGCGTCCTGTCGGGTCGCATCGACATCGCGCTTCCCAAGCCTGCGGAGGAGGACGTCGTGGACGCCCCCGATCCGGCCCTTGTCTACACGCTCTCGGGCACGCTTTCGCAGCCGCGCCGCGACATCGGCGTCGGTCCTCTCACCAGCTATCTCGCCTCCCGCGCCTATCAGATCGAGCAGGCGCGGGTTCGCACGCTCGAAGAGGCGCTGCGCGAAACCGTGCGCCTGCGCCGCGAAGTTCGCTTCTACGAGGCGCGGGCGAAAGAGCGGGACGCGCTTCGCGACGCACGCTTGAAAAGCGAGGAGGAAGCCCGGCGCGCCGAGTTGGAGCGCGCAGAGGCCGCTCGTGCGGAGGCGGCTCGCGCGGAGGCCGCCCGGGTCGAGACCGAGCGTCGGCGCGCGGCCAGCGAAGCCGCCGCCACGCCGAACCCGCCATCCGCCGCGACCGGCACGCTCGATCTCGAAGCCCCGCCCGTGACCGTGCCGCAACCCGCCTCGCCGAGCGGTTTCCCGAATCTTCCCGGTGTCCAGAATCCGACGCGGTTCTGAGCGGTGCAAGGGGACTGAGAGATAGGAGCGTAGGTGCAATCGCTGTCTCTCTCGATGGAAGGCAGCGCTTGGGAGCCTACGACCAGACTCGCTGGCAGGAGGATAGGAGTGATGTCTTGTCGGTCGCTAGGGACGAGGCTTGGGGGTAATGCTGAGGCGCGGTGCGTGCTATCTGCGACGACATAAGCGGACAAGAGCTATCCGCTTGTTCTCAGCAGGTTTCGCCTGAATGCAGAAGCGATGTCTGAACAGCGACAGCACGATCTGATTTGGCACCTTCGCTGCCGCCCGAAGCAGGAATGCGATTAAAGATCACGCAACGGATCATGCCTGATCGTCCTAGCGATCGGTCGCAAACGCACCTATGCGTGGCCTCTGGGGTGCTCAGACGGCAGCCCTATCATCCCTTGCAAATCAGGCTCGTGCTTTTTCCGCGCTTTACCCTTTGGTCAGGTCGCTTTCGTTACGGTCCCAGAAGATGGAATGCCTGAGCAGGCAAAGGCCGGCTTAACCTCCAGGCATGTTCCCGAAATACCGGCTTCCGTCATAGAGCCGTTGCCTCTTCAGGCTGGTGGCAAGCCAAGCCGATCTTGTTGTCGTCGGGGTCACGGAAATAGGCGCCGTAATAATGGGGGTGGTAGTGCGGGCGGAGGCCGGGGCCGCCTTCGTCTAGCCCGCCCAGTGCCAGAGCCAAGGCATGGGTTCGATCGACCGCCCCGCGCGAGCCGAGATTGAACGCCACCATCGCGCCGTTGCCCGGCGAGGCGGGGCCGCCGTCATAGGGACGGCCGATCAGAAAGAGCGGGCGGTCGGCTTCGGCCGGCTGCCAGCCAGCCCAGCCGCGCTCGGCATCCTCGAAGCGGAAACGCAGGTTCATCTCGCGTGCCACCGCCGCCCAGAACCGGAGGGCGCGATCGAAATCCGCAATGCCGAGATGGACATGCGACAGCGTGACGTGGCTGGGGTCGCCGCGCTCGGTCGGACTGTCCGCCCGCGCCTGAGCGGCGGCCAGAACATGGAGGCGGATGGCGGAGGAAAGATTGGTGTTGGGGTCACGCACGCCGTCGATCTCGGCCACGCATTCCGCGACCGAGCACCCGTTTCGGGCGGCCAATCGCTTGAGTTCCAGCCAGAACGGCTCCTCGATGCTGATCGAGGTGCGGTGGCCACGAATCGACAGCGACCGCTTTTCGGTCATTCGGAAGCGGGGGGCTCGCGCTTGGCGCCGTCGAGCAGGCGATCGGCCCGGTCCTTGCCGAGTTCGTCGCGTTCCCGATCGGCCTTAGTTCGGCCGTGGCGGGCGCGATTCTCAGCGGCCTTGGTCTCGGCGCAGGCGCGTTCGGAGCGCTTGCGCACGAGGCGGAGATTGACGATCTCGCCCATGGCGAATCAGGTCTTCTTGCGGAACGCGTCCAGCGAAACGACCTCGGCGGACTTTTCAGCCGGCTTGTCCTCGGCGGGTTCCGCGTCCTTCACATCCTTGGCCGCATCCTTGCTGCTGTTCTTGGCAGGGCTCGCGGCCTTGGCCGGTGCCTTGGCGGGCGCAGCGGCTACGACGGGCGCGGGGGCCGGAACGCTGGAGACCGGTGCGAGTGCGGTCGGGGCGGCCGCTTCCTCGCCCTGCGAATTGGCGGCGTCCATGTCCCGCACGTCGAACTCGAGTTCGAAATTCACCGCCGGATCGTAGAAACCACGGATCGCGCTGAAGGGAATGAGCAGGCGCTCGGGGATGTCGGAGAAGGAGAGGCCGACCTCGAAGGCGGTGTCGTTGACCGACAGGTCCCAATACTGGTGCTGGATGACGATCGTCATCAGCTCGGGATACTTCTCGCGCAGCCGCGACGACACGCGCACGCCGGGAGCCGAGGTCAGGAACGTAATGAAGAAATGATGATCCCCGGGCAGGCCGGTCTTCACCACCTCGCCCAGCACCTTGCGGATCACTCCACGCAGCGCATCCTGCGCCAGAACATCGTAACGGATAAGATCCTGACCCATTCGGTCGTCCTGAACTCGCAGACATGGTCGCCGGACTGGCGCTCTAAAAAAGAAGTGGAGGCTTCTGTTGCCAGGCGCCTCCGAGCCCCGCCTAGAAGTGCGAACCCCCAGGGCTTGATTTGAAGCTATCGCACCGCATTAAGCGGCGAGACGGACTTCCGCATAGTTGTCGTTGGCAACTACTTTTACAGCCCGATGACGGTGGTACCATGCCGAGCAAAAGTCCGATCTTTACGCCCTCGTCGATCCTATTTCGCCCCCGCCTCAACCCACGATGCAACGCTCGCGAAGTGGGCTCAGGTGGAGGCGCCGGGTACCGCCCCCGGGTCCGAAAGGTTTATTACATCGGCAGTTTATTGCCATAGCCAGGACGAGCCCAGCACAGCGAATATAGGCATTCGCGGCAGTGGTGGAAAGGCCTGAAATCGAAACTCGCAACCTCGGAGCAAGGAATGTTCGGTCCAAAGGCTCGAATGCCGGCTGGGCGAGACCCGCACGCCCAGTTCAAACGCCTGCACCGAGCGGAGCGCCGAGATGGGGCAGGGGCAGGGCGATGCGCGTTCCCCCGCCCGGCCGCGAGGAAATGTCCGGCTCCCCGCCGAACTGGCGCGCGAGGCGGGTGACGAGCTTGGTGCCGAGGCCCGTTCCGAGCGCGGCCGGAGACGCCATGCCGCGCCCGTCGTCCTCGACCGTCAGACACACGCCCTCTTCGGCCCGCGCGAGCGAAACGAGGATGCGCCCGCGCTCACGCCCCTCGAACGCGTGCTTGACGGCGTTCATGACGATCTCATTGGTGAGAATGGCGAGATAGATCGCGTCCCGCCCGTCCACCACGATCGGCTCCAGCTGCGCCTCGATCTCCACCGGCCGATCGGGGCCGAGCGTCGCGCGCAAGTCCGACAGGGCGCTTTCCACGATCTCGTCCGCCCGCGTGGTGGACAGGTCGTCGCGCAGCCGCAGCCGCCGCTGCGCATTGGCGATGGTCGCCACGCGCTCCTGGGCGGCACGCAGCTGCATCTTCGTGTTGGCGTCGCCCGTCGCCGAAATCTGCAGGCCGAGCATGCCCGAGACCATGGCGAGATTGTTGCCGACACGGTGGTTCACGTCCTGCAGGAGAAGCTCGACGCGCGAGCGCTCGGAAACGGCGCGCTCCTTTTCCCGCACCGCCTCGGCGCGCGCGCCCTCCGCCTCGCTGGTGCGCCGCTCGACCTCAGCCTCCAGTCGGTCGTTGGCCTCCGCCAGCCGGCGCCGCATGTCTTCCGACACGGCGTATTGCCTTTGCCCGACCCGGAAGGTGATGGCGACCAGCACGAGCGCGACGAGCGCGGAGGCCGCGATGGCAAGGGTCGAGACGCGCGTCCAGCGCGCCAGCGCCGCCTCGCGCTCGAGCTGCTTCTCGTCCTCGCTTTGGAGAATATGACGGACCACAAGCCGGATGTCGTCCATCGCCGCCTTGCCGCCGGCGGCGGAGACCAGCGCCAGCGCGTCGTCGCGCCGATCGTCGCGCACCAGCATCACCGTGCGGGTCAGTTCCTGGATCTTGGCGTTCAGGAGTTCGCCGAGGTGATCGACCTGCCGGGCCTGTTCGGGATCGTCGGCCGTCGCGCTTTTCAAGCGCTCCAGATCGGCCGGCACCTGGCCCACCGAGCGCTCGTAAGGCTCTAGGAACGTGGAATTGCCGGTCAGGATATAGCCGCGTTGGCCGGTTTCGGCGTCCTGAAGGCGGCTGAGAAAGGTGAGGGCGCTCGACTGCACGAGCGATGTGTCGCGCAAACCCTCCACGCCGCCACGCGCCATGGTGCTGGACCAGATGGCGATCGAGGCGACGACGATCAGAAGGATGGCCGAAACGCCAGCCAGAACCATGGTGACAGGAAGCGAGGGAATGCCTCTGTGCGCCGGTGTCCCTGCCTCCATGCTCCGTCCCCGCCTGGCTTGTTGGCACGGAATATAGGGTGACGGGCGAAATCTGCGAGAAGGCCCGGTCGGTTCGAAGCCGGCGGGGCCTTGCATGGGCGACCTTATTTCGCCGAGGCGCCGCTCTCGTCCAGGCCGAGCACGGCGGTAAGCTCGCCCCATTCGCGCTTGGTGAGGCCGCTCGATGCCTGATCGATCGGCTCGCCCGCGATCATCCGGCGAACCGCGGTAAGCGCGGTCGCGGACAGCTGCGCCGCGCCGAAGCGATGCTCGAGGAAGGCTTCATGCGTCAGCGGAACCCAGCGCTTGAGGACGTCGATCAACACGTCAGCATAGGCGCGGATTTCATATTGCGCATGCGGGTCGGCGCGCAGGCGCAGAAAGCTCATGAAATTGTGCAGGTCCGCCTTCCAGTACCATTGGGTATAGAAGTTCAGCGACAGATTCATGCGAGCCAATTCGCGTGCGAGGCCCTTGCGGCTCGCGTCCGCGCCGCCCTCGTTCAGCATCAGGGCGTAGTCGTCGTAGCTTCGGGCAGCGTCGCGGCGCAGGAGGTCGAGCACCTCGGCTGCTTCCTCGCCTTGCAGGATCTCGCCGCGCCCCTGCCGGTTGGACGCGGACTGGGCGGCCAGATGCTGCGGCTCGGGAATATAGAACTCGCGGTCGAGCACGGAGTAGCGCGCGGAATACTCGTTGACGCTCGACATGCGGTGGCGAATCCACTGACGCGCCACGAAGATCGGCAGCTTCACATGCAGCTTGATCTCGGCCATCTCGAAGGGCGTCGTGTGCCAATGGCGCAGGAGATAGTGGATGAGGCCGCGATCTTCCGACACGCGCTTGGTGCCGCGCCCATAGGAAACGCGGGCCGCCTGCACCACGGCGTCGTCGTTGCCCATGTAGTCCACGACGCGGATGAAGCCGTGATCGAGCACGGGAATCGGCTGGTAGAGAATGTCCTCCAGCCCGTCCGAAACCGGGCGGATGGTGGAGGCGCGTGCCCCGCGCAGCTGCTCGATCTCCGCGATCTGCTCGCTGGTGAACTGGCTCAACGGATGCATCTCCTGTTTCGACCCGGCGGCGCGCCGCGCGTATCGCTGTTCATTCGGTTATGAGGTCTGCGGCCTTTACGGCTTCCTAACGATGCCTGCCGGGAGGCTGCGAAGGGTGAACGCGCCGAGTCGCGCTTTCTTCCGCTGCCGACCTTTCTAGTTAGGGGCTCATTCATGACGAGTCCCCTTATGACCCAATTCGAACCTCCTCCCCAACTTGTTGCGGTCGTCGCCATGGCGCGCAACCGCGTGATCGGGTCGAAGGGCGAGATGCCCTGGACGCTGCCGACCGACCTGCGGCATTTTCGCGAGCTGACGCTCGGCCGTCCCATGATCATGGGACGCAAGACCTATGAGAGCATCGGCAAGGCGCTGGACGGGCGCGACACGATCGTCCTCACGCGCCAAGCCGACTTCGAGGCGGCGGGCGTCCTCACCGTGCCGGATGCCGAAACGGCGGTGAAGGCAGCGCGTATGATGGCGGCCTCGCGCGGCGCGAACGAAATCGTGATGGCGGGGGGAGGCGAGATGTACCGCATCTTTCTGCCGCTGACGGACCGGATCGAGCTGACGCTGGTGGAGGCCGAACCCGAGGGCGACACGTTCTTTCCCGCCTTCGAGACGGAGGGTTTCGCGCGCCTTGAAATCCGGACTCCGCCGCAAAATCCAAGGGATAGCGCGCCGATCCGCTTCGAGACCTGGAGCCGGGTGAAGCAGTCCGCGCCGGGCTGACGTGAGCGGGCGGCGAAGCGCTACCGGAGCGGGAGCGCGGCGCTAACCATGCCTTCCGCCTCTGGCCTGAAAGCGGGGGCCGCTCGTTGAAAGCGGTTTTTCGAGTTCCTATAAGCATTTCGACGAGTTCGACACGCCGCGCCGCCGCTTGGGCGCCCGGCTGAATCCATTGGAAGGACATTCATGCCCTGGAGCAATCAGACGGGGAATGGCGGCTGGAAGGGCGGCGGCGGTGGCGGCGGCCCTTGGGGCCAGGGGCCGCAGGGGCCGAAGCCCGGCGGCAACAACTCGCCTGATCTCGAGGACATTCTGCGCCGCGGGCAGGACCGGCTGCGCCGCGCCCTGCCGGGCGGCGGCGGTGGTTCTGGTCCCGGCGGCTCGGGCGGGTCGGGCGGCGGCTTGGCGCTTGGCGGCCTCGCGATCGCCGGCCTCGCCGTGGTCTGGCTGATGAACGCGGTCTACACCGTGCAGCCCGACGAGGTCGGGGTCGAGCTTCTGTTTGGCAAGCCGCGCGCCGAGCTGTCGCAGCCCGGCCTCCACTTCGTGATGTGGCCCTTCGAAACGGTCGAGACCGTTCCGGTGGTCGAAAACCAGATCACCATCGGCAGCGGCCAGCGCGCGGGCGATTCGTCCGGCCTCATGCTGTCGGGCGATCAGAACATCGTCGACGTGCAGTTCGCGGTTCTCTACTCGGTGGAAGATCCCAAAGCCTTCCTGTTCAACGTGCAGGACCCGCAGTCGCTCCTGCGGCAGGTGGCCGAAAGCGCCATGCGCGAGGTCGTCGGCCGTCGGCCGGTCGAGGACGTGTTCCGCGACGATCGCGCCGGCATCGCCGAGCAGGTCCGCCTCATCACCCAGACGACGCTCAACACCTATGGGGCGGGTCTGGTGGTGAACGCGATCTCGATCGAGGAAGCGGCACCCCCGTCCGAGGTGGCCGACGCGTTCGAGGAGGTGCAGCGCGCCGAGCAGAACGAGTCGCAGTTCATCGAGGAAGCGCGCCTCTACCTCAACGAGCAGACCGGCCGCGCCCGAGGCGAGGCCGTGCAGATCCGCGAGGACGCCGCCGCCTACAAGGACCGCGTGGTGCAGGAAGCGCAGGGTGAATCGCAGCGCTTCACCGCAATCCTCGCCCAGTACCAGCGGGCGCCGGCGATCGTGCGCGAGCGCCTGTATCTGGAAACGATGGAAGCGGTGCTCGCCAATTCCAACAAGGTCATCATGGACCGCCAGTCCGCCGGCGGGCAGGGCGTCGTGCCCTACCTGCCGCTGAACGAGCTGCAGCAGCAGCGCCCGGCCGGCGCGCCCGGCGCAACGCTCGGCGCGGGCACGCCGACCGCCGCCACCACGCGCGCGCCGGCTACCGGCACCACCGCCTCCGTCTCGACGCCTGCGCAGGGGAACAACTGATGAGCAACCGCTTCTACGGCGTTCTCGTCGGTCTCGCCCTCGTCCTCTTCGTGCTCTGGAACTCGGTCTTCATCGTTCGCGAAAGCGAGCAGGCGGTGGTGACGCGCTTCGGCGAGATCCAGCGCGTGGCGAACGAGCCCGGCCTCTACTTTAAGATGCCCTTCTCCTTCGCCGGAGCGGACAATGTCTCCATGCTGCCGGACCGACTTCTGCGGCTCGACCTCGACAATATCCGCGTTCAGGTGTCCGGCGGCGCCTTCTATGAGGTGGACGCTTTCCTGGTCTATCGCATCTCGGATGCGGCCCGCTTCCGCCAGACCCTGTCGGGCTCGGTGTCGCAGGCCGAGCAGCGGCTTCGCACGCGCTTCGACGCGGCGATCCGCCGCGTCTACGGCTTGCGCGACTTCCAGTCGGCCCTGTCCGAGCAGCGCGGGCAGATGATGGTGGAGGTGCGCGATCAGATCCGCCCCGACGCCGCTTCGCTCGGCATCGATCTTCAAGACGTGCGCATCCGCCGCACCGACCTGACGCAGGAGGTCTCGCAGCAGACATATGCCCGCATGCGGGCCGAGCGTCTGGCCGAGGCCGAGCGGGTTCGCGCGAGGGGCCGCGTTTCGGCGCGAGAGATTCGGGCCGGCGCCGACCGCGAGGTGACGCAGACCGTCGCCGCCGCACGGCGCGATGCGACCATCCTGCAGGGCGAAGGCGAGGCCGAGCGCAACGCCATCTTCGCCGCCGCCTATGGCGCCAACCCGGAGTTCTTCGAGTTCTACCGCTCGCTCCAGGCCTATCGCGAGGCGATGTCGAAGGGTGGCACCACGATGCTGCTGTCGCCGGACACGGAGTTCTTCCGCTACTTCGAGTCGGGCACCGCGCGGGGCAATCTCCCCTCGACGCCCATGGCGACGTCCGCTCCGACGCCTCCGAGTGCGGCTCCGGGACCGGCTGGATCGGCCGCGCCGAACCCGGCACCGGCCGCCGTGCCGGCGCCACCGGCGCCGCCTCAGGCACCGGCCACCGCGCCCGCCAACTGACCGATCTCGAACCGCCCGCGCCCTTCATGAGCGCGGGCGGTTCGCCTTCAAGAGCCTGTGCACCGACCCGGCGCGGGCTCCCTGCCACGCTTTCAGCCCCAGAGAGCGGGGGATGGCGCGCGGCGCTTCTTGATTCGGTCGCTTTTATCCGCTTGCCTCGACATAAGGTCGAATCCCGCTTCGGCCCGCTCGGGCCTGGCCCCGATGGCGCGGACCCCTCTGGCTGCAACGGCACGGATCGCTTGATGAACGAGACACTTCCCCGACGCGCCCGTGGGCGCATCCGCGCCTTGGCCGTGCTCCTTTCGACGGTGGCTCTGCTGCCGGTGCCGGCCTTTGCGCAGGGGGTGATCGCGCCGCCCTCCGAGGGTCAGCCCATCGCGCCCCAGCCGCCGGCCGCCGACACGGTGAACCCGAACGCCTCGGGCGTCCCGGCCGCGCCGGCGGCTCCCGGCTCGGCGCAGCCGCGCATGCAGGGGCCGGCCTCGGTGGCCGATCTCGCCGAGCGCCTGCTCGGCGCGGTGGTCAACATCTCGACCTCGCAGACCGTGGAGGCGGGCGAGTCCGAGGACGGGGACTCGGAAACCGATCCCAAGCCGGCGCCCTCCGCGCCCGTGCCGCCGCTCACCGCCCCGGACGGCTCACCGCTTCAGAAGTTCTTCGACGATCTCCTGCAAGGTGAGCGCGGCGACGGCTCGCGCAAGGTGCAGTCGCTCGGCTCGGGCTTCGTGATCGACCCGTCCGGCATTATCATCACCAACAACCACGTCATCGCCGACGCGGACGAGATCACCGTCAACTTCGCCGACGGCAAGCAGCTCGACGCCAAGATCGTGGGCATCGACACCAAGACCGACATCGCGGTGCTGAAGGTCGAGTCCGAGACGCCGCTTCCCGCCGTGCCCTTCGGCGACAGCGAGCAGGTGCGCATCGGCGACTGGGTCATGGCGATCGGCAATCCGTTCGGCCTCGGCGGCTCGGTCACGGTCGGCATCGTTTCGGCGCGCGGGCGCAACATCAACGCCGGCCCCTACGACAATTTCATCCAGACGGATGCGGCGATCAATCGCGGCAATTCCGGCGGTCCGCTCTTCGACATGTATGGGCGCGTCGTCGGCATCAACACGGCGATCATCTCGCCGACCGGCGGCTCGATCGGCATTGGCTTCGCCATTCCCTCGCTGCTGGCGCAGAACGTCGTGGCGCAGCTTCGCGAGTTCGGTGAAACGCGGCGCGGCTGGCTCGGCCTGCGGCTTCAGGAGGTGACGGACGAGATCGCCGAAAGCCTCGGACTGCCGAGCGCGGCCGGCGCGCTGGTCATGGGCGTCGTGCCGCAGGGGCCGTCCGACATCGGCAAGATCGAGATCGGCGACGTCATTCGCCGCTTCGACGGCAAGGCCGTCGCCACCTCGCGCGATCTGCCGCGCATGGTGGCCGAAACGCCGGTCGGCAAGGTCGTGAAGCTCGAGATCCTGCGCAAACAGACCCTCGACGCGCCGGCCGTCCCGGTCAATGTCGACGTGACGCTCGGCCGGCTGGAAGACAGCGGAGCGGCCGAGAACCAGACCGATCAGGACGAGGACGACGCGCCCGAAGAGCAGACCGAGACGGCGAGCGCCGGCCCGCTGCTTGGCCTCACCTTCGCCGATCTCAGCGACGAAACGCGTAAGCGCTTCGATCTGCCGGCGGAGGCGCAAGGCGCCGTCGTGTCGGAGGTCGTGCCGAACTCCGCCTCGGCCGATAAAGGTCTGGAGCCCGGTATGACGATCCGCGAGGTCAGCCAGGAAAAGGTCGCCAACGCCGAGGAGGCGAGAACCAAGCTCGCCAAGGCCAAGGCGGACGGGCGCAAGAACGCGCTGCTTCTGGTGGCCGACCGGGCGGGCGACCTTCGCCTCGTCGTGGTGCCGATCGACTGACTGTCAGCCGCTCGCCAGCCAATCCTCGCGCCGCAGCCCATAAAGGCTGTGGCGCAGGAGATGCGGGTGGCTGCGCGGCACGCGCGGGTGGTCGAAGGTCTTTCGAAAGCGCAATCCAAGGCGCAGCATCACTGCTTCCGACGCCCGGTTCTCCACCACGCATTGCGAGACGATCTCGGGCAGAGCGAGGCGGCCGAAGCCATGGTCGAGGCAGGCGCGCGCGCCTTCGGTGGCGAGCCCTTGCCCCTGCGCCTCCGGCAAAAGCCGCCAGCCGATCTGCACGCTCGGCGCGAACTCATAGACGGGCTCGACAACGGGCGAGAGCCCGATCACTCCGATGACGCGGCGGTCGGACAGGCGCATGGCGGCCAGAAAGCCCATCCCGTCGGTGTCGAGATCGGCGTTCCAGCGGTCCATCGTGGCGTCCGCCTCGGCCCGGGTCATGCGCATGGGAAAGAAGCGCATGATCTCGGCGTCGTGGTTCAGGCGATGGAACAGCGCGCGGTCGCTCTCGACCCAGCGCCGCAGCACCAGCCGCTCCGTGCGAAGGCCCTCCATCAGCGTTTGAATTCGCTCGCCCGGTAGCCCTGGAGGAAGAGAAGCGCGGTCAGGTCGCCGTGGTCGATCCGCACCGGCGCCTTGGCCGCGACCGAGGGCTTGGCGTGGATGGCGACACCCGTGCCTGCTGCCAGGATCATTGGCAGGTCGTTGGCGCCGTCGCCGACCGCGATCGCGTCCGCTGGCGAAAGGCCGAGCGAGGCCGCGATCTCGCGCAGCGCCTGGAGTTTGGCCTCGGCCCCGAGAATGGGCTCGGCCACAGTGCCGTCCAGCGTCTCGCCCGCCATGTTCAGGATGTTGGCGCGGTTTTCGGAAAAGCCCAGCCGGCCGGCGATGACGGAGGTGAAGGCGGTGAAGCCGCCCGAGACCAGCGCGGTGTGGGCGCCGTTGGCCCTCATGGTGGCGACGAGCTCGCGCCCGCCCTCGGCCAGCGTGATGTGGCGCTCGATCACGTCGGCGATGGTGGATGTCGGCAGGCCCTTGAGCAGCGCGACGCGCTCGCGCAGCGCGGGCTCGAAGGCGATCTCGCCGTTCATGGCGCGCGCGGTGATGGCGGCCACCTGATCCTTGATCCCGATCGCGGCGGCCAGCTCGTCGATGCATTCCTGCTCGATCATGGTGGAGTCCATGTCGGCCAGCAGAATCCGCTTGCGCCGTCCGGCCACCTCCTGCACCACGCAGTCCACCGCCTCGTCCAGCGCCAGGCGCTTCAGGCGGTCGATCAGCGTCGCGTCGGGCTTTTCCTGCGTGACGAGATCGCAGGCGATCTCGGTCTCCAGCCACTGGATGTCCACCTCGCCGATCAGGTCGGCGGCGGTGTTCACGAGAGTGCGCGAAACGCGGGGGTCCTGCCGCGACGACAGAAGGGTGACGACATACATGGGGGACGGGGCCTGACGATGGAAAAGCCGAAGGCGATCCTGATAGCCGGGCCGACCGCGAGCGGCAAGTCGGCCCTGGCCGTGGCGCTCGCCCGGCTCTTCGGCGGTGCGGTCGTCAACGCCGATTCCATGCAGGTCTACGAGGGCCTGCGCATTCTCAGCGCCCGGCCGACCGAGCCGGAAATGGGCGGCGTCGAGCATCGCCTTTATGGCCATGTCTCGCCCGAGGAGTCCTATTCCGCCGGCATCTGGATGCGCGAGGTGGAGGCGCTGCTGCCCGACCTCGGCGCGCGGGGCCTCGTGCCCGTCTTCTGCGGCGGCACGGGCCTTTACTTCAAGGCGCTGCTCGGCGGCTTCGACGCGCTGCCGGACATCCCGGCCGAGATCCGCGAGCGCTGGCGCGCGCGCTTGGTGGAGGAGGGGCCGGCAGCGCTCCACGCGGTGCTGGCCGAGCGGGACCCGGAGGCCGCCCAGCGCATCCGGCCGAGCGATCCGCAGCGCATCCTGCGCGCGCTGGAACTCGTCGAGACGACGGGCGCGGCGCTCGGCACGCTGCAGAAGGGCGCGGGCGCAGGGCTGGTCGAGGCGGACGGCGCGCTGAAGATCGTGCTGGCGCCGGACCGCGCTTTCCTGCGCCAACGCATCGCCCAACGTTTCGACGCCATGCTGCTGGAGGGAGCGCAAGCCGAGGCGGCCGCCTTTTCGGCTCGCCCCAAGGCCGCGACGGGACTGGCCGCCAGCGCGATCGGAATTGCCGAGCTCCAGCGGATGCGCGCGGGCGAACTGACCTTAGGCGAGGCGCGCGACCTCGCGGTGACCCGCACCCGCCAATATGCCAAGCGGCAGGAAACCTGGTTCCGAAACCAGTTCGACGCGTCCTGGCTGCGCTTCGCCGACCCCGCGCAAGCGCTCGCCGACCTCACGGAAAGGTTTTGAGACCCCGGCTGCTTAGCGTCGATTTCCCGAAAGGGCATGACGGGCCTTGCCGCCCTGTGTAGCCTTCGACCCTATCCATCCCAAGAGGTTCCCGATCGATGAAGTCCCTCGTTTCAGCCCTTCTCGCCGCCACCCTTCTCGGCGCGCCCGCCGCCTTTGCCGAGGGGCCGAGCCGGCTCGATCAGGTGGTGGAGCGCAAGGTGCTGAACGTCTGCACGACGGGCGACTACCGGCCCTTCTCGTACCGGGCGGACGACGGGGGCGAGTTCACCGGCATCGACATCGATCTCGCCCGATCGCTGGCGAAATCGCTGGAGGCGGAAGCGGTCTTCGTGCCGACCAAATGGTCCGACCTCGTCGTGGACTTCAACGCCAAGTGCGACGTGGCCTTGAGCGGCATTTCCGTGACGCTGCCGCGCCAGCGGCAGGTCGGCTTCAGCCAGATGTATCTCGTCAACGGCAAGGCGCCGATCGTGCGCTGCGAGGACGTGTCGAAATATCAGACCGTCGCAGCGATCGACCGAGAGGGCACGCGCGTCGTGGTCAATCCCGGCGGCACCAACGAGAAGTTCGCCCGCGCCAGCTTCGAGAAGGCCGCGATCCAGCTCTTTCCCGACAACCGGGTGATCTTCAAGGAAATCCTGGAAGGGCGGGCCGACGTGATGGTGGCCGAATCGGTCGAGGTGAAGCTGCAGGAAAAGCTGCATCCCGGCCTCTGTGCGGTGAACCCCGACCAGCCCCTGCAATATGGCGAGATGGGCATCATGCTCCCGCGCGGCGACGGCGCCTTCAAGGCCTATGTCGACCAATGGCTGCATCTGGCCAAGGCGACCGGCGAGTTCGACCGGATCGTCGATGCCAATATGAAGTGAGACGCTTGCCCGGTCGGGCAGGGCGGAACCCGCGATCGCGTGGTGCCGTTCTGACCCGCAAAGGGGGAACGCCATGTCGAGCACGCCTATGGGCATCCGCGATCATCGGGACGCGATCGAGAAGGGCGCGCGGCTCGGCTATCTCGCCCGCGCCGCCGTGTTCATGACGATCGGCTATTTCGCCTTTCGCACCGCTTTCGCCGGCGGCAACACGCTGAGCGAGGAGGAGGCGATCTCGCGCATCGTCGGCTCGCCCTTCGGCGGTGTGATGCTGGTGCTCCTCGTGATCGCGCTGCCTTGTTTCGCGCTCTGGCGCTTCGTTCAAGCCATCTTCGACGCGGACGGCTATGGCCGCGACGCCAAGGGCATCTTCACACGCATCGGCCGCTTCGTCTCGGGCCTCGCCTATACGTTCCTCGCGCTCTACGCCGCCTCGCTCCTGTTCGGCGTGTCCGTCGGCGGCGGGGAGGGCGGGTCCGATATTCTCGACCGCTGGGGTCCGGTCTTTGGCCCCTGGTTCACGTTGCCGGCGGGGCTCGTCATGCTAGGCGTCGCGGGCGCGCAGGTGAAGAAGGCCTTCGACGGCAGCTTCCTGCGATTTCTCTCGCTTCCCGCCGCCCACGCCGGGTGGATGATCGCGCTCTGCCGCTTCGGCCTCGTGGCGCGCGGGCTCGTCTTCGCCGCGATCGCGGTTCTGTTCTTCACCGGCGCCTCGCGCTGGACGCCGGACCATACGCCGGGCCTGGAGGATGCGCTCGGCGAGATCGGCTCCTGGCCCTATGGCTGGGCGATCCTGTCGACCACCGGGCTCGGGCTCGTCGCCTTCGGCCTCTATGCTTTGCTCCTGGCGCGCTACGGCCATATCCGCTCGCCCGATCTCGACCCGAGCGAGGCGATTCGAAAGGCGCGCGGAGCGGCTTGACGGATGCGGGGCGGGCGACTAACGTCCGCTCCCATGTCGAAGAAGCTCATTCTCCTCGTAAGCAGGCGCACACGCGAGACGGTCTAGGGACCGTCCGGCTTTTGCCACGTGTGCGCAACCCAAGGCCCCTCGGAGGGCCTTTTTTATTGCCTGAAATTCGACACGCCGCGCCGACCGGCACGAAACCCTCAAAGGCCGCACGATGAACGAGATGATGATGGAGACCGGGACCCGCCAGATGACGGGCGCCCAGATGGTGGTCCAGGCGATGAAGGACCATGGCGTCGAACACCTGTTCGGCTATCCCGGCGGCGCGGTCCTCCCGATCTACGACGTCCTGTTCCAGCAGAGCCACGTCAAGCACATCCTCGTTCGCCACGAGCAGGGCGCCGGCCATGCGGCCGAAGGCTATGCCCGCTCCACCGGCAAGCCGGGCGTCATGCTGGTCACCTCCGGCCCCGGTGCCACCAATGCCGTCACGCCCCTGCAGGACGCGTTGATGGACTCGATCCCGCTCGTCTGCATCACGGGTCAGGTCCCGACCACGCTGATCGGCTCGGACGCGTTCCAGGAATGCGACACGGTCGGCATCACGCGGCCCTGCACCAAGCACAATTGGCTGGTCAAGAATGTCGAGGATCTCGCCGAGATCCTGCACGAGGCCTTCCATGTCGCGACCTCGGGCCGTCCTGGCCCGGTCGTCGTCGACATTCCGAAGGACGTGCAGTTCGCGACCGGCACCTACACGCCGCCGAGCCTCTCGCGCGCCAAGCAGCGCTATCAGCCGCGGGTCGAGCCCGAGCGCGGCCGCATCCAGGCGGCTGTCGATCTGATGAAGTCGGCCAAGCGCCCGGTCTTCTATACCGGCGGCGGCGTCATCAATTCCGGTCCGCACGCCTCGCAAGTGCTGCGCGAGATCGTCGCGATGACCGGCTTTCCCATCACCTCGACCCTGATGGGCCTCGGCGCCTATCCCGCGTCGGGCGACAATTGGCTGGGAATGCTGGGGATGCACGGCACCTACGAGGCCAACCTCGCCATGCATGAGTGCGACGTCATGATCTGCGTCGGCGCGCGCTTCGACGACCGCATCACCGGCCGGCTCGACGCCTTCTCGCCGAACTCCAAGAAGATCCACATCGACATCGACCCGTCCTCCATCAACAAGAACGTGCGCGTCGACCTGCCGATCATCGGCGACGTCGCGCATGTCCTGGAGGCCATGGTCTCGATCTGGCGCGACAGCGGCGCCAAGGCCGACCCGGCGGCGATGGCCGAGTGGAACGCCAAGATCGGCCGTTGGAAGGCGCGCAACTGCCTGGCCTATCGCCAGGAAGGCGATGTCATCATGCCCCAGCACGCGGTCAAGCGCCTCTATGAGCTGACCAAGCACCGCAAGACCTTCATCACCACGGAGGTCGGCCAGCATCAGATGTGGGCCGCGCAGTTCTACGGCTTCGAGGAGCCTAACCGTTGGATGACCTCCGGGGGCCTCGGCACGATGGGCTACGGCCTGCCGGCGGCGGTCGGCGTTCAGATTGCGCATCCCGATGCGCTGGTCATCGACATCGCGGGCGACGCCTCGATCCAGATGATGACGCAGGAGCTTTCGACCGCCGTCCAGCATGGCGCGCCGGTCAAGGTGTTCATCTTGAACAACCAGTATATGGGCATGGTCCGCCAGTGGCAGCAGCTCCTGCACGGCAACCGCCTGTCCAATTCCTACTCGGAGGCGATGCCGGACTTCGTGAAGCTGGCCGAGGCCTATGGCGGCGTCGGCATCCGGGCGGAAAAGGCGGGCGATCTCGACGCCGCGATCGAGGAGATGATCTCGGTCGATCGGCCGGTCATCTTCGACTGCTGCGTCGCCAATCTCACCAACTGCTTCCCGATGATCCCGAGCGGCAAGGCGCATAACGAGATCCTGCTGCCCGACGAGGCGAGCGACGACGTCGTCGCCAACGCCATCGATGCCAAGGGCAAGGCGCTGGTCTGACATCGCGCGGCGGGGCATAAGCCCCGCCGAACCCCGCTCGCTTTTCGAGAAGCCTTTGCCATGAACCTACCGATCCAGCCGCCAGCCTCGGCCTATTTCATCACCGACGAGAAGCCCTCGCCGGAATCGCGCACCCTATCAATCGTGGTCGACAACGAGCCGGGCGTGCTCGCGCGCGTCATCGGCCTGTTCTCCGGGCGCGGCTACAATATCGAGAGCCTGACCGTCTCCGAGACCGACCACAACAAGCATCTCTCGCGCATCACCGTGGTGACGCGCGGCGTGCCGGCGGTCATCGAGCAGCTGAAGAGCCAGCTCGACCGGATCGTGCCGGTTCACCGCGTGGTGGATCTCACCAAGACCGCGGTGGGTCTGGGCGACGACGGCCCGATCGAGCGCGAGCTGGCGCTGGTGAAGGTGGCCGGAAAAGGCGAGGACCGGGTCGAGGCGCTGCGTCTCTCCGACGTGTTCCGCGCCAAGGTGGTCGACTCCACCACGGACCACTTCGTCTTCGAGATCACAGGCAAGGGCTCCAAGATCGAGAAGTTCATCCAGATCATGGCGCCGCTCGGCCTCGTAGAGGTCTGCCGCACGGGCGTCGCCGCCATGGCGCGCGGCCGCGAAGCGGCGCACGAGAGTTGATGATTTCGGCCTTTTCTTCTGTCTTAGGCGTCTGACGCTCCCGCTTCCGGGCAGCGCGCTGGCGCGCCCGGAGCTTTCCATGCCTCTCGACCTGTTTCTTGGTCTGCTCGTCTACGCCTTCGTCACCTCGATCACGCCGGGGCCGAACAACATGATGTTGATGGCATCGGGCGTGAACTTCGGCTTTCGCCGCACGATCCCGCATATGCTGGGCATCGCGATCGGCTTCTTCTCGCTGCTTCTCGCAGTCGGCTTCGGCCTCGGCGCGCTGCTTCATGCGGTGCCCGCGCTCCAGACCGCGCTGAAGTTCCTCAGCGTCCTCTACATGCTCTGGCTCGCCTGGAAGATCGCCTTTTCGCGCTCGATGGGAAAGGCGGAGGTGGGCGGCCAGCCGCTGAGTTTCGGGCAGGCCGCAGCTTTCCAATGGGTCAACCCGAAGGCCTGGGCCATGTCGCTGGTCGCCATGGGCGCCTACACGCAGGCCGAATCGCCTGACGTCTCGGTGCTTCTGGTCGGCACCGCCTTCGCGCTGGTGAACTTTCCCAGCGTCTCCATCTGGGCCGGCTTCGGCGTGGCGCTGCGCGGGTTTCTCTCCGACCCCAGGCGACTGCGCGTCTTCAACATCGTCATGGGGCTCGCGCTGGTGGCGACGCTCTGGCCGATGCTGCGCTGAGCTTGGCGAGAAGCGACCAGCCGAACCCCATCACTGGTCCGGCTGGTTGCTATGATGGTTCGGCTCAGGCGGCCATGCTGCGCGCGTTGACGAGGTCGGCCAGCTTGCGGGCGCGCTCCAGGCAGGCGGGCTGCTCGGCCGCGAAGCGCTCCGCGCCGATTTCCATGATGAGGGTGGTGTCGGGCAGGAAGGTCAGCTCGGAGAAGATGTCCTCCCAAGCGATATCGCCCCAGCCGAGCGGCAGGTGCAGATCGCCGATGCCGAGCGCCGTGGCCTCGGCCCGGTGGTAGAAGGTCTTCGTCGTGTAAGGCAGGCCGAAATTGTCGTGCACATGCAGGTGGCCGGTCACGTCAGCCATGGCGCGCAGCTCGGCGCGGAAGTCGAGGCCCTTGTAGCGCGATTCGATATAGGCATGGCCGAAGTCGATCAGCGCCGCGAGGTTGGCGTGGCCGACGGCGCGCACGGTTTCGGCGACCTGGGTCGGCGTCTGGCGATACTGGCCGGGCTCGGTCGTGAAGATGTTTTCGAGAACGATGCGCGTGCCGTAGGTCTTGGCGACCTCCGCCATCTCGAACAGCGCCTCGCGCTCCATCTGGTCGAGATCGGCCGGCGTCACGCCCTCGGTCAGCTGGGCCGAGCCGCAATGGTGCACCAGCACGCCGGCGCCCAGACGATCGCAAAGCTCCAACATGGCCCGCACCACCCCCTTCTGAAGGTGAAGATTCTCGCGGTCCATGAAGTTGGAGACGATCTGCCCGTGCAGCGACAGCTTGCGGAACCGATAGTTGGAAGCGATGGCGGCGACGCGGGCGAGGCGCTCTTCGATGACGCGGCCGCCGGCGATGATCTCCTCGCCATAGATGCCGATTTCGCATGCGTCGGCGCCCGTATTCGCGACCGCGCGCAGCGAGGCGTCGAGCGTCGACAGATCGCCGGGGCCGGTGTTGTTGCAGAAGCCGATGGCGGAAATGATGCCGGACATGGAGCGAGTCTCTCGGTTGGAGGCGCTGGGAAAGGCCGCCGTCCCGAACGGGGAGGGTGGATCGGCCGCGAGACTGCTCATAGTTCGCGCCCATGACGGTTTTACAATGCTACCTGCTCGATCCTCGCCGTCGGCGCGCCGCCGGTTGCATCGAGTGCTTGGCAAAGGCGCGGTTTTCTGCGACGCCTCGCGCCATGAAATTCTCTCCGCAGCAGGACGAGGCGCTGACGCGTGTGGCCGATTGGCTGCGGCGCGGCGACCAGCCGATCTTCCGCCTGTTCGGCTATGCCGGCACGGGCAAGACGACGCTCGCGCGCCACTTCGCCGAAGGGGTGGAGGGCGGCGTGCAGTTCGCCGCCTTCACCGGCAAGGCGGCGCAGGTGCTCCGCTCCAAGGGCGCCAAGTCGGCCAAGACCATCCACTCCCTGATCTATCGCCCGCGCGGCGAGGAGGCCTCGGAGGACGAGACGACGGGCACGGCGCGCGTCTCGCCGACCTTCTCGCTCAACCGCCAGAGCCCGGTCGCCAAGGCCAAGCTCGTGGTGGTGGACGAGTGCTCCATGGTGGACGAGGCGCTGGGGCGCGATCTCCTGTCCTTCGGCACGCCGATTCTGGTTCTGGGCGATCCCGGCCAGTTGCCGCCGGTTTCGGGCGGTGGCTTCTTCACCGAAGCCGAGCCGGACTTCCTGCTCACCGAGATCCACCGCCAGGCGCGAGACAATCCGATTCTCGCCTTGGCGCTCGATGCGCGGGAAGGGCGCGAGCTGCAGCTCGGAGACCATGGCGCCGCGCGCGTCATCACCAAGCGGGAGGTGGACCGCGACGAGGTGCTGGCGGCCGATCAGGTTCTGGTCGGCACCAACCGGACGCGCCGCCTCTACAACAATCGCCTGCGCGAGTTGAAGGGCTTCACCGGCGCATTGCCGCAGTCGGGCGACAAACTCGTCTGCCTGCGAAACGACCCGGCCAAAGGCCTGCTCAACGGCTCGCTCTGGCAGGTCATGACGGCCTCGCCCGAAACCGTGAAGCCCGGCACCAATCTCCTGGTGAAGCCCGACGATGACGACATCGACAAGGGCATGGCCAAGATCAAGCTCCTGAAGCAGGTCTTCGAGGATCCGACGGCGGAGATCCCCTGGGCCACCAAGAAGCGCTACGACGATTTCGACTATGGCTATGCCCTGACCGTGCACAAGGCGCAGGGCTCGCAATGGGACGACGTCATGCTCTTCGACGAAAGCTGGGCCTTCAAGGAATCGCGCGAGCGCTGGCTCTACACCGCCATCACCCGCGCCGCCGAGCGTCTGATCGTCGTGAAATAGCCGAGCCGGCGCTCTGCCCTCTTGCCTCTCGTTCACGCCTTGTGTAGTGCGAACCGTAACGTACGGTACGTATTGGGCAGCTGGCGAAACGCGAGCGGCGAAGAGTCGAGCGGTGATGAGTGCGATCTTCCCCATGGATGAGGCCCTGAGCGAGCGCCAGAAGGCGGTGCTCGACGCTGCCTTGTCGCTGCTGGTCGAGGATGGCGACAAGCTCACCATGACAGCCGTCGCCCGCCGCGCCAGCTGCTCCAAGGAAACGCTCTACAAGTGGTTCGGCGGGCGCGACGGGCTTTTGACCGCGACCGTGCAGTGGCAGGCCGCGAAGGTGCGGGCGCTGCCGATGCGCCGCGAGACCTTGTGCCCGGAATCGCTGGTGCAGGGGCTGGAGCAGTTCGCCTCCGATTGGCTGCGCGTCATCGCCAGCCGCACCTCGATCGCGCTCAACCGCGTGGCCGTCGGGCAGGCGGGCACGGACAATCACGATCTCGGGCTGATCGTTCTGGAAAACGGCCCGGTGGCGCTGCGCGCGCGGCTGAGGCCCTTCCTGGATCTCGCGCACGAGGCGGGGCTGCTCGCCTTCGACGACGCGGACCTCGCCTTCGGCACTTTCTTCGGCCTCGTCGTGCGGGACGTGCAGATCCGCCTCCTGCTCGGCGACCGAACCCCCATCACTGACGCGGAGATCGACCGGGACGCCCGGCGTGCGACGCAGCAGTTCCTGGCCCTTTACGGGGCCCACGAAGCGGCCCGTGCCGCACCCATCAACGAGAGAGGAAACACCCATGCGCGTGTATTATGATCGCGATGCCGATCTGAACCTAATCAAGTCCAAGAAGGTCGCGATCGTCGGCTACGGCAGCCAGGGCCGGGCCCATGCGCTGAACCTCAAGGATTCGGGCGCCGGCAACGTCGCGATCGCCCTCAAGGAGGGTTCCGCCACGCGCCAGAAGGCCGAGGCCGACGGCTTCAAGGTCATGAATGTCGCGGAAGCGGCCGCCTGGGCCGACCTTCTGATGATGGCGACGCCGGATGAGCTGCAGGCCGACATCTACAAGGCCGAGATCGCCGACAACCTGCGCGACGGCGCGGCCATCGCCTTCGCGCACGGTTTGAACGTCCATTTCGGCCTGATCGAGCCGAAGAAGAGCGTCGACGTCGTCATGATCGCGCCCAAGGGCCCCGGCCACACCGTGCGCGGCGAATATCAGAAGGGCGGCGGCGTGCCCTGCCTCGTGGCCGTTCATCAGGACGCCAGCGGCAACGCGCTCGAGCTCGCGCTCTCCTACGCCTGCGGCGTCGGCGGCGGCCGCTCGGGCATCATCGAGACCAACTTCAAGGAAGAGTGCGAGACCGATCTCTTCGGCGAGCAGGTCGTGCTCTGCGGCGGTCTGGTCGAGCTCATCCGCGCCGGCTTCGAGACGCTGGTCGAGGGCGGCTACGCCCCCGAGATGGCCTATTTCGAGTGCCTGCACGAAGTGAAGCTGATCGTTGACCTCATCTACGAGGGCGGCATCGCCAACATGAACTACTCCATCTCCAACACGGCGGAGTGGGGCGAGTACGTGACCGGCCCGCGCATCATCACGGACGAGACCAAGGCCGAGATGAAGCGCGTCCTCAAGGACATCCAGACCGGCAAGTTCACCTCCGACTGGATGCAGGAGTATCGCTCCGGCGCCGCCCGCTTCAAGGGCATCCGCCGCGTGAACGACGCGCACCAGATCGAGGAAGTCGGCGCCAAGCTGCGCGGCATGATGCCCTGGATCGCCAAGAACCAGCTGGTCGACAAGGCCCGCAACTAATCGATCCCTTCGGGGCGCCGTTCGCGCCCCGCCGAGGTTCTCGAATCACGATCGCCCGCCGGCCGCCTTGCGCGTCCGGCGGGCGATTTCGTTCAGGAACAGCAAACGGCCGGAAAAAAGAACGGGATGCCGCCAGTTCGCGGCCGGGGATTCAGGGAGCACAAACCATTGCGAGCTAAAACTACGTCGTGAAATCGGCGAAGGAACGGAGTGATGGCTCTCGCGCAACCGGAATCCGACAGCAATGAACGGCGAGTCGCGCCTCGAACCCGCATTTTCAAGCGCGCCCAGATTCTGTTCAACAACCGCTATTCGACGGTGGACTGCATCGTTCGCAACATTTCCGCGACCGGCGCCCTGCTGACGATCGACGGTTCGGTGCCGCTGCCCAAGCATTTCGAGTTCCGCATGGGCGACGACGAGGCGATCCGTCCCGCCAAGCTGGTCTACCGCCGCGAGCTCTTCGCCGGCATCCATTTCCTCGACGTGGCGCTTGACGGGGAAGAGACCGTCAGTGTCGTGCCCCACGCCGCCTCGATGGCGGGTCTCGCGGCCCAGGCCGAGTCGGAGGAAGGGCTTCGCCTCTTCGCCAAGCCGCTGCCGATCTCCATCGCTTCTCGCCTTCCCTGGCACCGCGGCTGAGGCATCCGCTGCAAGCCCTTGTCCCACAAGTACAAACGAGAAAAATCGAGGGCGGTGCAAAAAGAGGGTGGACAGGGCCAATCGCCCTGCGTATACACCGCCTCACAGACGCCGACCGGCACTGAAGAGCGCGAAACACAGCGCTTCGGGTGATTAGCTCAGTTGGTAGAGCAGCTGACTCTTAATCAGCGGGTCGTAGGTTCGATCCCTACATCACCCACCATTCTTTTCAACGATTTAGGGCGCCCAATGGGCGCCCTTCGTTTTTGTGTGGTAGCGCACTGGTAGCAGCGGCTCTTTTGCGTGGTAGCGATCAGTCGTCCGGGTAGACCGTCATCGGGACGGCGGTAAACGCCTCTTCGAGCGCCGCTTCGACCCCTCGGCTCTCGCCGTAGGAGAGCGTCCTGTCGACTTCCTCTCTTGGCGACAAGAGGCGAATCCAATGCCGGCGATGGACAACGATAGGACCCGCTAGATGGATTTCGCAGCGGTCGCCTTCCATCACGACCTTGCCGCCATTGCGCAGGTGGACGGTGTGCTTCTCAACCATTGGCGGGGCCTTTCCGTGCTGGGTTGGGTCCCGTAGCGCTCCATTTCCCGTGCTCTCGCATCTCCGCTTCGGTCAACCGGGGCTGAGTCTTCGAAGTCCCCCGGTAGCTCATGCGTCCTGGGTGATGGAGAACGGGTTCGGCCGTTATGAAGCCGGCGGCGATCAATTCATCGACAGCCGCTTTGCCGCGATCGGTAAGGACGGACTGCGCATCCTGACCTCCGACAGTGACCGTCGTTTTCGGCCCCCAGCCAAACCACGATTTGAGGACGATGCGGGCATCCATGGAAAGCTCATCGATCATGGTCAGCCTCCTCAAACCCGCATGGGCATGAGGACGACGATGTCACCCTCGGCCGAATTGGTGGACGTGATGCGGATTGGAGAGTCTGCGCACTCGGCGTCGAACCTTTGATCGGTCATGTTCAGGGTGATGTCGCCCCCACCGAGAACCTTGATGATGGCGGCGAGATAGCCGGCATTGAGCCCGACGATTCTTGGCTCGCCCGAGACCGAACCTTCGACCATGTCAGCGAACTCGATGTCGTAGTCGGCCGCCTGCATTTTGAACGCGACACCGACGTTGCTCTCGCGGATCGTCACCGCTCGCCCGCGCTCCTTCGTGATGCCCTTGACCGCCCGCAGGAAGCGCGCCGCAGACCTCCCGTTGAACAAAAGCTCGTGGGCTCCGACCGCCGGGACGACGCGCTGCCATGCCGGAAAGGTGCCGTCGATCAAGTCCGAGCGCAGATAGAATGTCGGCGTCTGAAACTCGACCGCCTTGGCGTAGAAGGTGACATCGACCTCGGCCCCGCGAATGAGCGTCGCGACAAGCTTGCATGTCTCACGCGGGACGATTGATGAGGGGACGTCCGGTCCCTCGTTCGCAAGCGTGGTCTGTCACTTGCCCAGGCGGTGCCCGTCCGTCGCTACTGCGGTCAGCACGTTGCCCTCGACGTTCATGGCGACGCCGTTGAGATAGTAGCGCGTCTCCTCAGACGAGACGAAAGGCAGTGTCATATCGAGGAGGCTGGCAAGCACGCCTTCGCCGAGGACGAGTCGCCGGATCGGCTCGCCTGGCGCTTTCTTAGTCGGCGTGTCGGCGGCCGAAAGGCATCCGATGGCAATCGACTGCGTCCCGGCCGAAAAGACGGCGCGAGGATCGTCCTTCGCCTTGGCGATTTTCACCTCGTCGGAGGTGACAGCACCAAGGAACGCCAGGAGCGCACGCGCCGGCACGACGATGCATCCCTCGCCGGAGCCGGCTGCTTCCGCCCGAGCCATGAAATCCACTCCACGATACTCGACCGCAAGCCCGTCAGCCCTGGCGATCAGAGTGAGGCAATGGAGGATGGGGATGACGCTGAACTCGCGTGCCTGAACCGCGCATGCGGATTTAGCAGCAGCAAGGAGAGAGGATGCCTGCACCGTAGCCGAAATGACACCGGGGCGGGGGTAAGTTGACGTTTTGCAACCATTGGAATCGTCCGATATGGGATCAAAAGGAAGGGTTAGATCGCGACCGGGGCCTTGATGGCGGGATGCGGATCGTAGTTGGCGAGGCTGATGTGTTCGGGTCGGATGTCGAAGATGCCAGGCGCGTCCGGTGCGATGACGAGACGAGGGGCGAAGCGCGGCAGGCGACGCAATTGCTCTTGGGCCTGCTCGACGTGGTTGAGGTAGAGGTGCAGGTCGCCGATGGTGTGGACGAACTCACCGACCTCAAGGCCGACTTCGCGCGCCACAAGATGCGTCAGAAGGGCATAGGACGCGATGTTGAACGGCACGCCGAGGAACACGTCGGCCGACCGCTGATAAAGCTGGCAGGAGAGGCGGCCCTGCGAGACGTGGAATTGAAAGAGGACGTGGCACGGCGGGAGCGCCATGTCGGGGAGGTCCGCCACGTTCCAAGCCGAGACGATGTGGCGGCGAGATGTAGGGTTCTCGCGAAGACCCCGAACGACGGCGGCGATTTGGTCGAAGGTCGAGCGTTCCCCACGCAGGTAGCGTGATGGCAACGGATGATGGTCATCGATAGACCAAGCACGCCACTGGCGCCCATAGACGGGGCCGAGGTTGCCATCCTCATCCGCCCACTCGTCCCATATCGTGCAGCCCATCGCCTGCAAGTCGCGGATGTTCGTCGAGCCTGATAGGAACCAGACGAGTTCGGCCACGACGCTCGGGAAGTGGACACGCTTCGTCGTCAGGAGCGGGAAGCCCTCTCGCAGATCATACCGCGTCATGCTGCCGAAGAGGGCCAGCGTGCCGGTCCCCGTCCGATCCTCACGCGTCTCGCCTCCGACCAGAAGCGATTGCAGCAGGTTTCCATATTTGGTGTCATGAAGGCTCATGCCGAAGCCCTTTCTTGGATGGTGGTGATGGTCCAGTCGGTGCCGCGCACGTCTTCCCCGCGCGGGCCGTAGGGGTAGGGAGGGACATCGCCTCGGTTCAGCCTGTCGACCATGGCGAGGATTTCGTCGGTGCCGTTCCATGGAGCCTTGAGAAGGCGAACGGCTCGGCGCGGCCCCCATGCATCCCGCCGGACTGCGTCGCCTGCCAGGACGGCGCGCATAGCGGCCGGGAAGTCCATCACGCGTCAGTGCCGACCGGCACCCTTCTCATGATGACAGAAAAGCCGAAGGTCTCGGCAAGGGCGACGAGGTTGGCGATGGTCGGGATGCGGTCCTCGTTCCACCAGGAATAGTAGGTCCGCACTGAGACGCCGGCCTGCAACTCCATCTCATAGAGGCCGACCTTTTTGGCGCGGCGCTCGACGTCGATGCGATCAATGCAGGCGGTGAGGTCGCGGAAGTCCGTAGCCGCATCCTTGCCATCGACGAGAACGACCTCGTAGCCCAGCGTTTGGGCAAGCCGGATGAAGTTCGAAAGCTGCGGCGCCCGCCGGCCCCGGCGCCATTCGGCGATGCTGTTCGAACTGAGGTTGGCGAGTTCGCAGAGGGACCGCGAGGACATGCCTCGTTCGATGCGGACGATGGTGAGGGCATGCAGAGCGTCGATTTGGCGAACGAGATTGACGCTATCGGGCGCGAGGCTACTGGCCATTCTTGGCCTCCCGCATCTTCTCCCGAAGCGTGATCTTCTCGACCGCCGACAGATTGCCGGCGATGTTGTTGCAGCGTTTGTGGGCGAGGAAGGTGTTGGAGAGGTGGTTCGGGCCGCCGTGCGCGATCGGCACAAGGTGCTCGACGGTCGGCTCGTAATCCGGCAGGTAAGCGTCGTCCGGTGCCGGCACGAAGCTGCCGCAGTAGAAGCACCCGGCGCCGTCGCGCGCCCGCAGAACGGGGTAGCGCTGCCGAAGGTGAGACGAGCGGCGCGTGCGGGCCGTGGGCGAGAGAGCCGGGTTGCCGCCGTCGAGGAAGAGGTCAGCAATCTCGACCAAGCCATCCGGCCAGCGCTGGCGTCCCTTTCGGTTCCGGTGGACGACATGCACGCCCGAGAAGGTGCGGACGCGCAGCACCTCCCACATGCTGGTGGGGGCCAGGATTTCGGCCCCACACCGAATGAGCCAAGCCTTGAAGGCTTCAAGGTCCCGAACCATCACGCGAGGCCCGCCTCGGCCGCCAAGACCATGGGCATTGTCAGATCGGCGCAGCCATCACCGCGCGGCTCCACATCGGCCACGGCGAGAGACAAGACAGCCTCTCGGTTTGTTGCGGGGACGCGGACTCTGACTTCGCGTTCGGTGATGCCGCGAACCTCGACGACGGCAGAGAAGAGAGCGTTATCGCGCATGGGTTTCCTCCCCGCGCGTTTGGCTGCGCGCGCTTGCCTGGATGAAGTTGTCGAGATCGGTGGGCCGGTAGAAAACGCGGGCGCCGCGTTTGATGTAGACCGGCCCGGAACCTTGGACCCGCCAGCGGGCCAGGGTGGGGACCGACAAGCGCAAGCGCTCGGCGGCCTCCTGAGTGGTGAGGAGTTCCTCGGACATGGATCAGGCCGGCTCATAGCCGTCGTCGCCGTCGCCATCGTCGTGGTCGACGTCAAACGGCACGCCATCGTCAGCGGCTTCGGCCTCTCCGACGACCTCGGCTTCGACTTCCTCAACTTCCTGCTCGGGTTCCGGCTGCGGCTCCGGTTCGGCCGCCGGCTTCACGCGGGACGTGGTCTTCTTCGGCGTCTCGGCCTTCCCCCGATTCATGGCCGCGTGGATGCCAGCCGGGCGCCCATCGGGCTTGGCGGGCTCGTCCTTGGCGACAGCGGCAGGGGCAGGAGAGACGACCTTGAAGTCGTCGACGTCGAGGACTTCCTCGTCGGTCTGCATGCCGTTGAGGATGTGCGGAGCGTAGAGGCGACCGAAGAACGCAGCGGCGCGGTAGCGGCCCATGAGTTCGGGCATCGTCTGCCACTTCGAGTCGGGCTTGGTGAACCAGCCTTCCTTGACCGCCGTCGAATAGGAGACCGGCGGGCCTTCGAGGATTTCACCCGTGCCGCGCTCGACCGCATAGGCGACGAACTCGACGTCATCGATTTCGACGGTCTTCTTGACCTTGTGGCGGTTCCCTTTCGGGCCTTCCCAGGTGTCGTAGTCGACCTTGCGCTTGCCGAGCGGCGTGACCTTGAACCGAAGCGGCGAGAACATGCCGGAGGAGTTGAGCGCGGAGATGATGAAGGCCGAGGACCACGACGGCCGACCCGAGATGATGTGAAGGTTCTGCATCACGACCATGGGCGAGAGGCCCATGCGCTGCGCCATGTCCATGGCGATCAGGGCGTTGCCGACCTTGTTCTCGCCCCGGTAGGCGTCGGGGACGAGGTCGGAGGTGACCAGGGCTTTCGCCATCCGCTGCGCGGACTCGAAAGAGGCCATCGACGTGAAGACGGAAACCGGGGCGTGGGAGGCGGGAGTCGCGACGGTGACAGCGGTGGAATCGCTCATGCGGTCTGTTCCTTGGCTTTGGTGATGCGGAGGTTGCGGAAGCTGGTCGCGCGCATGACGACCGTTTGTTCCGACTTGTGGGTCGTGCCGGCAGAGACTTTGAAGCCCCGGCCGATGACGCGTTCGTTGTCGCCGATCGCAACGAGGAGTTCGGCTTGCGCCCGCTTCTTGTCCTCGTCGGCATGCTTGGCGGCGACACTGGCCGCGCTCGCCGCCTCGATCAGCGCGAGGACGCGGTCGGACTCGAAGCGGTCGGCCTCGTCGAGGTCGAGTTGCTTGCCGATGGTGGCGTTGCGGTAGAGCGTGCGGATTGTGTCGTAGTCCGCCAGGAAGTCGGGGTCGGGCGCGTCGCTGCGCTTCACCCGGTCCAGCATCTCGACGCAGCGGCGTCCGATTTCCTCGCCGACTTCCCGGTCGCGCTCGCGCTCGTAGACTTTCGGCGTGTTGCCGCCGATCAGTCCGCCGATAGCGCCCCAGCCGAGGTCGCATGCCTCAAGCTGGTGCTGCACCTGCATCTCGATATGGACGGGTGCTTCTGTGTCCGTCCACTCGTCCATGCCGACGAACTTGTCGACGTTTTTGATTTCGAGACAGCCGAGGCCGCGCTCGGGACGGGCGATGTCCTCGATGATGTAGTCGGGCGAGGCGCCCATGCCGGGGAAGGCGATCGAGCGGGCATAGAGGAATAGCGAGGCATCGACGATGCGCCATCCTTTGTCCTCGCAGATGCCATCGGCGATTGCATTTTGCAAACGCTTTCCCCAAAGCATTCGCTCGGTTTCTTCGATAACGACTTCCACGGCGCCGGTTAGGCGGTGGAAGAGGTCGAACGGGGTCATGTAAGGGGAGACGCCGAACAGGGCCGCTGCCGACGTTGCGGTGATGTCGCCGGCACGGAGCTTGTGCCAGGTCGATTCCTTGCGCGGCCAGAACCACGAAGAGGGGGAGTGGGGAACTCGCTTGCTCATGCGGCACCCCAATAGGCAAGCATGCCGATGGCGGCCCAGCTAGCGAACATCGAGTAGAGGATGCCGGCAGGGAAGCCGCCATGCTTCGCACGGTACGCGCCTTCGTCCATGCTGATGAAGGTCGACGCCGTCACCATTGTCAGGGCCGCCAGAACAACAAAGGTGCCGTTCATGCGCCCGAGCCCTTCATCTGGCGCAGGAGGTGGATGCGCGCTGCGATATAGACGATGGCGCCGAGGAATTCGCGTTCGGCCGCGCCGTACTGGCGGCGCTCGACCATGCCGCGCGCCTCGGTGATTTTCTTCTTCGCCTGGCCGGTCAGAAACCCGGCGCCTTCCTCCTGCGCGATGCGAAGGATGGGTTGATCCTCGAACCGCTGGCCGTTCGCATGGCGTTCCTGACCCTTGCCGCTGGCGGCCTGGGCGAACGCTTCGTCGAGGATGTCGCGTAGGACGGCGTAGTCGCCCTCACGCTCTACCACGGCAACGGATGCCGGCGGCTCCTCCGGCGAGGTCTCGGCAGGCAACTCCTCTGCCACATTGGGGCCGTTGCCTCGAAACCGCTCCCCCTGGTCGCTGTAGAAGGACCCGTTGTGTTGGAACCGATAGCGAAGACCGAGAGAATGGTCTTCCGTCATCGGACCAATTTTGCTGCCATCTGTCAGGCGGTAACGACCCCCGACCCTCAGTTGCACGCTCATCTATCGCGACCTTCACGCCGTTGCGTTTCGTCATTTCCGTTTGCACAATGTCAACGGAAGTGCGATAGGTCAACAACGGAAGCGACGCCGCGATAAAAAATGATGCGGTTTGATTACACCGGCCGGATGAACAAAACCGGCGAGAACCAGGCGAGTTCGGCATCGTGAATGGGATCAACGAAAACCGAAATCAGGGTATAGCGGCCGGGCGTGTAGCCCCGGCGCACGCGGCGCAGCAACGTCCCGCCACCCTTGAGACCAACCACACACATGCGATCAATCATGGCGCCTTCCTCTGGCGCACGCGGCGGCAGAATGGCAGCGAGCCAGCCGTCGAACATGTCGGCCTTGGTCTGCGCGGTGCGATACTGGATCGCGGCGGCTGTGGGCGGCAGGTCGGTGTCGAAGTCGACGCGATGGTCGCTCTTCGTCCAATCGATCTTGGCGACGCCATCGGCATCGATCCAGCCCACCAACGGGATGCTGTTCCGCTCGCTCGAACCCAGGACGTCTGCGCCGGCACGGCGCATGACATCTTCAACGGGCACGTTGAGCAGACGAGCGATTTCGGCGGCTTGCTCGACCCTCATGCGACGCTTCCCGTGCAGGAGGAGCGACAGGCTCGACGGGTCCATCTCAAGGAGCTTGGCGAGCGCTCGCTGCGTGAGGTTGCGGTCGCGGATGCGATCCGAGAACCACTTTTGATCCGGCTTGCGAACCGCGTCGGCAATTGCCTCGTCAACGGCATCGTTCTGTTCATCGACCATCTGAGTGCCCCCACCCGTTTGCGAACCGCAATTCCACCTCCGTAGAGGTTGCGGCGTATCAACGCATATTGCTTCGTATCATCGAAGATCACTCGTAACACTCCCTCGGTGACGTTTTCCAATGAAATTGGTGAACGCGCGATGTCGCGCGCCCGCGCATTTGCGTGGCGTCAATTCATTCGGTCTGGCTGGGGGCTCCGCGCGAAGGGGAGGGGGCATCCTCTCCGCGACATGTTCACTCAGGCAGTGACAGGAGGAATGATTACCTCAGAACCGGAACATTACAAGAACAAACCAAGGCACGCTCGCGTGAAAAGTGTGCTTCCATGGCTTTCCCACAGGGGTCAAGACGACCCGGAAAGCCCTGCGAAATATGGATTTCCAACGCTCGGTTCTAGCCATTATCCACAGGGGAACAGAAAGGTTTATATTCCTATGTCTCATGCTTCGAGGGTGGACTTGTCCACATACCTGGGAGGGCGAATTGCCCTTCATCCTGGCGACTGCCTCGACCGGCTGCGACTCATCGCATCGGGTAGCGTCGACGCCATCGTGACCGATCCTCCATACGCTCTCACATCGATCGTCAACCGATTCGGGAAGGAGGGCGCCGCGCCCGCGCAGTTCGGGACCGATGGGGCGTTCGCTCGCGCCTCTCGCGGCTTCATGGGCAAGGAATGGGACACTGGCGAACGCGCGTTCTCGGTCGAGTTCTGGCAGGAGTGCTATCGCGTCCTCAAGCCTGGTGGGCATGTCGTCGCCTTCTCCGGCACGCGGACCTATCACCATATCGCCGTGGCGATTGAGGGGGCTGGGTTCGACATCCGTGACCAGCTTGCCTGGGTCTATGGGACGGGGTTCCCCAAGTCGCACAACGTGTCGAAGGCGATCGACAAAAAGCTCGGGGCCGAACCGAAAGTCGTCAGCGAACGGAAGACGGGATGGAAGGGGACGCTCGGCGGCAAAAACGCGCTCAGTGGCATAGGCGCAGCCGAAGATATTCGGCGCGAAACGCGGGCCGCGACCCCGCAGGCCGCCGAATGGGAAGGCTGGGGCACGGCCCTCAAGCCCGCATGGGAGCCCATCGTCCTGGCGCGCAAGAGCCTCGACGGCACCGTCGCCGAGAACTGCCTTGCCCATGGCACGGGCGCGCTCAACGTCGGCGCCTGCAAGGTCGGCGAAGAGTCGGTGCGGACGCAACTTCAATCGCTCGCCGCGATCCATGGCAACAAGCTCGGCGCCCCTGAGACAAAGGAAGCCCGACGCGGCCTCGAAACGGTCTTGAGCGAAGCACGCTCCGGCCGCTTCCCGGCCAACCTTCTTCATGACGGGTCGGAGGAGGTCGTAGCGGCGTTTCCGGCGGTCGGCGAGTTCTCGGCCTCTCGCTTCTTCTATTCGGCCAAGGCCGATGGCGACGACCGCCACGGGCTCGGGCATCCGACCATTAAGCCCGTCGATGTCATGCGTTGGTGCATCCGTCTCGTTTGCCGGCGCGGCGGCACCGTGCTCGACCCGTTCGCTGGGACCGGCACAACCGGCGAAGCTGCTTATTGGGAGGGCTGCAACGCCATCCTCGTCGAGCGAGAGGAGGAATACCAAGCGATGATCGCAAAGCGCATGTCGCTCGTTCTCGCCGGCCCTGACGAAAAGAAGCGTGCCAGGACGACGCCGGCAGCGGCAGAGGGGTTGCCTTTGTTTGCGAAGAGTGATGACAAAATGCAAACATCCGCGCGGTAGTCATGACGATCCAGCTATATCCCCACCAGTCCGAACTTATCCGCGCCGCGCGCGCCGAACTCGCCGCGCATCGATCGACGCTGATCCAGGCGCCGACCGGCTTGGGCAAAACGGTCTTGTCCACCTTCATGGCGTCGTCGTCCGCGAAGCGGGGCAAGCGGGTCATGTTCCTAGCGCACCGCAAGGAACTCCTCCTCCAAACGGCCAAGACTTTCGACAAGGCCGGACTCACCTACGGGTTCATCGCCGCCGGCATCACCGGCAATCGTCATGAGGCCATCCAGATTGCGAGCATCCCCACGCTCGCGGCTCGTTTCGACCAGCATAAAGCGCCTGACCTTTGCATCGTCGACGAAGCGCACCACTCCGGCGCCAAGACCTGGGCGGACGTCATCGACGCCTTCAAGGCGGCCGGGACCTACGTCGTCGGCCTTTCCGCGACCCCGGAACGCCTTGACGGCACGGGGCTCGGCCGTTGGTTCTCGTCGATGGTGAAGGGGCCGTCGACGTCCTGGCTCATCGATAATGGCTACCTCTCACCCTATCGCCTGTTCGCGCCGAGCGCGCCGGACCTCACGGGCGTTAAGCGCACGGGCGGCGACCTCAACCGGGGCGAGGTCGAGGAGCGCATCGGCACGACCGCCGTGACCGGCAACGCCATCGAGCATTATCGCCGCCTGGCGGACGGTCGCCGCGCGATGGTCTTCTGCGTCAGCATCAAGCACTCGTTGCAGGTCGTCGCGCAATTCCAGGCCGCAGGCTACCGGGCCGCGCACATCGACGGGGAATCGGCTGACCGCGAGGCGCTTATCAAGGCGTTCGAACGGGGCGAAATCCAAGTCCTCTCTTCGGTGGATCTTGTGTCCGAGGGCTTCGACCTGCCTGCGATCGAGGTGGCCATCCTTCTGCGTCCGACCGACTCGCTCGCCCTTTTCATCCAGCAGGTGGGCCGCGCGTTGCGCGCCGTCTACGCGCCAGGCTTCGACCTCTCATCTGTCGAGGGTCGTCGCATGGCCATCGCCGCCGGACCGAAGCCCTTCGCAATCCTCCTTGACCATGCCGGAAACACGCGGCCGAAAGAGGAGGGCGGGCGCGGGCATGGACTTCCGTGCCAGGAACGGGACTGGACGCTCGACGGGCGAGTGAAGCGCAAGCGCGGCTCGAACGACAACGACGAGCCCTCGAACCCCGTCCGCCAGTGCCCAACCTGCTACCGGGTTCACCAGCCGGCGCCGGCCTGCCCGAACTGCGGCCACCAGTATCCCACCATGGGCCGCACCGTCACCGAGTTGGCCGGCGAGCTTCAAGAGGTCGAGATTAAGGCCGCCAAGCTGGAAACCCGGAAGGACCAAGGCCGAGCGCGAACCCTCGACGACCTCGTCAAACAGGGGAGGGCACGCGGGATCAGAAACCCGCAGAAGTGGGCCGAACACGTCCTCAAAGGGCGTGAGGAGAAAGCCGAGAACGAACAAGCGAACACGCTCGAAGACCTCGTCCGAATCGGTACGCTGCGTGGCCGCAAAGACCCCAAAGCCTGGGCCGAGAAAGTATGGGCGGCCCGACACGAAACGACCGCGAGGCGATACGCATGACCAAGAGCTATTTCGACCACGTCCAAACCGGCGAGCTTGATGCCGGAACGGCCCTCACGATGAAGCTGACCCGCGACGCCGGCCGCAAGGCGGTGGCAGAGGTGTTGGGGCTAGCCGCTGGTCGCCGAGACAGTGCCGCCTTTGGCATGCTCGATGCGCTGGCGGTCGAGATGGTCAGGGTCTATGGCCCGGCCCAGGCGGACGAAGTGTTCCGGCATTACGCCTCGGTTTGCGCCCGCCAGCACGCGAACGACGTTGACGAATTGCAAACGTCAGGCGACAAGGGATGACGCATCGCGCATATTCGGACCCTCACTCATGACATCCGGCACCGGCCTCATGAACTCTTGCCTCCTGGCGCTTTCGCGCGCCGGGTCGCTTGTCTGGCGGAACAACACCGGCTCCGGCTGGGCGGGCAAGTCATTCGAGCTTTCCGCAGGCCAGACCTATCGGGCCAAGGGCGGCGAGCGCGTCGTCATGGCCGCGCGCCCGCTGCGCGCCGGCCTCTGCACCGGCTCCTCGGACATCATCGGTGGCACGCCCGTCGTGGTCACGCCGGAAATGGTCGGACGGACGGTCCTTGTCTTCACGGCGGTAGAGATCAAGGACGGCACTGGCCGGGCCACGCCCGAGCAAAAGAACTTCGTCGATGTCGTGCGGAAGTCGGGGGGCTTCGCCGCCATCGCGCGCAGCGTCGCTGACGCCGTCGCAGCCATCAAATCATGGGGCGCCTAGCATGCCGATGCCAGCCAGCGACGGTGACGCCGTCGCTCAATTCCTCGACGCGATGCGCTCGGCCGGAATCCATATCGACACGGCTGGCGGCCATCCCATCGCAGACGGGAAGCTGCACCGGGTCGACTCGACCGAGCCCAAACGACGCGGCAAGAAGGACGTCTATTCCACCCTTCACCTCGACGAGCCCGCGTCAGGCCACTTCGGCGACTGGCGGCTCGGGATCGAGGACACATGGACGGTCAAGCGCCCGCAGAAGATGACGCCCGAAGAGCGCGCCGTCCTTCGGCAGCGTATGGACGAGGCCGCCGCGCAGCGCCGGGAGGATGGGCGCCTCGCCGCCGATGCTGCCGCGACCGCCGCCGTTGCGATCATGGCGAAAACGAAAAAGGCTGATCCTGCGCACCCGTATCTCGCGCGCAAGGGCCTGCCGGTCTTTCCGGGCTTGCGCCAGTTGGCCGAAGACGTCCGCTATTCCGTCCACGACTCGGAGAAGCCGAATCGCCGGGCCAAGGCGGGGCTTCTGTTCGTCCCAATCTACCGACCGGACGGCACCCTCGTCGGCGGCCAGACGATCGACGACACGGGCAAAAAGCTCTTCATCAAGGGCACGCCGAAAGCCGGCTCCTATCACACGATCGGCAAGAAGCCAGAGGACCCCGCCGGCACCATCATCATCGGCGAGGGCTATGCGACCTGCGCCCGCGTGCATGAGGCCATGGGCACGCTTGTCGTGGTCGCCCTCGACTCGGGCAACCTCAAGAGCGTCGCGGAAGCCATCCGCCAGAAGTATCCTAAGGCCGGCTTGGTCTTCGCGGCGGACAATGATCGTTTCACGCGGACCCCTGTCGACAACCCCGGCCTTACCAAGGCCCGCGAGGCTGCGAAGGTCGTAGACGGCATGGTCGCGTGTCCTGTCTTCGACGATGCCGCGATTGAGGCCAATGGCGAGGCACCACGCGACTTCAAGGACTTCGACGACCTCTTCCGCTTCCACGGTATCGAGAGCGTCCGTGAGGCGCTTTCGCATCCGATGCCGGCCAACGTCGTCGACTTCGCTGCCGAGCGCGCGCGTCGGCAGGTGCCGGACTACATCCCCCCGCCGGCCTCGCCCGACGACTATGGAAATCCTGGCGAGGACCCTGGCGAGACCCACCAGCCGGGCGGCGAGCGCGAAGACGATGTCGACCCCATGGCGGACTTCGGCGCGCCGCACTTCCGCTGCCTGGGGATCGACGACAAGAGCATGTTCTACCAGCCCGGCGACGTCGCCCAGGTCATCGAGCTTGGCGCGTCCTCGCACAAGGCCGAAAACCTCATGATCCTCGCCCCCTTGCAGTGGTGGGAGGTCGAGTTCCCCGGCAAGGGCAAGGAAGGCGGCGTCGACTGGAAAGCCGCCGTCAACGCGTGCATCCGGTCTTGCAAACGGCGCGGCAAGTTCGTGGCCCACAACCGGGTTCGAGGGCGAGGCGCGTGGTTCGAGGACACGACAGCGATCTTTCATGCGGGCGATAGACTGGTCGTGGATGGTCGCGAGACGGCCATCGCTCGGCACAAGTCCAAGCTGGTCTACGATGCCGGCGAGCCGATCGCGGTAAAGGTCGAGGAGACGACGACCACGGACGACGCTCGCGAGTTCCTGACCATCTGCAAAGCCCTGCGGTGGAACTCGCCTTTGTCCGGCTACCTCCTCGCCGGCTTCTGCGTCGTCGCGCCCGTTTGCGGGTTCCTCAACTGGCGGCCCCACATTTGGGTCAACGGGCCGGCGGGCGCCGGCAAGTCGACCGTCATGGACAAGATCATCAAGCGCGCGCTTGGCACCTCGGCCATCACGGTCGTCGGTGCCACGACTGAGGCCGGCATTCGCGGTGCGCTCGGCATGGATGCGCTGCCGGTCGTCTTCGATGAGGCCGAGCCGCGCGACCTCCATTCGCAGACCCGCATTCGGTCCATCCTCGACCTGGCGCGCGTGGCCGCCAGCGAACAGGACGGCATCATCCGCAAGGGTACATCGAACCAGCGAACCAAGGGCTATCGCGCCCGCTCCATGTTCGTGTTCGCCTCGATCAACACGCAGATCGAAGGCTATGCCGACGAGACCCGCTTTACGCAGCTGACCCTATCGAAGCCCGACGCGGACACGGTCGAACAGGAGGCCGCGAACAAGAAGCACTACGAGGCGCTGCTCGGGCGCATCTCCAAACTCATGGACCCGACCTTCTCCCGCAAACTCCTGGCGCGCACCATCCTGCATTTGCCGACGCTGCGGGCGAACGTCGACAAGTTCACCGAGGCGGCCACCACGCATTTCGGGGTGAAGCGCTTGGGCGACCAGCTTGGGCCGCTCTTGGCCGGCGCCTTCCTCCTCAACAGCACCAAGGCCATCACGTTCGAGGATGCGCTTGCGTGGATTCGCGGCAACGAGTGGGGCGACCACACGGCCAAGAATGCGGTCAAGGATCAAGACCGCTTCTTGCAGGTTCTCACGGGCTATCTGGTGAAGAACAACACGCCCGAGGGCGGCAATTGGGAACGCACGGTCGGCGAACTCATCGACCTATGTCTCGGGCCGGACAAGGTCTTGCAGGACGATCCGCATGGCTTCGGCCGCAAGATCGAGGTGGACAACAAGCAGAAGAAAGCCGCCGAGAAGGCGCTCGGGAGAATGGGGATTAAGGTGAACCTGGGCGGCGGCCGGGCCTCGGTCTTTGTCAGCACCACGGCGGAAGCCCTAAAGTCCCGCGTCCTGCGCGGCACGGAATGGGCTGGCACCAACATCCGCACGCTCCTGCGCAACGTCGACGGCGCCGTCACGCCCAAGGGGAACTGCTATTTCGCGGTCGGCGTGAACACTCCCTATGTCGACCTGCCGTTAGATGCGCTGGTCGGCGACCGAGACCCTGCGGAAAACGACGCATGAGGCGTTGACGTTTCGCAAACTATGCATCATGCATGTTGATACAGAGCAACCAATCTCGCAGGACATCATGAGTTCGACGCCCGCCCCCTCGTTCAATATCGGCGACAAAGTCTCGTTCAAGCCCGGCCGCTCCACAACCCCCATCACTGCCGAAGTCACCGGCAAGGATGGCCTCTTCCTGACGACCAAGGACTCGGCCGAGAAGGTGCGCAAGGTCCGGCCGGGCGCCTGTCAGGCCGCCTGACAGGCGGCATCGAGCCGCGACTATCCACAAGGCCCGCCCTGACCCGGCGGGCCTTTTCCGTATCAGGACTTGTCAAACCGCATCATCCGTTCTCTATCCGTTCCATGCCGCGTCGTGGGGAAATCGGGTTGAAACTGAGCGAGGTGCATGACCTGCGTCGGCTGGTTCGAGTCCGCTGCAACTACTGCCGGCGCACCCGCTATTACGAGCCTGGCGACATGCAAATCCTCCTCGGCAATGTCGAGGTCGACAGCCTCATCGGCCGCCTGATGTGCGAGGATTGCTCTCACCGCGACGCGACGGAAGTGCAGGCCGTCGAGCCCACGGCGACCGAGCGCATGACGATCCGGGTCAGGCGCCTTGTCCGCGTCGACATTATCCGGCGGCCCGTCTGGAAGGAGAACTAAGGACGATTAGTTCATACTCTCAGAACGCCAGTCTTTCGCGCTAGTGGTGGCGGTGCGGATGGAGGGTCAACCAGTTGCCATATCGGGAATAGGGTGACAGTTCGGAGCTAGCTCTACTCCGACACCTCCACCAACTATGGGCTTGATGTGAAGATGACCTTGGACACAGCACTGGCCCTGGCTTTCTTCGTGGACACGCGCGTGAACCTCGAACTCCAAGGACCGGTAGGTGAACTTGGTTTTGTAAACCTCTTGGCTTCCACCGCTTGGAAAACTAAAGGTTCTTTCTTCAAGACGTTTCTCGAACTCAATTCCCGCCAGTTTTCCGTAAATTTTGAGGAAGACTGACCCGATCACATTTCCATCAGAGCTTCTTTGAAGGCTCTCGAATTCCACCACCGAGTTCACGCTCATCACATAGCCTCAGAACGTATCTGCGGATTCGCGTGTGAGAACGCCTCCCGACGCTGCGATTCTGATGGAGACTTCGAGCGGGATCGACTTGGCTATGACGGTGCCGTCACCAGCGTCCGCGCCAGGGTTACCCTCTGCGCCAGTAGGTCCTTGCGGTCCTTGTGAACCACGATTGCCGCCCCCGCACCAACCATCACCGTGACCGCCTTCTCCTCCGTCTCCGCCATCCCCTCCAATCCCCGGATGGCCTGGCCGACCTCCTCGGCCACCGCTTGCGGAGAATGAATACGAAGCGCTGCTGATTTTTTCATTCACCCGGAACAGGTAGAAAACTCCGCCTTGGCCGCCTGAACCGCCATCTCCCGCGTTTCCGCCGGGCAAACCTACTGCGCCGACTCCACCGTCCTGACCTGATCTCTTACATTCGGTCCAGATCGATACAGCATTTTGACCACGTGGTCCGGTTGCGCCCTTATCGCCCTTCTGACCGTCTCCGCCTGTCCCGCCATTTTGGCCTCGAAGGTTTACGTTTAAGGTACCTTCGATTTCTTGGAGAACATGTATCGATACAGCGCCGCCGGAATCCCCCGGACTCCCAGGCATTCCGCGCGCTCCGGTATAATTACCATCTGCGCCTCTCCAAGCTTCTACGACGTCGTCCGGAAAGCTTATCAATTCCGAGTTGTTGCACACGAGGCGATTTACAAATATTGTTAGCGTATTCCCATATGTTACTATCTGTGAGTTCGTGAGCGTGAGGGTGTCCAATGCGATGAAAGAGGCGCTATTTGCTTCGAAATCTGGGCCATCTCCGATCTTCCAGACGCTTCCCGACAGTTCCATCGTCCCACCTTCGCGTAGGCGGGTTTCAAACTCACTGGTCGTCACGGAATAAGGGACAACCGCCTTCATTTCTGGTGGAATGTTGTCAATGCCGACGTTCATGTTTTCGTAGGTGGCCATGCGGACATCTCCATTTACGTCATAACACTTATTGCTATTGAAAATTCTACATATCGCAAGGACTGGTCCAGGATCATTTTGGGTGATGACCGCGCTTAAGTGAGCCAAACAAACGCCAATGGCAGGCGAAGGGGACCCCTGTATGAGAGTTGGACGCAAATGCTGCCACCACGGGGTTCACCATGGCGCTTTCTGGCCTTCATATCGCTTTCGGATACGCCGGAGCCTCCGGGCCTGGCGGCGAAAGCATGCCGGTCCTCGTTAACTCGACGGCTGCATCGCAGACTATTGCGGCGGCAGGCACCTCGGCCGTGACGGCTCCGGCTCGCTCGATCGGCAAGGGTACGCCCCTCGCGAGCGTCCGATGCGGTGTTGACGCGTGGGTGGCGTTCGGCGCCACTCCGAACGCTGCGGCCGACCCGCGCCGTTTCCTGCCGGCGAACACGACGGAGCATTTCTTCGTCGAGCCCGGCGACAAGGTTGCCTGGACGGCCGCGTGATGCAGAACGGGCAGGGTTTTTCGGGTCTTAATCTGACGAGAATGCGTCTCAACTCGGTTGGGGCGCAGCCGACTGTTGCCGGCATCGCCGCACTCGTCATTTCCGGCATCCCTTCGGGGGCTCTGCTTGGCCAGGCATTCAACTTCATTCCCGTTGTTTCGGGTGGGTCAGGCGTTAAGTCTTATACTCTAACGGGCTCCATGCCTGCCGGCCTATCGTTCTCGTCTGCTACGGGTGCCATTACAGGTACACCGACTTCTGCGGGAACGACGACCAATATCGGAATCACGGTACGAGATGAGAGTGGGCAGGCATCACTTACCGGCCTGTCGATCTCTGTGACCGATCCAACGGTCAGTCTCAACAACTTATTCCAAACGGCATCTGATCGAAGCTTCAACGTCTATACCGACGAGACGGACGGCGGTCGCCTTTTCCGCGTAGCACGCCGAACCGTTGGTTCGACGCTCGCGCTCACGTCGACAGATAACAAGCTTCGGCTAATCGACGACGGCACGAACGCCTATGTCTGCCGATCGTCGATCGGAACGATCGGATCGGCTGACGTGATCGATATCACGATCACGGAAACCCATCCCAACGCGACCAACAGTGGCAATGTCAGCACGGCCAAGGTCAACGGCATCGTCAAAGGCAACTGGCCGGCAGTTTTGGCCGCCGGCTATCGCGTTTGCAGCATGGCCGGACAGGTCAATAACGCCTCCTACACCTACGGCGGTCCCAACTCTCTGGGTACTCGTGATCGCTTCATAACGAAGAAGCCCGCTAAGCTGGGTCGTTGTTCTCAAAAATCGCTACGCATCGCCTATTCGACCATGCGCCTAGACACTATCACGAGCCGCGAAGAGCAATCCGGCCCCCCTCTCGAAATCCTGGCCGTTGCGGTGGAGATTCCCGGAGCGCCGATCCCTGTTGTCGTGGGCACCTACGGAGGGCAAAAGTCGTTCACAATACCGGCCGCCCGTGATCTCGAATTCATCGACGAAATCACTCCGGCTATGTTCGGCCTAAAGGAATTCGAGGACTCGGACGAGCCCCAAGTGACGACGGTCGGTAGGATCAACGGCCTTTCGCCTACGGTCTATAGCCCGGGCCAGACCATCGGCCAGTCGTTCCTTTACGACTCCGCAGTGGTGACGACGGACCCTGAAACCTTGGCAAAACAGCAGGGCGTCATCGGTCAGCCGAGCGGTGGCGCCTCTCTCTACATGCCAAGCTTCGTCATGGTGGTTGGCCTGCCGGTCGATGGGAAGACGCAGGCTCCTTCATGCTTCATTGCTGGCGATTCAATCACTGATCGGTTGTCGGATGGCGGCGGCGACGGCCGGGATGGCGGCAACTACGCGAAGCGCTCACTCTTCGCGCAGGGTATCCCCTATTTCAGCCATTCGCTCGGAGGCCGTCAGATCGGTCATTGGGCCAGCAACCATTATATGTCGCGCGCCTATTCGAAGTTCTGCACTTTCACCTATTGCGGCTTGGGGAATAACGACGTCAACGGCGGGCGGGACGAGGCCCCGATCTTGGCCGATTTTGCGGATTTCTACGCCGAGCGAAAAGCCGATGGGCACACCGCCGTTATTCAGGGCACTATTCCGCCGCGTATCTCATCTGGAACGAAAAACGCTAGCGGCGACAATATCCTGAGCAACTGGCGCGCTACCGACTTGGAGCATCAGACCCCCTTCGCGACCTCAGGTGTCGGCGGGCTTGGCTTCGAACTTGGGGGCGTTAAAGATCGTGTGAATGATGCGATCCGCGCTCGCATCGGCAAGGCGAATGGTGCTGACATCCTCTTGGATGTTGCGACGTTCTGTTCTGATAGCGCATCTGGGCCGAGCAAGTGGAAGCTTCGCACTTTCACCGCCGCGCTGACCACCGCACACACGGCCGGAACCACGACTTTTGTCATGGATCAGAAGCCGGATATCGACGAGTGCTTCGTGATCGAGCCTGGCACGACGAATGTCGAGCCTATTGGTACGAAAACCGGCGCCTTCCGCGTTATCAGCGTTGCGGGCACCGGACCTTATACCGTCACGTTCGGCGGTGAAGCCACATCGCTCGCGCATCCCGTTGGTGCAGTGGTGCGCGCGACCAATTCGGCCGACGAAACCCACTTCAACACGCCCCTTGCGAAGGAAATCGACGTCGGCGGACTCCGTCCTATCGTGGCGACATTCTTGCCGTCCTACACCTTCACGAACACGGAGGCCGCCGGGTTTGTCGGGCGCCTTACCGCCTCGCCAAGCGACAAGCGGCGCGGTCTCTATGACAAGCTCTATACCGATTTGAAAAAGGTTAGCACGCTCCTTCCGAAACTCGACTACCTGTATATCCATGGCGCGCACTCAGAGGAGGCAGCCCGCCTAAATCTCGTTTCCACCGCCTACACGATCACCTCGACGAGCACCGCCACATATCCGGGGTTCCTCAAAGATCGCGGCTACAAGGGCGACGGATCGACGAAGTTTGGCGCTTCGAATTTCAACCCGAGCGCTGCAACGGGTGCGAGATACCAGACCAATAACGCCCATATCGGCGTCTACATGCTTGAGTTCAGTGCCGGGAATATCGATCTTGGCGCTTCGAACAATCGCTCGAACATTAGCGTCGGAGCAACAAGCGTCGGCGGGCGCATTAATCAGACGACCGGTGGTTTCAGTGCCTCGGGGCTTCCTGCGGCAACCAGCCGTCATGGCATCGTCAATCGAAGCGGCGCATCGGCGAGTAATATCTATGCCGATGGCGCATCGGCCGCGACTAACCCTACGGCTTCCACTTCCATGCCCTCTGGTCTCGAAATCCTGCGCGGCAATAACGTCTATGCTGACGGCCGAGTAGGTGCTTCGCACGCTGGAGAGGACCTAACGACGGCGGAAGCCGCTTGCCTCTACACATCCCTGAATAACTGGATGAAGGCGGTCGGAGCAGTAAGCTAAATCCAACTATTCATACGCAATCGAAAGCCCGGACAATCGCCGGGCTTTTGCTTTTTCGAGGCCATGTTTGAAATAAAGATCAGCCGTTTTAGAAAAATGGCCGAGACGCAAGTCTCGAAATCTCTTCAATATCATGAGTTAGAAAGTTTATTGCTTCCTGTGCGTTTGCTCCAGCTTGTATTATATCAAGATGACCTTGGTCATGATTCATACCGTGCGGCAGGGGTTCTTCAAACTCATGAGCGAATTGCTCGATGGCACGACTATTATTCCGCATAAATTCAATAAGCTCATCTCGTTGTTTAATCTTTGAGTCATACACCTCTTGAAGTTTTGATCTCAAAGTAAAGTAAAAAACAGTTTTCCCTAGGTAATTTAGGGTCGGCACGGTTGCGCCGTGTCGACGCAACAATTTTTCTGCTTCTTCGAAAAAAGACAAATGCACCTGCTGCTCATCCCTAGCGTAGTCACGTGCGATATCGGCAATTGTATCCTCAGAAACAGTTGCGGCAAATTTTTCTTTCGCCAGCTTAAGGAATCGACTTGCTCGGTAGAAATGTACGTTCCGTTGAGTTCGGTTCATCATTTCCTCACGTAAGAGAGGTAAAGGACCAACTGTTTCTCCACCCTCTTTAAGCCACCAGTCGTCTTTCGCATCCTCGGTTACAAATATGACATCCCGAAAATCTGCTTCGGATTTTAACAGTATTTCTTCCCAAATGAGATAGTCGCCAAATACCTCTCTCTCCGGCCGACCTTTCTTGCGTTTGGTTTCAACATCTCTTAAACCTGGCGGAATATTGCCGTCGAATCTAGCATTTCCGTTACTGATCCAAATTTGAAGCTGTTCGGTAGATGGTGCTGCGCCAGTCCGCCCTTCAAAGATGTTTCCAATGCGTTCATGTATGCTTATGAAATAATCCTTGGTAGAAGCCGCGTTGTAATTCTCTTCGACTGCTCTTAACGCCGTAGATGCAGAGGAAATAACCGCAGATATTTGAGACTCAATGTCAATGTGCGGGTGAATTCCAATATCGCGGATGCTGTTAACCTCGCGCTCGGCCTCAGTAAGGTTTTTGCGCATGTTTACAACAATCTTTTCGTAAAGTTTATTGTTTTCTTCTATCTTCGTATCTTTTACGTTCATGTATTCCCAAGCAACTTGATACGGTATCCAAACTCTATCTATGATATTCTCTAATAAACCTAAAAATTCATCAGCTGATTTCGCTTTATATCGATACATTCTGCCAAGTACGTTTGTATCCAGCACGATCAGCGCATTGGCCCACATATCGTTGATTTGAGCTTCGCTGAGGGGGAATCGACTGTGGAACTGAGATCGCATGTTCAGGCTTCTGACGTTTTGAATTGGAAAAAACCGTTCGGGTGCGAATGATTGTTGCTGAGCTACGTCGTCATGATTTTCATTTCCAGCGATGGGAATGCGACAGCCAATCGCGCATTTTGGCGATGGTCCAGCGCAGCGACCTTGGCGGCTTTCGGCGAAATCCGTTGTCGAGACCTTTGAAATCGAAAACACGCTCTATCCAAAATGACGCGACATGTGGCTCGTCTCTTTGCATGAACGCCATGTAGCGAGCGCTTCCGACGCCCGCGCCTCGACCCTCGACCAGTGCGTGAAATTCAAAGCCGTATGAAAGTCCGGGCGCTATTTCTTGCTTGATCCGAAGCTGCATGACATCGCCTTTGGCTTGGCTGGCTATCACTAAGAATGATCCGAAATTTTCGCCATTCAAACGGAGCTTAGGGTCTCTAATTTCGCCTGTGAAAACTTCGCCGGGAACGCAGACGTCTATTCGATAAATCCGGACGGGCACTTTTTGTCTATTGGTGATGGTCAAGCCGAGCGTTTGTGCATTGATCGTTTTTTCTGGGTTCAACGCCTCTCGTCCGAACATAAAAGCGCTTATCCAAGGTCTGGCACCATACGCAGTCAGCCAGGCAATACGCCCGGCAAGACCGGCTGCTGCGATGGTCGCGAATCCTCCGACTGCTGACCCGACCGCTCCCAAAATCGTCCAGAAGTCAGCTCCCACGATTGTCCCCTCGCCAGATTGGTCCCAACCTAGCAAGGTAACCTTTCAACCCCAAGGTGATTCCTTCGCTTACGGCAGCGCCTTCGCGAGACGGCCGACAGCCGAGATGACGTTGTCTCGCGCGGCAGCTTCTGCGCTCGTATAGAGGTCGGACTGCAAGCGCTCATGCGCGGCGATGACGGGCCGAACCAGATCGAGAACTGGACTCGGGGGGGCCGGCGGCGCCACGGGGACGACCTCGACCGCTTTCGGGGCGTCGGACGGCTCCGGCGCGGCGTGCTTGAGGAACATGGACGCCAGGTTCAACATGTCCGAATAGGAGGCGTTCGCGACGCCCTCGTCGGCAATGCGCTGGGCGAGCGCCTTGGCCCTGTCGAATGGTGGTGTGTCGCCATCCTCGACCGTCGCAAGGATGGCCTGGCGGATGGAATCGACCAACTCGCCGAACACCGGATCGACAAGAATGCGCGCCTCGACCGAGCGCACACCGTGCAGTACCGTCGTATGATCCCGGTCGCCGAAGATCATGCCTATTTGCGGTAAGGACTGTTCGGTCAGGGAGCGGCAGAGATACTGCCCAATCTGGCGGGCCAGGGTGATGCGACGGGCGCGGCTGGCGCCCCTCATCTCGGCCATCGAGACTTCGAGCCGGTTGCCGACGATGCGCGCGATGTCGCGCATTGCGGGTCGCTTGGCGACGGGAGGGGGGGAGAGAATGGCGCTCATTCGGCGCCATACTCCTTAGAAGCGAAGGGGACGGCGGCAAGAAGGTCGCGCATGGCAATGGTTCCGCGCCGACCGAGGCTGTAACCGATCAACCGCTCTCCATCTCGAACGATCGTCACTCCATGGCCACCAAAGCGGGCAACAAGGAATTCCATAGTTCGACGCTCGGCGCCTTCCGGCTCCACTGCCTCCCCGGCCGGGGCTGGCTCGGTGAGGGCGGCGGGCTCGCCCGATCGATCATGCTCGATTGCGCTATCTTCGCTCATGGTGCGCCAGTCGGGCCAATTGCGGGCCATGTTCTTGGCTTGCTTGGCGAGCAGCGAGGGCATGAGGCTTTCCGCCGTGCCGCCATGGCGCCAGTAGCCGTCCATCGCCAGAATGATAACGTCCACCCATTCGGACAGGTCGTGAGGCTGCGCCTCAATCTCGCGCAGTTCCTTGCGGATATGATCGATGACGCCACCCGTGCGCAGGGCGGGGCCGAACGTCGCCCGAGACCATTCGATCTGCCGGGCATAGTAGGTTTCCAGCGCCTCCCGCAAGGCATCTGCCGGCTGGGGTGAAGGGGTGGCGAGGGCGGGTGAACACATCGCCTCAAGTGCGCGGTATTCCGGCGTGTCGCAGACCGCCTGGAAGCGAGCAGAGAAGGCCGCGAGACGCGCCGCTGCATCCATGGCATCATCCAGCGTCTCGAAGTGCTCGATGCGCCGATCCTTGGCGATCGTGAAGCCCTCGATACCCACCGCATAGATGGGCACGCCACAGGCTAAGGCCGCGCCGACCTCGGCCCAACCTCCCTTGAGAACGTCATCTGCCTCGCGATAGACGACGAGCACAGAGGCGGTGGACGCCTCACGAATGCAGCGGTCCCAAAGGTCCGACAGGTCAGCGCTTTCGCCGGGGCCGGCCTCGTCAATCCATGTGGAATTGATCGGCCAGCCGCGTGCCCGATAGTCCTGCCAAACGGGTGCGTGTTTGGTCTTGCTGGCGGTGTAGATGCCGGCTCGGGCCTCCCCGCTCTTTGCGGCCGGTGAGGGGTTGGGGGCATCCTGCCACGTCAACGGCGTCGGAATGGGATCATCCGGCCCAAGCGGCTCGCCGTCGCCCTTCGTATAGGATTCGCGCTCCGGCCCGGCGCAGCCGGCATGGATGGGGTCGCCGCTCACGTCCCATAGGTATTTGTCGCCGGCCTTCATCGGCTCGTTGCAGGCGAGGCAGGACTCGAGGTCGTCCGCCGGCCGCACCCACTTCTCGCCGTAGACGTGAACGACCTTCGTTCCATCCTGTTGAAGGACGACGCCGCGCTTGCCGTCGAGGCGTTCATAGTGGCCGATCACGACACCGCGGAATCCGTCGTGCTCGATCGCGACGGGCGTGCCGCGTTCCAAGGGAGCGCTCATGCGAACACCTCGACGAGCTTCCAGACGACGACCGCGAAGGCGACCAGAAAGCCGGCTGCGGCGACGACAACGGCCGAGAACGCGGGATGGGCGAAAATCTCGCGGCGCGTGACCCGCACGCTCGGGGAGTGAATGTCAAAAGCCATATGCTTCACCTCGCAGGGTTTGTATTTTGCAAACGCTAAAGTCGCGCGCTAGGGTTCATCAAGGGCGAAAACGTGAACCCCGGCCTCGTCGAACATGGCCAGGACGCTCGGCCGCTCGGCGTCGAGCGCCATGAACGCCCCCGCGCCGAACGTGACGTTTTTGATCCCGGCTTGAATGAGAGACCGGGCGCAGGACGCGCAGGGGAAATGGGTCGTGTAGACCTCGGCGCCCTCGGTCGTGATCCCCGACCGGGCAGCGAAGGCAATAAGGTTGGCCTCGGCATGGGAGGCGAAAAGATACTTGATCGGGCGCTCGAACCGCTCGGGCAGGTCGCGCACGCCAGCCGGCGGCCCGTTGAATGCGGTGAGAAGGACGCGCCGGTCGCGAACGAGGACCGCGCCCACCTTAGTTTGATCCTTCGACGCCTTGGCGGCGTGGTCGGCGAAGCCCATGAGGTGGGCGGGTGTGATCATGTCTCGGCTCCCCTTAAAAATGCCTCGCCGGCAGTATTGAGGACGAACATGCTGCCATCCAACGGGCCTACAGCGACGAACTGCATTGCTGCGCTGTGAACGTCAGCAGGCACGGTGATTGAGCTATCGCGACTGGCAAGGCGATGCTGGTTCCAGTCTTCGGGATGACCAAAGGCAGGCCGTCCGTCGCGGCGCCAACCGGCTTCGACGATGTGATTGTCCGCGATCCAGCGGAGATATTTGCGGACGTGCCGCTCCGACTCGATCAACGCCCCGCCTCCAAATGCGCCGAGCGGTAGAAGCCGCCGGCATTCTTCTCCTGGTCGGCGAGGTCCGCGTGCCGGGAACGGTCGAGACCCGCCCCGGCGCAGATGATGAAGAAGGCGGCGCACATGGCAATTGCCGAAGCCTCAAGAGCCCGGCGGCGCATTTGCAAAACGTCAATGATGCGGTCGCGTTTGATCGCCATGTGCAGCGTCCTTAGTCGAAGCGGTTGAAGTGGAAGCGCGCACCGTCGAGCGGGTGGCGGGTGAAGATGAACGAGATGGCCGCGATGAGCCCGAGGTCGCCGATGATGACCGTGGCGTTCGGGTTGAACCGGCCATCTCGGTCATGCCGGCGGGCGCCGATCGTGATGGCGCGGGTCCAGCGGGTGGCAGGGATGCGGAGGAGCGTCCGCATTAGGCGTCGTCCGCCGGGACATCGGATTCATTCCGGTAGTCGATGAAAGTGTAGCCTCTGAAATGCAGGTCGTGGGCGAGTTGCCATTCGTCGGCCGCCGCCTTGAGGCGCTTCTTCAAGTCCTCAGCCTGTTCCTTCGTGGCCTCAAACCAAGGGCCATCGTCATCCTCTGCAAGTTCGCCGTCATTCAGCCGTCTCTCTTCAATGTCGTTCAGAAGGGTTTCGGCGTCGATGAAATCCGAGAGGATAAGCGTCGTCGTCGCTTCGAAGACGTAGGGCTTTTGATGCCCGTACCCCTTTGCGTTCGCTATGGCGCTCTCGCGGGTTGAATACGGTCCTATAGCGCTCGCTTCCTCGTTGGAGCGGTCGCCATGCCACCACTTCCACTTGAGATCGAGCGGGTTCGTTTGCTGGTCTGCCATATTCTGCCTCCTCTGGCGGTTGATGGGACGGCGCCGGAAGCGCCGGCCGGTCAACCGTCAGGCAAGCGAGAGAGGCCGATTTCGCGGGTATCCCATTGCCTTGCGGCGCAGGAGCCACGCTCGGCGACGCTGCTGCCGGGTCACGCGCGGCGTCATGCCAGGGCCGGCCGGAGCGGGAACGAATGCCCGCGCGAGCGGAGCGCCGTGACGATGAATTTCGAGATCCTGGCGGCGAGCGTGCCGCGCGGCCTCGCGCTTGCTGGAATGCGGGAGCCGATACTTGCTGCGGTCGCGGACGCGGAGCGACTTGGGGCCGAACCCGCGCAGGTAGGCCGGAATATGCCGGAAGGCTTCGACCTTCGACATGCCGGCGCCGAGAGCGGCCATCATCATGCTTCGGAAACTCATGGGATCAATCCTGTTGACGTTTTGCAATCGTTGCAGACGCGGCAGAACATTGAAGCTCACCCGTTCAAGCCGCGAATGGCGAAACTATGCGCCACGCAAACCACGTTTGCAATATGCAAACTATGCGCGGATCAAAAAAGGTCCGACCGGATGCAGACGAACGAAGCGTTGCGAGGGGTGCCATTGGTCGTGAGGCCGCGATAGCGGAACGTCACCCGCTGGCCAGGCAGCGAAGCGCGGTTCTTCCAGGCGCGAGCGCGACTGTCGAGGGAGCCGCCGGCCGCGAGCTTGAACCGGACGCCCTTCCACACGACGATGAAGGCGCCGACGCGCGCGGCGTCGTTCTCCTGCACGACCGCGACGATTTCCGCCTCGTCGTCCTGAAACCGCTTCACCTTGAGCAGGAGCCCTTGGCGGACGGTCGAGCGGCCGAACTTGTAGGCGCCGTCCGGCTTACGGATCATGATGCCTTCGAAGCCGTCTTGATCCACGCTCTTTGCCTCGAACGCTTCGAGAGTTGCGAGGTCTTCCACCAGGGCCGATGGCACCACCGCGACGCATGAACGGCCAGCGACCCGCTTGGCGATTCCCGCATGCCGCTCGTCTGCGCGCGTGCTCGGCTCGGCGAAGTCATCGAACACATGGAACACGAATTCGGGCTGGCCGTCCTCGCTCGAAACCTTGGACTGGATGTCCTCAAGGCAGTCCGCTTGGCCGGCTGTGTAGGTGATGATCTCACCATCGAGCCCGTCAGGTAGACCGACCAGCGCAGCCCGAATGAAGGCGTTCGGAATGTCGTTGTTCTCGCGGGTCTGCGCACGGCCCTCACGGATCACGCAGCGGATGCCGTCGAGCTTGGGCGAGGCGAGGACCGGAAAGCTCACCGCATCCATCGAAACCGGCCGAGCCAGCATCGGCGAGAACGTCGGCTCAAGGTCGACCTCCCCGAACGAGGCCGAGAAGGTCAGGCTTTCCATGATGGCGGCGGTCAGCATGTCAGGCTTGCTCTGCGTTCTGGACAAGAAAGCGGGTCGCAAGCGCGACAGCATGGGGAATGGGCATGTCCTTGCGGAGATGCGCGATGGTGCGCCGGCCGATTCCCAACGTCTCGGCCATGCCGTCGAGTGTCATGCCCAACTTGTCCATGGCCGCGCGAAATTCCGCGTTGTCCATGATCGTGCGCGGGAGGCGATCAATCCATTCGGCCGAAAGCTCGATGTCACCGGGCCAGGCGAGCGCGCCACCGTAATGGGCAACTAAGCCCTGACAGAAGAGCGTGTCATCCTTTCGGAGTGGCAGAAAGTGACGGTGGTTCCAGATGGCCGGCGCCAGGTCGATGCACTCGCTCTCGATCTTGCCATCGCGGTCCCACATGATGAAGACGACGCGGTCGCCATAGGGATGGTCGACCGGAAAAGACGCTTGGATAATGCTGGGGATGGGGCGCCCCACCGTGATGCGGTCCTCAGCCATTGTAATGCTCCCATGCAGCTTGAAGAAGGGCTTGGTTCGAACCGGCCCAATCGAGCGCGGCGCGGAGGTCTTTGCGGTCGATGCTACCGCGAATGACGGAAAGGGTGGCGATGGAGACCAGTGCATTCCCGTTTGGCGTCAGAATGTGGAAGTGCGGCGGGTTATGATCGTCCGCGAAGACCACGATTTTGATGTTGCCGATGGTGGTGATGGTTGGCATCGGTGTCCCTTTCGATACCAACAAGATAGTGCATTGAGCGCACTAGTGCAATATGCGCACTACCAGATTTTGACGTTTTGCAAACGGCCATTCCGCCCGCGCGTGATGCAGCGGCACGCGGATCGGGCTCGAATTCGCATACATATGGCCCGCATACAGGGTTCCATACAGGTTTTCATACATCCAACCCCCTGTTTCCATTGTGTTCTAGAATTCTAGCGGTTTGGGCTCCGAAAAGTAGATAGCTTAACATGCATGCATGCGCGCCCATGCCAGCATGCGCAGACAAGCGCGCATTATAAGCCTCTATCTATCTATCTATTCTTGTTAGAAAAATAGAATATAATAAAAACAGTGGGTTAGGGCTATGAAAGTTCTAGGAGCGTGTATGCGGCCCTCGCGGCGAAGCCGCAAACCCTTGCGCCACAAGGTGTATGTTGACATTCCAGCCATGGAAGGCCAGTTTTAATTGCTAGACGCAATTTGGAATGCGCAAATGGTTAAAATACGAAACGACATCCCTGCACCTATCGGAGAGCGCAAGCGTCGCTCGCCCAATCTGCCTTGGTCCTCTCTCGAAGTGGGCGAAAGCTTCTTCGTTCGGAACCGCAACACGGCAGCTGCCGGGTGCCTGCAACATGGGGCAAAGCTTGATCGCAAGTTCACCTACGAAGCCCGTAGCGAGACCGACGACGAGGGCAAGCCGGTCAACGGCTATCGCATCTGGCGCGTCGAGTAGCTTGACGATTTGCAAACTTCGGGCATATGTTGGCGCAAACGTGTCAACGCTTGCCCCGAGGCATCCATGTCCGAACGTGAAATTCAGCGCCCCGTGACCGTCGCCGACGACAGTGGCGCTGCCAAGCAGTTCGCGAAAGGTGCCGTTCCCGAAGGCACTTCCGAAGTCGTCTACGGCCGGCTCGAACGGGCAGGCGCTTTCGGCGATCGTCCGCTCGCTTCCTCGGGTGGTGCTGGCATCGTCGGCCTGTCTGGCGTCAATCCCATCACCGCGACCGCCACGGCCGAAATCCACGGCGAGACCGAAGGTCAGTCCGACGCCGAAGTCCGCTTCGCCGCCGAGGGCGACTCGGCTGACGCTGGCGAGGCCGGCGACAATGATCTTTCCGACGCTTCGCCCGAGCCCGACCTCGACGAGATGACCAAGGCCGAACTGGTCGACTATGCCAAGGCCAGGGGCATCACCATCGATCCTTCGAAGTCGAAGGCCGACATTCTCGCTGCGATCAAGGCGGCGTAACACGCCGAACGGAATTGCCGCATTCCAACTCAGCCCGCCCGGTTCGCCGAAGGGCGAGGCGGTCGAGCAGCTGCAACGCGACCTCAAGTCCGCTGGCTTCTACGGCGACGGCGTGCCGGACGGCATCTTCGGGCCGGGTACGGAGGCGGCGGTCATGGAGTTCCAGCGCTCGGTGGGCCTCAAGGACGACGGCTTCGCCGGCCCGCGCACGCTGCGCGCTCTCTCGGATCGGGACGAGCCGGTCGATGCCCCGGCGCCCATCGCCGCCATTGGCCACAACGGCGGCCCGGCGCTCACCACGGTTGCCGTCAAGGCGGACCTTCCTGCCGTCCTCGCGAGCGTCAGCAAGGCTGTGGGTGCCGCCAAGGGTGCCGCGAAAGGCGCTTCGATCCCTGGCGCCATCGCACTTATCGCCGAGCGGACTGGATGGTTTCCGGCATGGGTATTCGAGCCCGCCGTGATCCTCGCTGGAACGCTCGTCGTCACGGTCCTCATGGCCGGCGCCTGGGCCGCGTATTCAGCCTACAAGGCGCCCGCCAACTCCTAAGCGAGCGGGTCGCAGCACTGCCGGGAATAGCGCGGGGAAAACATGATCGACGATGAACCCCGCGCGCCGGCCACGCGGACGATCACGATGAAGGAAGAGGACGTCCACTTCTTCTATCTCTGGTCGAAGCTGGACCCGGATCAAAAGCAGGCGCTCAACGACGCGGCGAAAATCCTGGGCGAGGACGAAGCGATCGACTCATTCCGCGACCTGATTCGCAACGGGAAAAAGCTGATGGTCGCTCTTCGGGTCTTTGAGACCATCGGCATGGTCCGCGACTTCATCATCAAGGTTTCCGCAGCCATCGCAGCCATCGGCGTCATCGCCGCAGCCATCGCGCACTTCGGAGCAAAGCCATGAGCAAGACGACTCGCCTCCTGTCGTTCTTCAAGCCCAGGCATTTTCTCGACTGGTTCGGCTACCTGCTCATCGCCCCTGTCTTCGGCATCTCGATCTATTGGGCGTGGTTCGACACCAAGCCGGTCGTAGAAAGCGAGGCGGAAATCTCGACCCCTGTGGTGCGGCAGGGCGAGGACTTTTCCATCCGCTACCGCGTCACCTGGGCGCGTTCCTGCCAGCTTACGGGACATCGTTTCGTCGTCGACCAGAAGGGGCAGATTTACACGGTGGAGAGCGATACGCGTTACATCCACCAAGGCCCCGACGAGTTCACCATCACGGTCCCCATTCCCTTGGCGGCGGCCCCTGGCCCGGCCCGCTACCGCGCGACGCTTCTCTATGAATGCAATCCGTGGCAGCGCTTCATCAATCCTCTCTCGCGTCAGGTTCAGGAGCGGGATTTCGAAATCATCCCCGGAACGCCGACAGCCGGCGGGCTATCCTATCTGGCGCCGCAATCGGCGCCGACCTGCGGCGGCTCCAAGCCAGTTCCCGTCCGCGCTCACTGCCGGGCTCGAAGGACGGCGCTGATGGAATAGAGTCCGCCGTTCGCGGCGGCCGGGCGGTGGGGGAGGCGATGCCGCGTCTACCCTGCCGCCCTTTTCTTATCCGACCGGCAAGCCGTCGCGGGCACGCGGGTTGAGTTGGATGTAAGCCCGCATGAAGTTGACGGCGTAGAAGGGCGGGTCGAGGGCATCGCTCCGAGTGGCGACGCAAAACCAACGATTGACGGTGGTATAGGACACGCCCAAGAGGTCGGCCAAACGACGTTGCGTCGTCTTCGTTTCCTCCATGAGCATGGTGAGTTCGCGTCGCGCTTCCGACATGGCTGGCCCCTGTTTTCATCCAGTATGAAAGGGGTTAGGGGGCGGTCAACCATGACGCGCGATGCATCCACCTATATGTGCAAAGCGCATAGGCGATACCTATTCCCCATGGCTCTGACCGGCACAACGTGAGACTGTACCTGAAATCGGGCTCACGTTGAGAGAGATCATGCATCGACTTCTACTCGCCACCCTGGCGACACTCGCACTGGCAGCACCCGCAGGCGCCGCCACGATCAAGGATGACGTCATCGGCTGCAAGGACAAGGACGACATGTCCAAGGTCTACCGACTCATGCGTCAAGGGGACAAAGACGCGTTCATTGCCTTCCTCACGCCCAGGGTGGTGACTGGGGAATGCACGACTTTCGACAAGGGGCAGACCGTCTTTCTGGACGATGTCGCGATGTTCTCGGGCGCCGCATGCGTTCGGCCGAAGGGCAACCCGGATTGCTTCTACGTCATCATCGAAGGCGTCGACGGGAACTGAGTCCCGTCAACTGCCTGCCCCTGCCACGCGTAGGTGGGTCACCTTACCGCCTCCCGTCATGATATTGCGGACCCCTTGCGACGCTTGCTCTGCAAGCTCTTGGGCCGCGTCAGTGAGGAGGAAGGCGTAGCGCTTGGTCGTCGCCGGCTCCATGTGCCCGAGAAGGTCTCCAACCTGGCTCAGCCCCAAACCGCTCGACAGCCCCGCACTGGCGAAGAATCGCCGCAGGTCGTGCCGACGCAAGTTCTCTTCGATGCTAGCGGCCTTCATGAGCCTCGCCCACGGCTTCGAGACGTTCACAAGCGGGCGCCCGTGGCGTCGGCCGCAGATGATGTAAGGGTTGTTCTCTTTCTTCGGGATGGCGGCCAGCACATCGCGGGCATGGGACGACAGGGCAATGACCTTCTCGCCGGTCTTCGAGTCTGGCAGATGCAATCCGTCCGGCTTCACCCAATCCCACCGTGCCGACTTCACCTCGTCGAGGCGGGCTCCTGTCAGGCATAGCAGTTCGACCAAGCCCACGAAGTGAGGATCAGTCGCCCGCATGCCGTCGAGGGCACTGAGAAGGCGAATGGCCTCCTCGGCGTGAGGTTTCCGCTTCCGCTTCTTCTCGGGGTAGCGCTCGACCGTAACGGGGTTCGTTCCGCGCGGTCGCATGCCCCACTTTTCCGCCAGGTTGAACGCCTTGTGCAGCATCGCCATGCAGCGGTTCGCCTGAAACGGCGTGCGGCGCATCTTGTGATGCAGCTGGCCAATCTGGTTCTCGGTCACGTCCTCGACCGCAAGGGCCGGCTTTAGGAAGGGGAGGACATGCTTGTCCCAAAGCGCCTCTTGGTCCTTCTTCCATTTCGCCTTGTTCTTGAGCCCTGCGTGCTCCTCGATATGGCGGTTGCGCAGGTCTTGCAGGGTGGCGCGGGTCGCGAGGTCAGCCATGTCCTGCGCCGGGTCTTCGCCTCGGGCGACCGCCTCCAATAAGGCGCGGGCTCGATCGCGGGCAGCGGTCAGCGTGAGGACGCTTTCGTCCGCCAGCTTCATGTTCCGCTGCCGTCCCGCCTTAGTTCGGAAATAGAGATACCAGACGGCTTTGGTTTCGAGGAAGCGCAGCCGGAGTCCTGGCGTCTTCGGGTCGTTCCAAGAGGTGCCTGGTGCCCCTTTGGTCGGCGGCTTCGCGCCAGCTTGCTGCGCCATAGTCGGTCCTCTGTCTGGTAGCACGCTGGTAGCGGCTGAATGACAACGGATGATATAAGGCGATACGCGTTGATATTTTGCAATCGCTCAAAGGGCTAGAAGCTGTGGAAATTGATATTCCGCGATACGCCCTGATATTGCGATTTGCAAACGGCAACCTAACTCTTAATCAGCGGGTCGTAGGTTCGATCCCTACATCACCCACCATTCCTCCTTCCGATGAAGTCAAGACGTCCCCTCCGGGGTCCCGCGCCCTTGTTTAGCTCTCCGGTTTGCTTGTGTGCGGGATGAGCGCGTTCGAAAGGTTGAGACTATGGCGGCGGACGCATCTTCCTTCGATTGCCAAAGCTGCGGCGCCTGCTGCTCTTATTCCTCGGAATGGCCGCGCTTCTCCACCGAGACCGACGAGGAGCTCGATCGCATTCCCGCCGAACTTGTGTCGGCCGACCTGTCCGGCATGCGCTGCGAGGGCGAGCGCTGCATGGCGCTGACGGGGATCGTCGGCCAGCGGACGGGATGCGGTATCTATCCGCTGCGCCCCCATGTCTGCCGCACCTGCCAGCCGGGCGACGAGGAATGCCTGATGGCGCGCGCTGCCCACGGGCTGGCCCACTGACCCGGGCTTTCGCAAGCGGAGGCGGGGAGCGGCGATCGAACGGAATGCGACAGCTTTCTTAAGCGCTTCTTCACGGTGTTCTCAGTTCACCGAATCGTGGGGGGCGGATTTACGCGAACGAAACCCGCCAGGGTGGAACGATAGGGTCCGATTTCACCAAGCGACGACGGCCGCAGATGGATACGCTCCAGGCAAGAACCGATCGGCCTCTCTATGTCGATCTGGACGGCACGCTCATTCGCAGCGACCTGCTCTGGGAAAGCCTGTTTCTGTTCGCCCGCCAGAATCCCTTGCAGGCCTGGCGCCTGTTCGGCTGGCTGCTGGCCGGCAAGTCCGTTCTCAAGCATGAACTTGCAGCCGGGATCGAGGTCGATCCCGCGACCTGGCCCTATCGCGAGGAGGTGGTCGAAACCCTGCGCGCCGAGCGCGAGACCGGGCGCACCATCGTTCTCGCCACGGCCGCCAACGAGCGGCTGGCGCAGGGCGTGGCCGACCATCTCGGCTTGTTCGATCGGGTGATCGCCAGCAACCGGGACGAGAATCTCTCCGCCGAGCGCAAGCTCGACCGCATCGCGGCCGAGCGCGCCGGCGCCCCCTTCGACTATATCGGCAATTCGCGCGACGATCTCTGCCTGTTCGACGCCGCCGAGGGCGTGACCGTGGTCCAGCCGGACCGGGCGGCCGCGCGCTGGCACCGGGAAAGCGCGCGCGCCAGCCGGCTGATCCAGGGTGAGGGGAACCTGCCCCGCGCCCTTCTCAAGGCGATGCGTCCGCACCAGTGGATGAAGAACCTTCTTCTCTTCGTGCCCATCGTCCTGAACCACGAATATGTCGACGTGCCGATGGTGCTGGCGGGAATGCTGGCCTTCGTCTGCTTCTCCATGGCCGCGTCCTCGGTCTATATCTTCAACGATCTTCTGGATCTCGCGGCGGACCGTCGCCATGGAACCAAGCGCCGACGGCCCTTCGCCAGCGGGCAGGTGCCCATACCGATCGGCGTGGCGGCGGGCGTCGGGCTGTTCGTGGCCGCTTTCGGCCTCAGTCTGCTTTTGCCGATCGAGTTCACCGCCGTTCTCGGCATCTATCTCGTGCTGACCACCGCCTATTCCTTCGCGCTCAAACGCATGCTCCTGATCGACGTGCTGACGCTGGCGGGGCTCTACACGCTGCGCATCCTGGCGGGCGCCGCTTCGGCCGATACGGTGGGGTCCTTCTGGCTCCTGGCCTTCTCGCTGTTCTTCTTCTTCTCGCTGGCGCTGGTGAAGCGCTATGTCGAGCTGGCCGAGTTCGGTGAGGGCGCCTCGCGCCGCACCACGGGCCGAGGCTATGTTCCCGCCGATCTCGACACGCTGGCGCAGGCCGGCATGGCCTCGGGCTTCGCCTCGGTGCTGGTTTTGGCCCTTTACATCGACAGCGCCGAAATCCGGCAGCTTCAGGCCCATCCCTATCTGATCTGGCCGCTCTGCCCGCTGGTTCTCTACATCATCGTGCGCATCTGGGTTCTCGCCAAGCGCAACGAGATGCATGACGATCCCGTGGTCTTCATCCTGCGCGATTGGCGCTCGCAGATCATGGTCGGCCTCGGCGCGTTGCTCTTCCTGGCCGCCGCCTATGCGTGACCCCGGCGACAACTGGGGCAGGACGATCGCGCCGCCGCCGGGCGGGCGCAGGCGACGGCCCTTCGGCGGCAAGCTGGCGGGGGCCGGCGAAACGATGCTGCCGCACGGCAACGGCCGCTCCTATGGCGACAGCTGCCTCAACGACTCCGGCTGGCTTCTGACGCCCGCGCAGAGCGCGCGCATTCATGGGTTCGACACCGAGACCGGGCTGCTCGATGCCGATGCCGGCGTTCTGCTGCGCGAGGTGACGGAGCGGGTCGTGCCGCAAGGCTGGTTCCTGCCGGTCACGCCCGGCACGCAATTCGTCACGCTGGGCGGCGCGCTCGCCAACGACATCCATGGCAAGAACCACCATCGAAGGGGCACGTTCGGGCGCTGGGTCGAGAGCTTCGAGCTCGAGCGTTCGGATCGCGGCACGCTGCATTGTTCAGTGAGTGAGAATGCCGATCTCTTCCGCGCCACGATCGGCGGCATGGGCCTCACCGGCTTCGTCACGCGCCTGCGCCTGCGCCTGATGCGCGTCGGCTCCGCCTCGATCGTCGAGACGACGCAGCGTTTCAACCGCCTGTCGGACTATTTCGAGCAGGCCGAGGCGGCGGACGAGCGCCACGAATACGCCGTCGCCTGGATCGACTCCCTGGCGCGCGGCACCTCCTTCGGGCGCGGGCATCTCATCTGCGGCGACCATGCGGCGGAGGGAGACCGCACGGGCCGCGCCCGGCCTCCGCTCGCCACCGTGCCCTGGACGCCGCCGGTCAGCCCACTGCGGGGCCTGGGCCTTCGCGCCTTCAACGAGTTGTATTTCCGCAAAGCCCGCCCCGGAACGAGCCGGCGCACCGTGCCCTTCGACGGCTTCTTCTACCCGCTGGACCGGATCGGCGGCTGGAACCGACTTTACGGGCCGCGCGGTCTGCACCAGCACCAGAGCCTCGTTCCCACGCGCCATGCGGCCGAGACCGTGCGCGCCCTGATGGAAACGGCTCTGGAAGCGGGGCAGGGGTCGTTCCTCACCGTGCTGAAGCGCTTCGGCGCTCTCCAAAGCCCCGGTCTCCTGAGCTTTCCCACGGAGGGCTACACGCTGACGCTCGACTTCCCCCATCTCGGTCCCCGGACCGAACGGCTTCTGGATAGGCTCGATGCGATCGTCGTGGCAGCCGGCGGGCGGGTGAACCCTTACAAGGACGCGCGCATGCCGCCTGCGACCTTCGCCGCGTCCTTTCCGCGCTGGCGCGAACTGGAGGCTCTGCGCGATCCCGCGCTTCTGTCGGACTTCTGGCGCCGCACGGCGCTTCGCCTGCCTCTCCCCTCCCTCGACGCCGCTACCCCAGCGTCAGAAAGTGTTTGTTGAGGTTGTGAGCGAAAACCATTCCCGTCTTAACTCCCGAACAGTTCCCCCGGCGCCATGGTTCGGGCGCTCGAACGAAAGGGCGCGCGCATGAGCCGTTACATTCCCTTCATCCTGTTCACCGTGTTCACCAACGCGGCGGCGCAGATCCTCCTGAAGCACGGGATGATGCAACTGGGTCCGCTGTCCTTCGCGGGCGTCAATCCGCTTTTGAAGATCCTGCAGATCGTCTTCAGCCCCTTCGTGTTCCTGGGACTGCTGACCTTCGTGATCTCGATGGCCTCGCACCTCTTCGTCCTGTCCAAGGTGGAGCTGTCCTACGCCTATCCCTTCCTGTCGCTGGCCTATGTCGTGGTGGCCTTCGCCGCCTGGACGCTGTTCGGCGAAGCGCTGACGCCCGCGCGCATCGGCGGCATCGCGCTGATCTGCCTCGGCACGGTCTTCATCGCCCGGGGCGGCAGCCAGACCGTGGCGGACGAGGCGCCCCAGACCGCGCAAGCCCAGACCCATTCGATCGAAGGAAACCGGTGATGAAACATGTGATCTTCGGCGGCGACGGGTTCGTCGGCCGTCACCTCGCGCAGAAGCTCTCCGAGGAGGGCGCCGAGGTCGTCGTCCTCGACATTGCCAAGAGCGACCTGCCGCATTACGCCAGCGTGCGCCACCTCACGCTCGACGTGACCGACCGCGAAGCCGTGATGGCCGCGCCGATCGCGCCGGATGACATGGTCTACAACCTGTCGGCCAAGATGCTGTCGCCGATCCAGGTGCGGGCCAAGCGGCACGACTTCTTCTATCCCGTCAATTACGACGGCACGAAGCACATCATGGAGGCGATGGACCGGGCCGGCGCCGACAAGCTCGTCCACTTCACCACGGACATGATCTACGGCCATACGGTCGTCACGCCCATGACCGAGGACCATCCGGTGGCCCCGCTCGGCGAGTACGGCCAGTCCAAGCTCGACACCGAGCATCTGGCCGCCGACTGGCGCAAGCGCGGCATGCGCATCTCGCTGTTTCGCCCACGCCTCATCATCGGGCCGGGCCGCCTCGGCATTCTGGAAAAGCTGTTCAAGCTGATCGACGCGAACCTGCCGGTGCCGATGATCGGCTCGGGGCGCAACCCCTATCAGTTCATCTCGGTGTTCGACTGCGCCGAGGCCGCGCGCCTGGCCTGGAAGGCGGGCGTGCCGAACGAGGCCTACAATCTCGGCTCGCTGAACCCTCCGCCCGTCAGGAAGCTTCTTGGTGACCTCGTGCGCCATGCCGGATCGAAGTCGATCCTCGTGCCGACGCCGGGCTTCGCGGTGAAGCGCACGCTCGATTTCCTCGACTGGCTGAACAAGCCGCTGATGGACCCAGAGCAGTACCTGATCGCCGACGAGGAATGCGTTCTCGACGTGTCCAAGGGCAGGCGCGATCTCGGCTGGGTGCCGCAGTACCGCGACGAGGACATGCTGATCGCCGCCTATAGCGAATACCGCGCGAAGAAGGTGGGGCACTCGGCTCCCGGCTCCGCCTATCCCCATCCGGCCGAGTGAGGACTGAGCTTCGATGCTTGATCGCCCGATGACCACCGCTCCGCGTCTCGACGCCACTGACGCGCCCGCCCCGGCGCCCCGGCGCGGGCCGCCCAAGCCCGCCATGCTCTCCCTCGAACAGGCCAAGGCGATGGATCTCGCCACCATGGCGGACCTGTTCAAGGAGCATATCAACCCTGGCCAGTTTCATTTCATGAAGCTGCTCGGCTTTCACAAGGTGAAGGTCGAGCGCGCCGAGGGCATGTATTATTTCGATCAGAACGGCCGGAAGATTCTCGACTTCTTCGGCGGCTTCGGCTCGCTGGCCTTCGGCCACAACCACCCCCGCATCCTCGCCGCGCGCAAGCAGTTTCAGGACGAGAAGCGGCACGAGATCGCCATCGCCTTCCTGTCGCAATATGCGGCGGCGCTGGCCAAGAATGTCGCCGCCTGCAGCCCGGGCGAGCTCGACATGGTGTTTCTCGGCTCGTCCGGTTCCGAGGCCATGGAAGCGGCGATCAAGGTCGCCGAGCGCGCCTCGGGCCGCACCAACTGCAAGATCGTCTATGCCGAGAACTCCTTCCACGGGAAGACCAAGGGCGTCCTGTCGCTGACCGACTCGTCGCTCTATCGCGGCGACTTCAAGCTGCTGGAGAACACCTATCGCGTGCCCTTCGGCGACCTGAAGGCGCTGACGGCCGTGGTGCGCTCAGATCCCGATGTCGGGGTCGTGGTCTTGGAAACCGTGCAGGGCGGTGGCGGCATCATCGAGGCGCCGACCGAATATTGGCAGGGCGTTCGCGCGCTCTGCGACCAGCACCGGGTGATCTGGGTGGCGGACGAGGTCCAGTGTGGTTACGGCCGCACCGGGCGCTTCTACGCCTTCGAGCATCACGGCGTGATCCCGGACGTGACGGCGCTCGCCAAGAGCTTCGGCGGCGGCAAGGCGGCCATGGCCGCGATGGTCGCGCGCCGCGACGTCTATATGAAGGCCTATGGCACGCCGAAGACGGCGATGATCCACGCCCACGCCACGTTCGGCGGCATCGGCGAGGGCTGCGCCACCTCGATCGAAGCGCTGAACACGCTCTACGACGAGGATCTGATCGGCAACGCGGCGGCCGTCGGCACCTATCTGAAGGATCGCCTGACCGCGATCCACGCGAAATATCCCAGCATCGTCAAGGATGTGCGCGGGCGCGGCCTGATGGTGGGCCTGGAGTTCCACGACTTCTCGCAGACGCTGCCCTTCGCGCTTCGGCCGATGGTGGCGCTGCTCGACGAGAAGCTGAAGGGCTCGCTGTCGGGCTTCGTCGGCGCGCTCCTGCTCAAGGACTACGACTGTCTCGTGGCCTTCACCGAGTACAATCGCAACGTCATCCGCTTGGAGCCGCCGCTGATCTGCGGCCCGGAGCATGTCGACCAGTTCTGCGACGCGCTCGACGCGCTTCTCGGCCGGGGCATCGTCTCGATCGTCAAGGATTTCGTGAAGACGCAGATCGGCTGAGCGAAGCTCCGCTATCCAGCTCAAGCAAAAAAGGCCGGGTCCTTCGAGGACCCGGCCTTTTCGTTTGCGCGTCTGCGCCAACGCTCATCGGTTTTCGAGAAGGCCTTCCCGGACATATCCGGTCCAGCAGGGCGAGAGTTCCACCGTCCGGTGACCGGCAAGACCCGCCTCGTAGATGGTCCGCAGGGCGATGTTGGCGGGCGTGATCGGGCAGGTGGGGTAGAGGATGAGATCGGTGCCGCGAACGGCGGCGATCGTCTCCGCGTCGGGCGGCGGGACCGCGCGCGAGGGATCGGCGCCGATCGCGATCCGTCGCGGCGCCTGCCGGTCGAGAAGATAGGGAAAGGGGTTGGTGAAGTTGAGCGTCATGATCGTCTCGAACCGCACGCCCTCCCGCGCCTCAAAGGCCTGGATGGCCGAGACCGCCTGATCGGTCGCCAGCAGCCAGGTCGCCTGGAAATCGAGATCGGCATACATCGCATAGATCGGCAGCTGCCCGTGCTCTGCAAACGCCTCGTAGGTTTCCTTGCGGCGGCCGAGAATGTCGAGATTGACCTCGGCGCGCTCCACCAGTTCGGGCCGCTGGTTCACTTGGGCGAGGATCTTCAGGTTGGGCAGCGGCAGGTCGACATAGTAGATCTGGCCGATCAGCGCGCGCGCCGCCCGGTGCGCCACGTTGACGAAGGGCGGCAGCGCCACCGCGCCGACCAGCACGAGAACGGGCAGGGAGCGCCCCGCCGGCCCCGACAGAATGCGCAAGAGCAACGGCCAGAGGAAGAGAAAGGCCTGATCGCCCGTGTTCTGCGACTCGAAGAAAATGCCGCCGGCGAGCAGCACGATGAGCCAGACGATGTCCTGATCCAGCACGGCGGCGAGCGAGGGAAGATCGCGGCGCGCCCCGAGCACCGTCAGCCTCTCGCGCACCGAGGTCCACTGGGTGACGAGCAGCCCGACCAGAAGCGCGCAGCCTGCGCCGAAAAGCCCGAAATGGATCGACGCGGCCTGAACCAGACGCGAGGCAAGGCCGCCCTCGTTCAGCCGAACCAGCGCCGCGATGTCGAGAATGTAGCGGCTGACCAGCGCGAAGCGAAGCTCCAGCCCGGCCAGGACGAGGAGGAAGCAAGCCACCGCGCCCAGCGCGACGCGCAGCGGCACGCGGCCCGCCGCGAAGGCGAGAAGGCAGATCAGCCCGGCGACGATGAAGCCGGTGATCTTCAGAAGAAACAGCGCCGTGCAGCACCAGGCGATCGCGAATAGGAGCAGCCCGGCGCGGCGCTCGAACAGAAGGGCAGCGACGAGCACATAGAGAACCTGCGACACCTGCCTGTTGTACATCCCGTAGCCGTCGAAGCTCGGGAAGGTGGAGAACTGCTCGACGTTCAGGGGCAGGAGCTGAAAGAACACGAGCGGTAGGAGGAGACCCCAGGCGAGGGCCGGTCGCTCCTTCGCCACGCGCAGGAGGACGGGAAGGAAGGGCGGCAGGGTGACGAGAAACATCATCCAATGCGCCAGAAGCAGGGGTTGCGGCTGCGAGAAAAGCCGAAGCCCGCCGGCGAACAGCCAGTAGCCGAGCGGGCCGACCGGCGCGAAGAAGTCCGTCGAGGGGATCTGCCCTGTCAGGACGCGGTTGCCGCCGTCGAGATAAAGAACGGTGTCCCAATAGAACGGGCCGAGCGGCAGGGTGAGCGGCAGCGAGAGCCCGACGAGACAGGCCGCCAGCACGAAGAGCACCAGCGGCCCATGGCCGCGCCGAGACAGCCAGTGGAGCCACGGGTGGGACCTGGGGCCAAGCGGACGTGACAGGGGCGTCGTGGACATATCCGCGGGTCTCGGAAGTTGCGAACGGGTTGTACCCATCCTGCCGCGAACGCGGTTACGACTGGTGAACGACCATGTGAAAGAACGCATTTTCTCGCGCTAAGCCGTGCAAAAAAGGGGTGTTTCAAAGCTGATCGCCCTTCGGACCTTTCGCCCAAGGCCGGGAGGCGCCTTGCGAAAAAGTCGCGCCCAGCCTGTTGCGAAATCGTAAGGAAGACTTCACCATCCCTCCATGCGCGGCGTTTGGACCCCCTTGCTCGCATGCCTCGCCCTTCTCGCGATCGAGGAGGGAAGGCCGGCTGCGGCCGAGGATCTGCCCGTCGATGTCGAACTGGTGATGGCGGTCGATATCTCCTGGTCGATGAACGAGGACGAGCAGGCCATCCAGCGCCAAGGCTATGTCGCGGCCTGGCGCAGCAAGGAGGTGCTGGACGCTGTCCGCGACGGGCTCAACGGGCGGGTCGCCGTCACCTATGTGGAATGGGCGGGCGATCTCACCCAGAACGTCGTCATTCCCTGGACGCTGATCCACAGCCAGGAAAGCGCCGAGCGCTTCGCCACGCTTCTGGCGACGGCCGAGCCAGACCGCCAGAGGCGCACCTCGATCTCGGCCGCGATCGATTTTTCCGCAAAGCTGTTCGAGGGGAATGGCTATGCCGGCGATCGGCGGGTCATCGACATCTCGGGGGACGGCGCGAACAACCAGGGTCGCCCGGTGCTGGATGCGCGCGACGCGGCGGTGGCTCAAGGCATCGTCATCAACGGCCTGCCCTTGATGACGCAGGGCGGCGCGGAGGACATTAACGCCTGGGGATCGATGCCCGATCTCGACCGCTACTACAGCCAATGCGTGATCGGCGGCCCCGGCGCCTTCATGATCCCGGTCACTGAGTGGCGCCAGTTTCCCGATGCGATCCGGCGCAAGCTGGTTCTGGAACTCGCCGAGCTTACACCGCACAAGCCGCGCAAGACGGCGCGCATCGTGCTCACCGCCGGCGCGCCGGACAAGGGCTCCTGCCTCGACGGCGAGCGGCAATGGCGGGTGCCGACCGACGCGGGGCCTGCCAACTAGAACCGGCCTTGCCGCATCGGCGCCGAGGCGCCCGCTCGCTGCGCGGGCCGGGCGCCCGACGCGCTCAGTTCTGCGAGGAGCCGTCCGCCGACTTGCGACGCCACAGGGCGCTCTGCTCGAACAGGAGCACGAGAACGATCGCGATGGCGAAGGGGATCAGAAGATAGAGGATGCGGAAGACGAGGAGCGCGGCGAGGACGTTGGTTTCCGGAACGTCCGACAGACCGGCGAGGAAGGTCACTTCCAGGACGCCGAGGCCGCCCGGCGCATGGGACACGAGCGCCAGCGAGAAGGACACGACGAAGATCGCCAGAACCACCACGAAGCCCGGATTATGCTCTGGGGGAAGGGCGAAATAGATGATGCTGGCGGCGGCCACGATTTCGAGCGGAGCGGCGATCAACTGGCGGATCACCACGTCGCGGCGGGGATAGTGTAGGTGGAACTTGCCGATGGTCAGCGGCTGGAAGCCCTTGAAACTCCCGAACACGTAGAAGGCGATGGCCACCACGATCGCGCCCGCGATGAAGAGGGGCACAGAAGAGTGGATGTCGAAATAGCGCTGGATGATGTCCGGCTGAATCAGCAGCGACACGGCGCTGACGAGAAGCACGCCGACGCCGAAGGTGAAGGAGCAGAAGGCGATCAGCAGCGCGATCTCGGAGCCCGACAGGCCGCGCGAGCGATAGGCGCGATAGCGCACCACGGCCCCCGAGAACACCGAAGCGCCGATATTGTGCGACAGCGCATAGGTGGCAAAGGATGTCGCGGCAATGAAGGGGAAGGGCACCGAGCGGCCGATATGGCGGAGCGCCAACCGGTCGTAATAGGCGAGCATGACATAGGCCAGTGCCGCACTGGCGAGCGAGCCCGTCCATTGCCATCCCGTGATGGCCGTGAAGCTCGCCCAGATCTGGTCCAGCGAGATGGTCCGCACTTCGCGGAACAGGAGCCAGCATGAAAATACGACGGCGCCGATGCCGATCACGGGCCAGATGGCATCCTTCAACTTCATGCGAATCCCTTCCCGCCCCGTGTCGCCGGCCCGCCTTCCGGCGGCCGTTCGACGCGGTATTCCTGCTGCCAACGCCTTGCCACATAAGCCATTGAAATGGTGAAGGCAAAGCAAACGGATCGGGCACACGCGGCTTTGAAGAAAGCCATTTTCCCACTCGCAAGGACGCGAACGAAGGCCGGCTGGTTTCGCAGGCGAACCCGGCCGCTCCCGTCGCGCCCAATCCTGTCGGGCCTATCCCCAGTGCGTGACCTCGCCATGTCGCGAAGGTGACGAAATTGTGGGAACCAAATCGCCGCAGCTTTGTTTTGAGGCCAGAACATCGTCCATAGGAGCACAGCATGCCCCGTCGCGTCACTTCCGTCGCTCTCGCCCTGGTCGCCACTCTGGCGCTTTCGGCATGCGCCAACACCGTTCGTGGCGTCGGCCGCGACGTCGGCAACACCGTCGATGCGACGGGCGCAGCCGTGAAAGATGTCGCGCGCTAACGGCAGGCCGCTTCCTCTCGAAGACAATCTTGAAAGGCTGAACCGTCGATGGACGGTTCAGCCTTTTTGGCATGTCCGGCACGAAAGCCAATGCTACCAGAATGATGTTCCAGCCATTCAACGTCGTCATATGAGAGTTTTGCGCATAGCAAACGAAATTGGCGCCGTGCCCTTTTCGGGCGCGGCGCCAGATCGACTCTCCTTGAAAGGCTGAACTGCGTCTCGTGCCGTCAGGCCACAGCGAGCAAGCGCCGGATGTCGGCGGGGCGGAAAGGCTTGGCGATGCTGGGAACAGCCCGCAGCGAAAGCGGAACGTCGGACAGGCTGCCCGACACGAAGCAGAAGGGGATGGACTGCGCCTGCAGACGCAGGGCCACCGGGAGAGAGGTCTGCCCACCGAGGTCGAAGTCCAGAAGGGCGAAGTCGACGCCACGGGCCACCTGCATCAAGCCTCCCGCGACATCGCGAGCCCAGACGCAGTCGGCATTGGACGCTTCCAGCACCAAGTCTTCCAGATCCATCGCGATCAGCGGTTCGTCTTCGACAATCAGGACACGCATCACACAACTCCGTTGCCTGAAGATAGAATGCGCCGACTTCGGTTCGGTTCGCGTAAGAGCTGAGAATATTTCCAGTTTAAAGTAAATATTATTTAACTCTTAACAAGCTCTCGCGTGTGGCCAGGGTATTAAGGAGGTTCGACTTTGCCAGGAAAGAGAAAGGGGCCTCGATAAGTCCGCATGGTAGCGAGCCATGATGCTTGCCGGCGGCCATGTCTTACGGTCTCAAGCGGCGGCTTCGACCTTGCGCAGGGTCGCATTCGGGGCGATGTCGATCTGCCGCGCGGGTTTGGGCCGGGAAAAATGGAAGCCCTGGAGAGCGTCGCAATGCAGAGCTGCGAGCATGCGCGCCTGCTCGGCCGTCTCGACGCCTTCGGTGGTGACGCGCATGCCCAGATTGTGGGCGAGCGAGATGATCGTCTCGAGGATCTGTCGGACATTGGCTTCCCCGGCGTCGAAGGCGAGCATGAACGACTGGTCGATCTTCAACGTGTCGAACGGGAAGCGCCAGAGATAGCCGAGCGAGGAGTAGCCCGTGCCGAAGTCGTCCATGGCGATGGAAATGCCGAGCTGCTTCAGGCCGCGCAACTGGTGCAGCACGATGTCGCTGCGCTCGAGCAGCAACGTTTCCACCACCTCGATCTGAAGCCGGTTGCCGCTGACCCCGTGGCGCTGGAGCGCCGAGCTGACGATCTCGACGAGATCGTTGTCCTGGAACTGCGCTGGGGAGAGGTTGATCGACATGTAGAGATGCTCGGGCCAGAGCGCGATCTGGCGGATGCTCTCGTCGATCACGAAGTCGCTGATGGGCTTCATCAGGTCGCGCGCTTCGGCGATCGGGATGAACTCGCCGGGCGAGATGAATCCGCCTTGGTCGTCCGGCAGGCGAATCAGCGCCTCGTAACCTTTGGGCACGCCGTCCGAGGCGCCGACGATGGGCTGATAGAAGAGCTCGAACCGGTCGTTCTTGAGGGCAATGCGCATGTCGCGCTCGATCTGCCGCCGGCGATGCGCTTCCACATCCATGGACGGATCAAACACGGCGTAGAAACCGGACTTGCCCTCCGTGTGCGCCGTGCGGGCAAGATCGGCATGGCGCTCGATGTCGGAAATGTTGCGGCCATGATCGGGAACGAGCGACACGCCGATGGCGAGCTTGGGCACGATCGTATGGCCGGCGATCTCGATCGGCATCTCCACCGTCTCGCGAATTTTCTGCGCGAGCGTTTCCACGGCCTGCACGCCGCTCAGATTGTTGCGTTGGAGCAGGCGGAAGTCGCCGCCGCTCATCCGGCCGAATAGATCGGCCTTGTCGATCACTGCTCCGATGCGCTCCGACAGGGTGCGCAGCAACTCGTCGCCGACCTGCTGCCCCATGCCGCTGTTGATGTCCGACAGGCTGGTGACGTTGATCGCCCAAAGAGCCATGCGCTCGCGCGTGGCGCGCGACGTCGCCAGAATGCTATCGGCCCGTTCCTGAAAGCGTTTCCGGTTGAGAAGGTGCGTCAGGGGGTCGAAATTGTCGAGGAATTCGATGCGCTCGTTGACCTGTTCGATCATCCGGCGACGCAGGAAGAAGATCGCGGCGGGAACGCCGATCGCAAAGATGGCGGCCCCGAAGAGGCTGGCGGCAACCGACGAGATGTCGGACACGAAACGCTGCCGTTCCTCTGCCATGTCGGGGCTGACGGAAAGAAATCCGATGCGCTGGCCGTCCCGAAACAGGGGAAGCGTCGCCGTCGGCTTGCTGCCCGATGCGCCGTCCACTGCGATCCAAGGGCCGGATTTCTCCAGGTAGTCTGTCGAAAGCGAAACGCCCGTTGCGGTGCCGCCCGGGCGCTCGCGCAAGAGCCATTCCTGGCGCGTCGAACGCGGCGTGAAGACCTCGTGCCCATTGGCGTCGAAGATCGAGAAATTGACGAGATTGGCCGCCGCGCCCGCATTGCGGGCCTCGACCTCGGCGTCGGCGGTTCGGGAAAGGCCCGTCAGGAGGGCGTCGAGCTGGGGGCCATTTTCGAGCAGAAAGGACGCGAAACGCTGAGCCCTGGTCTCTACCTCGCCTTGCACGAGGGATTCCACCGCTCCTTGTCCGGCATAGAAGCCGGCAGCCGCGACCACGGCCAGCAAGGCAATCGCGCCGGCCACCGTCGAGGCATATTTGCGTCCCAGTTTCCGAAGCATCGGCATTCCCCTTGCCGATAGCCTTAGACGAAGAACCTTAAAAATCCTTGGCCCGGGCGGCCTCGTGCTCGTGGAAGGTCGGGTTTTCCCTTATCCGGCTCGCGGCTTACGTCTGCCAGCGGCGATGGAACCACATCCATTGGTCGGGATGCTCGCGTACCCAGCCTTCCACCACGTCGTTCAACTGCTGGCAGCTGGCCGCGATGTCGATCTCGCCGGTCTCCGTGCGCGTCAGGTCGAGCCGGGGCTGCAGTTCCAGCCTGTAGCGTCCGTTGGGTAAGCGAATCGAGCGCGCGGGGTAGACGTCGCAGTCGAACTGACGGGCCAGCTTGGGCAGGAGCGGGTTGGTGCGGCAGGGGCGGCCGAAAAAGGTCGTCGGCACGCCCTTGGCGAATTTCTGGTCCACCAGCATCCCGACCTTACCTTGCCGGTCGAGAATGCTGGCAAGCGCCCAGGCCGCGCCCGCCTTGGAGGGCACGAGGTGCCCGCCCCGCGTCTTGCGCGCGGCCAGCACCTCGCGCGCCACATAGCGATTGTTGGGCTGTCGGAACAGCGCGGTCACGTCGAGGCCGAAGGTCGCGGCGCAGATCGGCAAGAGCTCGAAGCAGCCGAGATGGCCTGTGAAGAAGATGATCGGCTTGCCGCTGTCGCGCAGTTCCAGGAAGAGGTCGATCCCATCGACTTCGATCAGCCCTTCGCCCGGCGGCCGCGCGGGGTCGAAGTCGAAGATCTCGTCCAGGAAGACGTACTCGGCCGCGATGCGCCCCATCTGGCCCCAATTGGCGCGAGCGGTCGTCTCGACCCAGGCCGCGTCCTTTTCGGGATAGGCGAGCTTCAGATTCTCGACCGCCAGCTTGTGGCGCGAGGTGAGGGGGCCGATCATCCGGGCGAGACGGTCGGCCGCCTCCAGTCCCTGACGCGCGGGAAAAAGGCGCAGGACGCGCAGGATCGCGAACAGCGCCTTGGCGGCCAGGAAGTCGCGCGTCTTCTTCTGGATCTTCCAGGCCTTGGCGAGCGTCGGGTTCATCCGGCGGTGCCGGTCCCACGGTCCATGTGGAGGATGATCTTGCCGAAGACGCGGCGCCCTTCCATCCGGTCGAGCGCGACGGCGATGTCGTCCAGCCCGACTTCGGTGTCGATCACCGGCTTCACCAAGCCGCGCGCCATCTTCTGCATGGCGTCGGCCATGTTCTCCATGCGGCAACCGAAGGACCCCATGAGCTTCAGCTGCTGCTGGAACAGCATCATCAGGTTCATCTCGGTGGAAACGCCCGAAGTGGAGCCGCAGGTGACGAGCCGCCCGCCACGCTTCATGCAGAGCATGGACCCTGCGAACGTGTCCTTGCCGACATGCTCGAACACGACATCGACGCCGCGCTTCTTGGTGAGCTTGCGCACCACGCCCTCGAAGCGGTCGGTGCGATAATTGATCACATGATCGGCGCCGAGGGCGCGTGCGGGCTCGATCTTGTCGTCGGAGCCGACCGTGGTGATGACGGTTGCGCCATGGCGCTTGGCAAGCTGGATCGCGGCCGTGCCGATGCCGGAGCCGCCGGCATGAACGAGGATCGTCTCGCCCGGCTCCAGCTTGGCATTGTCGAACAGCATGTGTTCCACGGTGCCGAAGGTGACGGGGGCGAGCGCCGCGCCGACCGCGTCGCAGCCCGGAGGAGCGGGGACGAGAAGGCGGGCCGGCAGGTTCACCCGTTCCTGCGCAAAGCCGTCGAGATGGAAGCCGTGGACACCCGAGACGTGCTCGCAGAGATTGTCCCGCTTCTCGCGGCAGGCCTTGCACAGGCCGCAGGTGCGCGCGCCGTAGATCGACACGAGCTGGCCGGGCACGAGGCCGGACGTGCCTTCGCCCAGCCGCTCCACCACGCCCGAAGCCTCGGCCCCGATCGTCAGCGGCATCTTGCGCTTGGCGAAGGCCATGCCCCGCCAGCCCCAGACGTCGATATGGTTGAGCGCCACGACCTGGATGCGGACGGTGACTTCGCCGGGGCCGGGCGCGCCGGGTTCGTCGATCTCGACGCGGCGAAGATCCTTGTCGGCGACGAGCTGCAGAGCCTGCATGGAGAAATGAACCCTTTAGAGCCTAGCTACGCGGCTCGCGCCCGATCACGAGCGAGACGTTCTGGCCGCCGAAGCCGAAGGAATTGGAGAGAACCGCCGAAACATCGGCCGAGCGCGCCGCATTGGGCACCATGTCGAGCGGAATGGCCGGGTCGGGCTGGTCGTAGTTGATCGTCGGGGGCAGCGTGCCCTCGCGCATGGAAAGCACCGAGAACACCGCCTCGATCGCGCCGGCCGCCGTCAGCGTGTGCCCGATCATCGACTTGTTGGAGGAGACGGGCACGCCGGTCAGCACGTCGCCGAACACGGCGGAGAGGCCGGTGTACTCCATCCGGTCGTTCTCGGGCGTGGAGGTGCCATGGGCGTTGACATAGCCGATGTCGGCCGGCTGCAACCCGGCATCCTCCAGCCCGGCGCGGATCGTCGCGATGATGGGCGAGCCGTCCGGCTTGGACCGGGTGCGGTGGAAGTCGTCGGCCTTCTCGCCGACGCCGAGCAGAACACCGAGGATGGTGGCGCCCCGCGCCTTGGCGGCGCTCAGCGATTCCAGCACCAGCGCGCCTGCGCCCTCGGCCATGACGAAGCCGTCGCGATCCTTGGAGAAAGGCTTGGAGGCCTTTTCCGGGCGCTCGTTCTGCGTCGAGAGAGCCGAGAGGAGCGAGAAGCGGATCAGCGCCTCGGCGCCGACCGAGCCGTCGGTGCCGATGGCCATGCATCGCTCGGCATCGCCGCGCCGGATCGCCTCGACGCCGAGCTGGATGGCGCTGGCGCCAGAGGCGCAGGCGGTGGACAGCGTGACGGGCAGGCCGCGCGTGCCGAGCTTGTCGGCCAATCGGTCGGAAATGCCGCCGAAGAGGGTGAGGTCGTAGACGGCGCGCGAGCGGTGCTGGCGGGCGAGTTCCATCAGCCGGTCATAGCCGGCCTCCTCGCGCGCTTCGCCGGTCAGCTTGTCGAGCGCCAGGCGCTGCGACCATTCCAGTTCGATCGGCGGGGCGGCCAGAAACAGCGGCGCGTCGAAGCCGGTGGGGTCGAGGCCCGCCATGGCGATCGCCTCGGTGCCGGCCGCTTCCGCCAACGCATAGGAAAGATCGATGCCGCTCCAAGGCTCGACGGCCATGAAGTCCACCGTGCCGGCGATCGTGGTGCGCAGATTGTCAGTGGCAAAGCGCGTGATCGTGTGGATGCCGGAGCGGCCGGACACCAGCGCCGACCAATTGTCGGCGACGCCGCGCCCGAGCGAGGACACGACGCCGATGCCGGTGATGGCGACCACCGGGCGGCCGAGGAAATCGAGATCGCTTGAAGCCATGATCGTCTTTTCGTCCCTGGCACGGTGCGCCGCGCCGATCCGTGGGTGAGGTGGGCTAAAGCCCGCCTCAGACCGCTTCCATCAGGCAGACGCCTTCGCCGCGCACATGGCCGACGCCGGTCACCAGCGCGCGCTTTGGCTCGAATTCGGCCGGCCGCTCCTCGCCGCCCGCCGCCGGCGAGGGCAGCTTGCGGGCCGCGAGCAGTGCGGCGGCGAGCGCCACGCCGGCCGGAAAATGCGCCTCGAACCCGTGGCCGATCGCCGTGCCATAGGCGCGATGGGCCGCGTGAGGATAGTGCTCGCGCAGAAGCTCGGTCTCGGCTTCGGTCACGCCGTCGAGGCCCGTCGCGCCCGAGAGCACCAGAAGCTCTTCGTCCCGTGCATCCGCCTCGTCCAACAGGCGTCCGAAGCGGCGGCGGAAGGCCGAATCGTCCCGCCCGCCGCGATCGCCCGCCACGAAGCGCAGCTTGGCATAGGCCGTGGCATGGCGCTCTGCCGCGTGCTCGGCGTCTTCCAGGATCAGGAACGCGCCCATGCTGCCGGGCGCGAGGCCCGCCGTCTCGCCCGCGCGGCTCGGCACCGGAAGCCACTGGTCGCGCAAGAGGAAGCCGCCGAGTTCGTAATTGGTCAGAAGGTCCTTGCGCTCGGCCGAGAAGGCGCCGCCCACGAGGCAGACCCGGCTCTGGCCCGAGCGGATGCGGGCGCTGGCGATCTGCACCGCCGACATGCCCGCGCTTTCCTCGCCCATGAAGGTGCGCGAGGAGCCCGTCACCTTATGGACGATCGATATGTTGCCGGCCATGAGATTGGAGAGTTGGGCGAGAAACAGCGTCGGGCGAAGCTCGCTCGACAGAAGCTCGTTCATCAGGGGCTGCGGCTCGGCGAGGCCGCGCGCGCGCGACATGACCAGCGCGTCCACCTCCGGGTCCCGCTCACCGCCGCCGGCCGAGACGATCATGTCGATGCCCGCGCGCGTCGCCTCGTCGGCGGGAATGCCGGCATCCTCCAGCGCGAGGCCCGCGGCATAGACGCCGAGCTTCTGCCAGGTCTCCATCTGCCGCTGGTCACCCTTCTTGGGGATCTGGCGGCTCCAGTCGATCTGGGGCAGGGGATGGAGGAGATAAGGGGCGAAGCGCTCCGCCTCGAGCACCGGCTGCGGCGTTCCCGGCGCGGTCAGCCGCGCGACATGCGCCTCGACGCCTTCTCCGAGGGAGGAAACCAGTCCCAGTCCGGTGATGAGAACGTCGCGGGCGGCTTGGGTCATCAAAGGTCTCTCAGCGCGAACCGGACGCGCGCAGGCGCCGGATCGAGGTCGCGAACGCCAGGGCGCTCGCCGGAGGGTCGGTCGTCGTATCCGTGGATGCGTCGGATCGGCCGGCGCATCCTGTTCGTCAGTGCTCGGGTCAGGCACCCTTGGCGGCGCGCAACTCGTCGATCTTGGCGCAGAGGTTCTTCATCACGAAATATTCTTCCGTGTTGGCCTCGCCCTCATTGACGCGCTGGGTCCACTTCTCGAGCGGGATCTTGATGCCGAATTCCTTGTCGATCGCGAAGACGATGTCGAGGAAGTCGAGCGAGTCGATGCCGAGATCGTCGATCGTGTGGCTTTCCGGCGTGATGCTGTCCCGATCGATCTCGCTCGTTTCGGCGATGATGTCGGCAACCCGGTCGAACGTTGAAGTCAAGACGGTTTCCTTCGCAAAGAGCGCTGGCTGATCGAGTCGGGACCCTATAGGCAATCACGGCGATTTTGCAAAGCACACCGCGCCCAGGCCCCCGATCGCTCGGGTCGGGATGGCCAAGCGCGCACCCGCCCGAGCCTTCGGCGGGTGGCGCAAGCCTGTCTTGTCACGCATATAGGGGCAAGCCCAAGAAAATGCCGCTCCCGTCGGCGCGCCCAGGCCCGGTCGGGGTCAGACGCCAGCCGCACGCCGCCTCCACCGGCGGGAGCCGTCAGACCGGAAGAGCCGCACGTCCCATGTCCGCCCCCCCACGCCCCTCTCATTACTCGCAAGGCCCGCTCTTCGCCGTCGCGCCGATGATCGATTGGACGGACAGACGGTGTCGCTTCTTCCACCGGCTGCTCGCGCCGGACGCGCTGCTTTATACCGAGATGATCGTGGCGGACGCCGTCCTGCATGGTGATCGCGAACGGCTGCTAGGCTTCGACGCGGCGGAGCATCCGTTGGCGCTGCAACTGGGCGGTTCCGATCCCGCCAAGCTCGCCGAGGCGGCTCGCATTGCGGAAGGGTTCGGTTACGACGAGATCAATCTCAATGTCGGCTGCCCGTCGGACCGGGTCCAGTCCGGCGCGTTCGGCGCCTGTCTCATGCTGCAGCCGGCGTTGGTGGGCGAATGTCTCGCGGCGATGCGCGACGCCGTGTCGATTCCGGTGACGGTGAAGTGCCGCATTGGGGTGGACGAGCAGGACCCCGAAGCCGCGCTCGACGCGCTGGCCGATGCGGCCGCCGAGGCCGGCGTCTCGGCCATCTGGGTCCACGCCCGCAAGGCTTGGCTCCAGGGCCTCAGCCCCAAGGAAAACCGTGACATCCCGCCGCTCGACTACGGCCGCGTTCATCGTCTGAAGGCGCGCATGCCGGGTATGTTCATCGGCTTGAACGGTGGCCTGACCAGCGTGCGCATGGCGGCGGAGCAGCTTCCGGGTCTGGACGGCGTGATGATGGGACGAGGCGCCTATGGCAATCCGTCGGATCTCGCCGAGGTCGGGCCGCTGATCCATGGCCGTCCGGCGCAGCCCGTCGACTACCCCGCGCTTCTGAGCCAGACGGTGGACTACGCGGCGGCGCATATGGCGCGGGGCGGGCGTCTCGCCCAAGTCACGCGGCATATGGTCGGTCTGTTCCAGGGCCAGCCCGGCGCCCGGCGCTGGCGGCAGATCCTGTCGGAGCGCGCCGGGCGGCCGGACGCCACGCCGGACCTGATCCTGGAGGCGTTTTCGCATGTCGAACTCGCCCCGCCCACTGCCGAGAACGCGGCCTGACGGCGGCACTCGTTTTCCGTTACCTCGCCGCAATCGAAAAGGACCCGTCGTCTTGAAGGCCAAACGCCCCAGCCCGCCGCCCGCCCCATTCTCCAAGCCGAAGCGCTCGCCGCTCTGGTTGTTCATCTGGGTCGTTCTGGCGTTCGGCCTGATCGGCAATCTGTCGATCGTCGGCTATCTCTTCCTGGGCATGATCTCGAAGTAGATCGCGTCAATCGCGAAGGATGAGCCGGTCGCCGCGAAACTCGAAAGAGCCGAGCGTGCCGAGGAAGCTCATGCCGAGAAGGCTGCTGCCGATGGTCGAGCCTTCCGAGACCACGGCGCGCACGTTGCGGCGCTCGATCGAGCCGATGCGCACGCTTTCCAGCGTCACCTCCGCCGCGCGGGCGACGCCGTTGGCGGTCTGGATGCGGCTGGTATAGGCGAGGCGGTCGGTGTCGATGCCGATCCGGCGTGCCACCGCCGGGTCGATCGCCACGACGCTGGCGCCGGTGTCCACCAGAAACGAGACGGGGCGCCCGTTCACACTGGCGTCGACATGGAAATGCCGGTCGTCGGCGCGCACGGCCATGACCTCGCCGCCCGTGCCGGCGCTGACGGTATAGCCCGGCCAGAGTTCGGCCATGACGCGGTTGCGCACCGCTGCGAACTCGTCGCGATAGGCATAGGCGCCGATCAGCACGAGAAAGGCGAAGCCCCAGATGACGAGCGCACGAAACGCCTCACCCCAGCGATGGCGAAACAGCACGAAGACGCTGCTGCCGAGGAGCATCGACCACAGGCCAAGATAAAGGAGGGAAGCCGTGCGGTCGCTGTCGAGCCCCGCGATCACCGGCTCGCCCGCGCCATAGGCCCAATGAAGGACGATGCCCGCGAAGAGGGCGACCAGGATGGCGAGAAAGCGCATGTCAGCTCGCCTCCTGCCCTGCCGCGAGCGCGCTCATCCGCTCCGGTAGCCCGGCCATGACCGTGAGCCTGTCCCCCTCGTTGAGCGAGCCCCAGGCCATGATTTCCTCGATCGTGCGACCGCAGCCCAGGCACCAGCCGCTCGCGGGCTCGATGACGCAGACCTTGATGCAGGGCGAGGTGGTGGGAGGGGAGAGGGTCGACATATCGGTCAGATGGGGCGGGGTCGGGGATGGCGCAAATGAAGGTTTCGTCAGACGAAATCCTGTAACGCCGGCATGACTTCGAGCACCCGCGAATGCGGGAAGATGGCGATGGCCTCCGTGCCGTGGCCTAGCTTGGAATTGAGGTCCAGCCGGCCATTGTGCAGGGCCATCAGCGCCTGGACGATGGGCAGGCCGAGGCCCGTTCCCTGTTCGGCGGATTTGATCGCGCTCGATCCCTGCCCGAAGGAGGATAGGACGGTCGGAAGCTCGTCCTCGGGGATGCCAGGCCCGTTGTCGCTGACCGAGACATATTGCCCGCCGCCGGCTGTCCAGCCCACGCGGCAGACGACGCGGCCGCCCTCGGGCGTGAACTTCACCGCGTTGGACAGAAGGTTCAACACCACCTGTCGCAGCGAGCGCTGGTCGCCCCAGAGCTGCGGCAGGTTGGGCTCGAACTCGGAGACGATCGAGATGCGCTTGGTGTCAGCCTTCATCTGGACATAGCCGATGCCCTCGCGCGCGGTGTCGGCTAGAAGCAGCGGCTCCTCGTTCAGCGTGTAGCGGCCGGCCTCGACGCGCGACAGGTCCAGGATCTCGTTGATGAGATCCAGGAGATGCTGGCCGGAATTGTGGATGTCGTGGACATAGTCCTTGTAGGTCGCATTGCCGACGGGGCCGAGAATCTCGTTGGTGATGACCTCGGAAAAGCCCAGAATGGCGTTGAGCGGCGTGCGCAACTCGTGGCTCATCGTCGCCAGGAACTGCGACTTGGCGAGATTGGCGTGCTCGGCCCGCTGGCGCGCCTCGTCGGACTGGATGCGCGCGGTCTCGATCTCGGACACGAGCTGGTCCTTCTCGGCCTGATGGCGCAGCCGCTCCACCGCGCCCTTGCGCAGCCGGTCGGCGACCAGGGCGAAAAACGGAACGGCGCCGATCAGTAGCCCGTGCATCGCCTGATCCAGAACGTCCGTGCCGGTCGCCAGTCGGTAGAGAAGGGCGCCGATCAAGGGCAGGAACATGGCGACCACGACACCGCCTAGCGCCGCGCCGATGATCGCGATCGTCGCCACCGCGCCCATGGAGGCGGCAAAGCGCAGGGCCTGCGTATCGACGAGGCCGCACGATCCGCACAAAGGCCAGAGCCAGAGCAGCGCCCATGGCAGCCCCGCCAAGAAATGCACGACCAGAAACAGACGCTTCCAGGCCAGCGCCTGAAAGATCGGCCGGTTCGAGGTTTCGAAGCGGAGCACGGCCAGCACCAGGAGGCCGCAGCCGGCGATGTTGGCGGCGATCCAGCTCCAGGCGAACAAGGTCTCGCGCAGCCCGATGGCGATCGCCAGCGTCGCGACGATCGTCGCGACCACGGGCAGGCCGAGAAAAAGCTGCGACACATGCTGGCGCAGAAGCGCCAGCTCGATGCGCGGCGGCAGGCCGGCGGGCGAAAGAAGCCGGTCGCGCGCCGAGCGCACGGTCTCCGCGACATCTCCACGCCGCGGCACCTGCCCGCGCCGGGGCAGCTTCTCGTTCAGGGAAGGAGGGGCCGCAATGGACATGAATTCTAGAACACGAGGTTGCCGCGCAGACGGTCCCTCATGCTCTTGCGAAAAGCTTAAGAAATTGGATTAAGAGCTGGTGACAAGCCGCAAGGAACGACATCCCGCGCACGAAAAGGGGCCCGCTGTGACCCAGCCGGACGCACCATGCGGTGCGATTGCCTCGCTCGATCGGCGGATTCGCGCCTGCCGTATCTGCCGAGATATGCCGCTCGGCGCGCCGCTGGAGCGCGAGCCCAATCCCGTGTTCACTCTGTCGAACACCGCGCGCATCTGTATCGCGGGGCAGGCGCCCGGCAATCTCGCCGATCGCTCCGGCCGGCCTTTCACAGATCCGTCCGGCGTCCGCCTGCGGGCCTGGATGGGCGTCGGCGAGGCCGTGTTCTACGACGCGACTCGCATCGCCATCGTGCCGATGGGCTTCTGCTTTCCCGGAACCGACCCGAAGGGCGGCGACCGCCCGCCCCGCCCGGAATGCCGCCGGCGCTGGCATGGGGAGGTGTTCGCAACCATGCCGCAGCTCGGGCTGATCCTGGCGGTCGGCCGCACCGCTCAGCTCTGGCACCTGGGGAAAGCGGGGTTGGCCGGGCGCAGCGTTGCGGAGGCGCTGGACCTCTGGCGGGCGGGTGCGGGCGAGGTGTGCGAAGGGCCGACGATTCTGCCGCTTCCCCATCCGTCCTGGCGCAACAGCGGATGGATTTCGCGCAATCCCTGGTTCGAGGAGACGATTTTGCCCGAACTTCGGCGGAGGATCGCGCGCCTGCTCTGACAAGACGTGCCCGCCTGTTGTACAAAGTGCACGTTGTGCAGATGTGAGAGGCGGCCATGGACCGTTTGGACAAGAAGATCCTGAGGCTGCTTCAGGAGGATGCGACCCTTGCGGTGGCGGATGTCGCCAAACGGGTCGGCCTGTCCACCACGCCCTGCTGGCGCCGCATCCAGAAGCTGGAGGAGGAAGGGGTCATTCGCCGGCGCGTCGCGATCCTCGATCCCGACAAGGTCAACACGCGCGTCACCGTGTTCGTGTCGATCCACACCCATTCGCACTCGTCGGAATGGCTGAAGCGCTTCTCGGAAGTGGTGAATGAATTCCCGGAAGTCGTTGATTTCTATCGCATGAGCGGCGACGTGGATTATCTCCTGCGCGTCGTCGTGCCCGATATCGCGGCCTATGACGGGTTCTACAAGCGGCTGATCTCGAAGATCGACATTCGCGACGTGTCCTCGGCCTTCGCGATGGAGCGCATCAAGACGACCACAGAACTGCCGCTCGACTACATGATCCTGGAGAAGGACCAGCGGGAGGCTTAAGCCTCCCGCAAATGCGGCGTCAGCGGTTCAAGCGCGACAGGAGCGAGGACGTGTCCCAGCGCTTGCCGCCGCCGGCCTCGACCTCGGCATAGAACTGATCCACCAGCGCCGTGACGGGCAGCGAGGCGCCGTTGCGGCGGGCTTCGCTGAGGCAGATGCCGAGATCCTTGCGCATCCATTCCACCGCGAAGCCGAACTCGTATTGCCCGGCCGCCATGGTCTTGTGGCGGTTTTCCATCTGCCAGGAGCCGGCCGCGCCCTTGGAGATGACGTCCACGACGGTGGCGATGTCGAGCCCGGCCTTCTGGCCGAAATGAATGGCCTCGGCGAGCCCTTCCACCAGCCCGGCAATGCAGATCTGGTTCATCATCTTGGCAAGCTGGCCCGAGCCCGCCGGGCCCATGAGGCCGACCATACGGGCGTAGGAATCGATCACCGGCCGCGCCGCCTCGAATGTCTCGCTCTCGCCGCCGACCATGACGGTGAGAACCCCGTTCTCCGCGCCGGCCTGACCGCCCGACACCGGAGCGTCGAGAAAGCGCAGGCCTTTCTCGCGCGCCGCCTGGTCGAGCTCGCGGGCAAGCTCGGCCGAGGCCGTGGTGTGGTCGACCAGCGTGGCGCCGGGCTTCATGCCGGCCAAGGCGCCGTCCGCACCCAGCACGACGGAGCGAACGTCGTCGTCATTGCCGACGCACACGAAGACGAAGTCTGCGCCCTCGGCCGCCTCGCGCGGGGTGGCGCGAAAGGCGCCGCCATGCTGGCTCGCCCAGCGCTCGGCTTTGTCAGTCGTGCGGTTGAACACCGTGACCTCGTGCCCGCCCTTGGCCGTGAGATGCCCGGCCATGGGAAAGCCCATGACGCCCAGTCCGATGAAAGCCGTCTTCGCCACGCCGCGTGCCTTTCGCATGGATGGAGGTTGGCTGCCCCATAGCATCATTCCGCCCAGTGGCGGAGCGACAAGATCAGCGCTGGAGGTGCCGTGTCAGGCGCTTCTCGGCGAGCGCGGTCAGGTTGCGCACGATCTCGACGATCACGAGATAGAACAACGCAGCCCAGACATAGGTCTGGAAGTCGAAGGAGCGTGAGAAGGCGCGCCGCGTTTCGCCGAACAGATCGAACACCGTGATGATGGCGACGATGGCCGAGGCCTTCACCATCAGGATTAGTTCGTTGGCATAGGGGCGCAGCGCGACCATGAGCGCCTGCGGTGCGATGATCCGGCGAAGCGTGACCCAGCGCGGCAGGGCGAGCGAGCGAGCGCCCTCCCATTGGCCCTTGGGAATGCTGAGGATCGCGCCGCGCAGGATTTCGGTCTGATAGGCCGCCGTGTTCAGCGCCAGCGCCAGCACCGCGCAGTACCAGGCCTCGCGGAAGAACCACCAGAGACCCACCGCCTCGAAGGCGGGGCGGAAACTGCCGAAGCCGTAGTAGATCAGAAAGAGCTGGGCGATCAGGGGCGTGCCGCGAAAGAAGCCGACATAAGCGCCCGTCAGCGCCAGCGCCAGCCGGTTCTGCGACAGGCGCCCGGCGGCGAGCGGCACGGACAGCGCCATGCCGAAAAGGTAGGACAAGGAAACGAGAATCAGCGTGGTGCGAAGGCCCTGGAGGTAGAGCGGCCCATAGCGCGCGACGAGATCGGGGTTCCACGCCGACACGAGATAGGCGACGAGGCCGATACCGCCTGCCAGCCACACGCCGAGTGTGGCGAGGCCGCCCCAGCTCGACCTTGAAACGAAGGTTCGAACGCTCATCGGGCCATCTCCCCGCGCCGGGTCCAGCGCTCCAACTGCCGAAGCGCGATCGAGGAGACGAAGGTGAGGAGGAGGTAGAGGACGCAGGCCAGCGCGAAGAAGAAGAAGGATTCGCGCGTCACCCGCGCCGCGACGCCGGTCTGCCGAAGAATGTCGGCGAGGCCGACCACGGACACGAGCGCCGTGTCCTTCAAAAGATTTAGCCAGACATTGGACAGGCCGGGCAGGCTGATTCGCAGCAGCTGGGGAAAGACCACCAGCCGGAAGATGCGCCGCTCGCGCAGGCCGAGCGCCCGGCCGCCTTCCCATTGCCCGTTCGGAATGGCCTGGAAGGCGGACAGGAACACCTCGCTGGAATAGGCCGCGAACACGAGGCCGAGCGCGATCATGCCGGCGAGGAAGCTGGAAATCTCGATATTGCCGAAGCCGAGCGCGCCGCTGACGGAATTCAGCAAATTCTGCCCGCCGTAATAAACGAGGAACAGCGTGAGCAGCTCGGGAAGGCCGCGAAACAGCGTGGTGTAGACATTGGCCGACAGCCGCAAGGCCGGATCGGAACCGCGCTTGGCCAACGCCAGGGCAAGGCCGAGAACGAGGCCGAGGGGCAGGGTCGCCAGCGCCAGCGAGAAGGTGACGAGAAGACCGGACAGAAGCTCGTCGCCCCAGCCGTCCGCGCCGTAGGACAGAAGCGTGAGATAGTCGCTCGTCACGAAGCGCACCGGACGCAGCGAAGGGCGCCTCTGCGGACTGGTCTCATCGGTTCCCTGGCCTTGAATTCGGGAGGCCGCTGGTAGCACCTCGCGCGCCAGCTTGGAAGATCGGCGGCGCGACCCTCCCGCGCGGCGGAGGAAGTGGAGAGGGCGGGGCGGCGGCTCAACCGCCGCTCACCCCGCCCGGCATCTGGTGCCGATGGCTCAGCCGCCGTAGACGTCGAACTTGAAGTACTTGTCCTGGATCGTCTTGTAGGTGCCGTTGGCGCGGATCGCGACGATCGCGTCGTCGAACATCTTCTTCAGCTTCGTGTCGCCCTGGCGAACGGCGATGCCTAGACCCTTGCCATAGACGCTCTCGTCGATCGGCAGCGTGCCGAGCAACTTGCAGCAGGCGCCTTCCGTGCTTTCCAGCCAGGGGCCGAGCACGACGATGTCATCGGTCACGGCGTCGAGGCGGCCGTTCGCGATGTCGAGCTTGTATTCCTCGGCCGTGGGATAGACGCGCACGTCGGCGTCGGGGAAGAACTTCTCCGCCGCCTGGGAATGGGTCGTGGAGGCCTGCGCGCCGATCGTCTTGCCGGCCAGCGAGGCGGCCGAGATGTCGGCGATCTTGGAGTCCTTCGGCACGGCGACGGCGCCGGGCGTGTTGAAATACTTGTTGGTGAAGAGGACCTGCTTCTCGCGCTCGGGCGTGATCGACATGCCGGACATAATCGCGTCGAAGCGGCCGTTCTGGAGGGCCGGGATGATGCCGTCCCAGTCCTGCGTCACGAAGGTGCACTTCACCTTCATCTCGGCGCAGAGCGCATTGGCGATGTCGATGTCGAAGCCGTTGAGCTGGCCGGACGAGTCGAGCGAGTTGAAGGGCGGATAAGCGCCCTCGGAGCCGATACGAACCTCCGTCCAGGTCTTGTTGGCGTCGCTTTCCTGCGCCGAGGCGAGGGACGAGGTCAGCGCCAGCGCCGACAGGGCGAAAAGAACCGTCTTGATGGATCGCATGGCTCAACCTTCTCGCAGAAGCCTGGCAGCCCGACAAAAGGGCATGCCCATTCCACAAGCAATAAGGGCTCGCTTCGCCCGTTGGCAAGCCTTCGCTCCGGTCGCGGTCACCTTTCCCCCGGCTCGAAACAGCCGCGTGCGCGCGCCAGGTCTTCCGGTGTGTTGACGTTGAAAAACGGATCGCCGTCCGGCGCTTGCGAGACGGGCGGAAACGCAATGGGCTGGTGGGGATGGCGCTCGATCCAGCGGCGAATCGACAGATCGCGCCCAGGAATTTCCAGCCAGTCCGGCAGGCCCTCCAGCGCTTCGCCCGGCCAGAGCGCGACGGTAGGTTGCCAGCGGCCGAGAAAGCTCGCCACCCGAACCTCGCCGGGCGCAGCACCATCCAGCAGCCGCATCGCCAGATCGGGCGGTAGAAAGGGCGTGTCTCCAGGCACGGTGAGAAGCCAGAAGGGCGCGTCGGTCTCCTGCCGGATGGCGCGGGCGAGCGCGGCGAGGCCCGCCAGCGGCCCGAGTTTCTCAGGCCGGCCATCCTCCACCGTGTGGAGCCCGAGCGGCGCATAGAGCGCGCCCTGATGTGTCGAGACGAAGAGCCGCTCTGCGTGAGGGCGGAGCGGATCGAGCGCGCGGTCTGCCATGGTTCGGTCGCCGACCTCCAGCAGGGGCTTGGGCACGCCGCCGAGGCGCGTCGCGCGCCCCCCCGCCAGCACGGCGCCGAACAGCCTCACGCCGCTGCGGCCCGCCGCGCCATGCGGCGAACCACGCCTTCGCGGTGGATCGTGTAGGCCCCGCTCCCCACCACGATCAGCGAGCCGGCGATCTCGTAGACGTCCGGCCGCTCGCCGAAGACCGTGGCGCCGAGCAGCATGGCGAAGAGAAGGATGGAATAGCGAAAGGGAGCGACGAAGCTCATGTCCCCGGTGCGCATGGAGGCGACGATCAGGATATAGCCGCTGCCGATGGCAAAGGCCGCGAACACGAGCGTCAGCCAGTTGGTGGCAGAGACGGGTGACCAGCCGACGGCGGGGAGCATGAGAAAGCCGGTGGTCGCGACAGCGATGGAGGTTACCGTCGCCACCTGAAGCGAGGAGATCGAAGCCGGCATGCGCCGTGTCACGAGATCGCGCATGGCCGCGAAGACGACCGACACCAGAACCCAGACGGCATAGATGTTGAAACCGTCGCCGGTGGGTCGGAGGATCACGAGAACGCCGAGAAAGCCGACCGCGATGGCCAGCCAGCGCCGCCAGCCCACCCGCTCACCCAGAAACAGCGCGGCGCCGATCGTGATCGTGAAGGGGAGCGCCTGGAACACGGCCGAGGCGTTTCCGAGCGGCAGATGCTTGAGCGCGGAGATGTAGGAGACGGTGGTCAGGATATCGGCCAAGGTGCGCAGGAGAACGCTGCGATGGCGAAGTCTGCCGAGCGGGCGCAGCGTGCCGCGATAAAGGGCCAGCGCGATCAGGAGCGTCGAAACGATCACGCCGCGGAGAGCCATGATCTGCGGAAAGTCCATCGTGGCCGAGAGGAGTTTCACCATCATATCGTTCAGTGAGAAGCACGCCATGGCGCCGATCATCAGAAGACTGGCGCGCGCGTTCTCACCGGCTAGGAAGCCGCCTGATGGGGGCATGATCGGGTCCGCTTGGCTGCGACGGTTGAGGCGCTTCTAGAGACTCGCACCGTGGAAGGCGAGCGGCGATGTCGGGGAAGGGATGATGGGAGCCGGGCTTGTCATGGCCCGCGTCGATCGCTCAGCCACGAGCACGCCCATGGTCTTGCTCCTCAAAGAGCGATCGGAGCGATGCCTATAATCTTAGGTTTTGCTCCAAGACATCCGAAAGGCGGAGCCGGCTAATCTTTCGGAACTCGTCGCAACCGGCATGCATCGAAACTGTTGGGATAGACCGCTTCTGGTTCGAGTTTGGATCGCCCGTCATGATCAATCGATTTGCCTCCACCGAAGACACGCTGCGCACGCTTCAACTGGCGCAATGGCGCGCGACCTGGGCCGAGCCGACCCGCGTCGACACCGCCAGCACCCCGCTGGCGAGCCCCGGCAGCCTTGGCGTAGCCGCCGCAAGTGCGATGGCGGCGAGCGTCATGCCGCTGGCTTTCGCGGCGGCGCTGCCGTCCTCTTCCTCTGGCGGAGCCTATGCGATCTCGCCGGCCGGCGCGATGAACGCTTATCGCGACGGTCGCGACTAGTCGCGAGGCGGTTACAAGGTGTGTGAAATCGCAGGCTGATCGTGGAGGGAAGGGCATCTGCCCTTTTCCCCCTCTGCGGCATAGGTACTCTATTCAAACCAAAACACCCGCTTGCGACCCTCAAAGGTCGGAAGCGGGTGTTTTGCAATTCTTCGCCGAAACAGGCCTAGTAGTAATAACCATTCGCGCGGCGGCCGGACTCGCGGCCGATGAGCGCGCCGGCGGTGCCGCCGGCCAAGCCGCCAATGATCGCGCCGCCCGAGCCGCCGACCGCATTGCCCACGGCCGCGCCACCTACGCCGCCGATCGCAGCGCCACCCACCGTGCGCTCTGTCGTGGTGCAGCCGGTCGCGAGCATCATGATCGCACCGAGAGCAAGCGAGGATTTAACGAGAGGTTTCATGGCGGGGCCTTTCGGACGCTGGCGTTAACATGTCGGGCAAACGCCGCGTTCACCCCCTCGGTTCCACTTTGTCCGCTAGCCGCCCGTCACGCTCATGTGACGCGAAACCGCAGGGCGCTTGGTCGCCCGATCGATGACGAAATCGTGCCCCTTCGGCTTGCGCCCGATCGCTTCGTCGATCGCGCGGTGCAGGGCCTCGTCGCCCTCCGAGCCGCGCATCGCAGCCCGCAGATCGGCCGCGTCTTCCTGTCCCAGGCACATGAAGAGCGTGCCGGTGCAAGTGATGCGGACGCGGTTGCAACTTTCGCAGAAATTATGCGTCATCGGTGTGATGAAGCCGAGCCGGCCGCCGGTCTCGGCCACCTCGACATAGCGCGCCGGGCCGCCGGTCTTGTAGGGAATGTCGACAAGCGTGAAGCGCTCCTCCAGCCGCTTACGCACCAGCGTCAGCGGCAGGTAGCGGTCGGTGCGGTCCTCGTCGATCTCGCCGAGCGGCATGGTCTCGATGACCGTCATGTCCATGCCGCGCTCGTGCGCCCAGCGCAGCATGAAAGGCAACTCGCCCTCGTTGAAGTTCTTGAGCGCGACCGCGTTGAGCTTGATCTTGAGACCGGCCGCCAGCGCGGCGTCGATGCCGGCGAGCACGGCCGGCAGTTCTCCGCGCCGGGTGATGTGGGCGAACTTGTCGGGGTCCAGCGTATCCAGCGACACGTTGATCCGGCGCACACCGCAGTCCGCCAGCTCTCCCGCGAAGCGTTGAAGCTGCGAGCCGTTGGTGGTCAGCGTCAGCTCGTCCAACTGCCCGCTCCTGAGATGCCGGGACAGGGAGCGGATGAGGCTCATGACGTTGCGGCGCACCAGCGGTTCGCCGCCCGTCAGCCGCAGCCGCCGCACGCCGCGCTCGATAAAGGCGGTGGACAGGCGGTCGAGCTCTTCCAGCGTGAGCAGGTCGCGCTTGGGCAGGAATTCCATGTCCTCCGCCATGCAGTAGGTGCAGCGGAAGTCGCAGCGGTCCGTGACCGAAACCCGGAGGTAGGTGATCGCCCGCTGGAACGGATCGATCAGCGCGGGCTTGCCGGCGGACGGGGCGAGAGGCTTGATGATGCTCATGCTGGGCGACCGGAGCCGCCGTCCTTTCCTTCGCGTCGTCAGCCGAATGTGGAAAGGCTTGCCAACCGGGTCAAGCCGGCGCATCACCGCGCCCGAGGAGAATCCCGATGTCCGCAGGCCCGATCCCCCAGGAAATTCGTGTTTCGCCCGACCGGCGGAGCCTGACCTTGCGTTTTCCCAGCGCGCCGGCGGCCGAGATTTCGGCCGAGATGCTGCGCGTCCTGTCGCCTTCGGCCGAGGTGCAAGGCCATTCGCCGGACCAGCGCGTGACGCTCGGCGGCAAGCGCGATGTCGCGATCGCCAATATTCTGCCGGTCGGTCACTATGCCGTGCGCATCGTCTTCGACGATCGGCACGACACCGGCATCTACACCTGGTCCTACCTCCTGCAGCTCGCGCGGGACGGCGAGCGGCTGTGGAACGCCTATCTCGCCGAGCTGGAGGCCAAGGGTCTCAGCCGCGATCCGTAAGGGTTCGGTCGTCAGGCTTTCGCCGGCGCGGCGTTGAAAGGCGGAAGCTGGTCGAAGGCCGATTTCAGCGCGTCGCCCCACCCTTCCGAGATCTGGCGGTAGTAGGGGTCGCGATCGTCGAAGCGCTGGCGATGGCCGCCTTCCAACCGGTCGGTCTCATAGAGCTGAAGGTCGATCGGCAGGCCGACCGAGAGGTTCGACTTGATCGTGGAGTCGAACGACACGAGCAGCAGCTTCACCGCGTCTTCCAGCGCCATCTCCGGCTCGTAGGTGCGCACCAAGATCGGCCGGCCGTATTTGTGCTCGCCGATCTGGAAGAACGGATTGTCCGGTCCTGCCTCGATGAAATTGCCTTCGGGATAGATCATGAACAGGCGCGGGCGCCCGCCCTTGATCTGGCCGCCGAGGATGAAGGAGCCGAGAAAGCGGCTGCCGCCTTCGCTGCCGGGCTCGTTGGTATAGGAGATCACCTCGCGCAGCGTCTCGCCGACGAGCTTGGCCGTCTGGAACATGCTCGGCTGCGTCAGAAGCGTCGGCGTGCGCTGGTGCGGGGCGAGGCCTCGCTCTTCCAGAAGCGAGATGGTGGACTGCGTCGTCGCCAGATTGCCGGCCGACATGAGGCAGATGAAGCGATCGCCCGGCACGTTCCAGGTGCGCAGCTTCGTCACCACGGAAATGTTGTCGATCCCGGCATTGGTCCGGGTGTCGGACATGAAGACCATGCCGCGATTGAGAAGAAGACCAACGCAATAGGTCACTTCGACTGCTCCTGAGACCCCGGGTGGACGGAGGACGGGCCTTTGGGCGCGAGGATATGCCGGTGCGCGGGCGCAATCACAAGCCCCGGCGCCGCGAAACGGCCCCAGAGCTTGCGCGAGCCTTCAGGATGGGGAGGTCAGGAATAGAAGCTGAAGTCTCGGGCGATCTCGTTGGACAGGCGGTTGTTGTCGAGGATCAGCGTTTCCAGGAATTCGTGAAGCCCGGCCTCGATGATCTCGGTGACAGTGTGCTGCTCCAGCCGGGCCGAGATGGCGCGGGCCGTGGCGTGGCACTCGCGCTCCTGCCCATAGGCGCGTTCGAGATAGTCCAGACTGTCGTGGATGCAGCGATAGGAATAGGCAAGCGAGCGCGGCATGCGCCGGTTGAGGAGAAGGAAATCGATGATGTCGACGGCCCTCAGATCCGCGTCGTATTCCCAGGCATAGGAGCGCAGCGCCGAGACGGAGCGCAGGATCGAGCCCCATTGATAATTGTCGAGTGAGGAACCGACCGAGGAATGCCGGGGCATGAGCACCCAGTATTTCACGTCCAGGATGCGGGCGGTGTTGTCGGCTCGCTCCACGAAGGTGCCGAGATTGCAGAAGTCGAAGATCGGGTTGCGCAGCATCGTTCCGTAGAACGAGCCTCGGATCAGCGCTGTGCGCGCCTTCACGAGGTCGAGGATGGCCGGCAGATCGTCGACCGGGCTTGCCAACTGCTGGCGCAGGATCAACCAGCTTTCGTTGATTGCCTCCCACGTCTCGCGCGTCAGCGCCGTGCGCACCATGCGCCCGTTGGTGCGCGCCGTACCCATGGAGGACAGGACGCTCGACGGATTGTCGAAGTCGCGCAGCATGTAGTCGATGATCTGCGCCGGCTCGAAGCTCTCGTATTTGGCGAGATAGCCGTTCTCGACGCCGGCCGAAACCAGAACGGACTGCCATTCGTCGGGCTCGGCGGAAAGATTGGTCAGCGACAGACGAAGACCCGCGTCGAGAAGCCGGGCCATGTTCTCGGCCCGCTCGATATAGCGCTGCATCCAGAAGAGTCCGTTGGCGGTGCGTCCGAGAAGTGCCATCTGTCGCGATTCTGATCCTGTTTGCGCGGCGCGCCGCCGGGAACTTCCGCCGGGAGCGGAAGGGCTGGTGAAGGGAGCGACAGGGACCGAGCGGGAACCCGCCCGACCTGCCGCCTCCGGTTCAGTCCTCTAACACCCAAGTGTCCTTCGTGCCGCCCCCCTGGCTCGAATTCACCACGAGCGAGCCCTCCTTGAGAGCGACGCGGGTGAGCCCGCCGGGAATGATCTTGATCGTGTCGGACACGAGCACGAAAGGGCGAAGGTCCACGTGGCGCGGGGCGAGGCCCTTTTCCGTCAGGATCGGGACGGTGGAGAGCGCGAGGGTCGGCTGGGCAATGTAGTTTCCGGGCCGGGCACGCAGCTTGGCGGCGAAAGCCTCGCATTCGCCTTTGGAGGCGGCGGGGCCGACCAGCATTCCGTAGCCGCCCGAACCATGGACTTCCTTCACCACGAGTTCGTCGAGGTGCTCCAGCACATAGGCGAGGCTCTGTTCCTCGGCGCAGCGCCAGGTCGGCACGTTTTCGAGGATCGCCGGCTTGCCGGTGTAGAACTCGACGATCTCCGGCATGTAGGAATAGATCGCCTTATCGTCGGAAATGCCGGTGCCCGGGGCGTTGGCGATGGTGATGCCGCCGTTTCGGTAGACATCCATGATCCCCGGCACGCCGAGCACGGAGTCCGGGTTGAATTCGAGCGGGTCGAGATAGGCATCGTCCACGCGCCGGTAGAGCACGTCGATCGGCAGATAGCCCTGCGTGGTGCGCATGGCGATGCGCCCGTCCACCAGCTTGAGGTCCGTGCCTTCGACCAGCTCGACGCCCATCTGGTCGGCCAGGAAGGCATGCTCGTAATAGGCGGAATTGTGGATGCCGGGGGTGAGCACGGCGACGCGTGGCGTGCCCTTGCAGGCCGGGGGGGCGACGGCCTGGAGCGAGCGGCGCAGATGCCGGGGATAAGTCTCCACCGGCCGCACCCGGTTCTGCGCGAACAGTTCCGGGAACATCTGCATCATCGTCTCGCGGTTCTCGATCATGTACGAGACGCCGGAAGGGGTGCGTGCGTTGTCCTCGAGGACATAGAACTGGTTCTCGGCCGTGCGCACGATGTCGACGCCGATGATATGAGTGTAGACGCCGCCGGGCGGGCGGAAGCCCTTCATCTGGGGCACGAAGGCCTCGTTGCCCTTGATGAGGCGTTCGGGAACGATGCCGGCCTTCACGATTTCCTGATCGTGATAGATATCGTCGAGAAAGGCGTTAAGGCCCGTCACGCGCTGCTCGATGCCCTCGGCAAGGCGGGCCCATTCGCGGCCGGCGATAATGCGGGGAACGAGGTCGAAGGGGATCAGGCGCTCGGCCGCTTCCTGTTCGCCATACACGTTGAAGGTGATGCCGGTGCGTCGGAAGAAGCCCTCGGCCTCGCCGGCCTTACGGGCCAGGGTCTGGGGAACCTGCGTCTCGAACCAGGACTGGAACCGTCGATACGGCTCGCGCACGCCCGCTTCGCTCGCCAGCATTTCGTCAAATGCACTCAACCCCAACCCCCCGCGTTTCGACCCGACAAGAATGGGCCAAACCGGGCAAATGCCAAGCCTCGCCGGGTGGCATTCCCGATATTCCTGAGGTTCGGAACGGGGAGATGCCCAAAGCGAGTTCATCGCGCCCAGAGTTTGAGCGGTCGCTGCCCATTCCCTGATCGAACGGCGCGGGAACACCCACGAGAATCGATGAACGGGCAGGTTGTGGCTCTGTCGCAGTGCTCGTCATTCGCCCTCTGCTCAAGCCGAGGGCAGAGATCCCGCAGGCGAGGCCCGAGCGAAAGCGGGATGCGCGACTCAGCCAGAGCGACCCGAACGATCGAATACGGCCAGCCCCCAAGCTCAAAGCGAGCCATCCGCGGTCAACCCGAAGTGCCCTCGGGGTCGGGAAGGGGGTGAAGCTTAACCGCCCGCGAGCGAGGCGTGATAGGCGGCGAGAACCTCTTCGATCTCGCCATGCATGCGCATTCGGCCGTGCTCCATCCAGATGCCGGTCCGGCACCATTGGCGCAGGAGGTCGTCGGCATGGGAGGCGAGCACGAGCAGGCCGGCCTCGCTGATGAAGCGCTGCATGCGCTCGCGCGCCTGGGCCAGGAAAGCCGCGTCGCCTGCGCCGATGCCCTCGTCGATCAGGAGGATCTCGGGCCGGATCGAGGTGGAGACGGCGAAGGCGAGGCGGGTGGACATGCCGGCCGAATAGGTCCGCAGCGGCATGTCGAGGAATTCGCCGAGATCGCTGACGAGCGCGATGTCACGCGCCTTTTCCTGGATCTCGCGTTTGGAATAGCCAAGCAGCATGCCGCGTAGGATGATGTTGTCCCAGCCCGTCGCGTCCGGGTCCATGCCGAAGCCGATGTCGAACATCGGCGCGACGTCGCCCTCGACCGTCACGCGCCCGCCTGTCGGCGTGTAGATGCCGGCGATGACCCGCAGCATGGTGGATTTGCCGGCGCCGTTATGACCGATGAGGCCGACCCGCGTTCCATGCGTCAGCTCGAAGGACAGGTTGTCGATGGCGCGCACGGCCATGCGCCCGCTGTCGCGCGGCTGGATCTGGCCGCCGGTGGCGGCGGACAGGACATTGTTCTTCAGCGAGCGGTTGCTCGCGTTGAAGACGGGAATGTCGACCGAGACGTTCTCGAACTGGATCGAAGCCATTCGGGATCAGGCCCAATATGCGATGCGCGGCCGATAGCGCGCGAAGAAATGGAAGGCGAGGAAGCCGAGAACTGCGGTCAGCCCGAGGCAGATCGTCCAGTTCTCCAGCGAGGCCACGCGGCCGAGAAGCGGCGCGCGGATGATCTCGATGAAATGGTAGAACGGGTTGGCCTGAAGGAAGACGGCGCGCTGGGGAACGAGCTTAGGGTCCCACAGGATCGGCGTCATGAAGAAGACGATCTGCACCACGCTCTGCACGATCATCGGAATGTCGCGGAAGCGCGCGCAGAGCGGCGCCAGGATCATGGTGACGAAGAAGCCGTTCAGCACCACCAGAACGAGGGCGGGCACGAACATCAGCACGTTCAGCCCCGGCGAAAGGCCGAAGAAGATCGCCACCACGATATAGATGATGAAGTTATGGGCGAAGGTGATGAACTGGCGCCAGACGAACTGGAAGACGTAGATGCTGAGCGGCATGCGCACCTGCCGCACCGAGGCGGCCGCGCCGGAATAGACGTCGCAGGCGCCGATGATCAGGCCGCTGATGAGGCCCCAGATGATGAAGCCGATCGCCAGGAAGGGCAGGTAGTCGTGGATCGCCTGTCCGAAGATCTGCGAATAGAGAATGCCTAGGCCGAGAACCATGAGGCCCATGGAGAGCGTCAGCCAGAACGGGCCGAGCACAGAGCGCTGGTAGTGCTTGCGCACGTCCCGCCAGCCCAGAAACAGCCAGAGCTCGCGCATCCCCAGACCCTTGGAAAAGTCCGCTACGCATTCGCGCATCCGGGCCTTCCGGTCGGAGTGACCGGTGGAGACGAAAACAGGAGCGTCCGTCAAAGCCATGCTATCCGATGGTCCTTCTGTCGGGGCCGGATGGTCCGGCGCCTCCACGGCACGCGGGCAGCGGGAGGCTGCCGGGCGACGGATCGCCCGGACTTCTCAGCTAGTAGCCATTCGCCCCGCTGCTAACAAGCGCGAGGCGGCCGGGGTCAGAGGCCGCCCTGGGCGATCTTCTGGAGATAGACGCCGTACTGGCTCTTGCCGAGTTCCTTGCCAAGGCGCGTCAGCTGGTCGGCGTCGATGAAGCCGAGATTGAACGCGATCTCCTCCGGGCAACAGACCTTGAAGCCCTGGCGATGCTCGAGCGTGCGCACGAATTCGGCCGCTTGCAGCAACGAATCGGGCGTGCCCGTGTCGAGCCAGGCGAAGCCCCGGCCCATGCATTCGACGCTGAGCGAGCCTTCCTCGAGATAGACGCGGTTGAGATCGGTGATTTCCAGCTCGCCGCGCGGCGAGGGCTTCAGCGCGCGGGCGAACTCCGAGGCGCGCCCGTCGTAGAAGTAGAGCCCGGTGACGGCCCAGTTGGAGGCGGGGTTTTGGGGCTTTTCCTCGATCGACGTGGCGCGGCCCGCCTCGTCGAAGGCCACGACGCCGTAACGCTCGGGGTCGTTCACATGATAGGCGAAGACGCTGGCGCCCTTGTCGCGCGTCACCGCACTGCCCAGGAGTTCCGGCAGGCCGTGGCCGTAGAACACGTTGTCGCCCAGGATCAGCGCCGACTTCTCGCCGCCGACGAACTCCTCGCCGATGAGATAGGCCTGCGCGAGCCCGTCCGGGCTCGGCTGCTCGGCATAGGTGAACTTCATGCCCCAGCGCTCGCCGGTGCCCAGCAGGGCGCGGAAGCGGGGCAGGTCGTGCGGCGTGGAAATAATGAGAATGTCGCGGATGCCGGTCAGCATGAGGACCGACAGCGGATAGTAGATCATCGGCTTGTCGTAGACCGGCAGGAGCTGCTTCGACGCCGTCAGCGTCATCGGATGCAGCCGCGTGCCGCTTCCGCCCGCCAGAATGATGCCCTTCATCGCCACTGCTCCATCCGTCCTGTCGACATTAACCAACCGTTCAAGCCGGCAGGCGGGAGCCAAGCTGCGCTGCTTCCCTTCTTGCCGCAAGCCGGGCAATAGCGTTAAACGCTTTCAAAACCAACAGGCGAAGGTTGTTTCATGCTCGAAGTCCGCGCTCTGGCTATTCCGGACGTATTGGAAATCGTGCCGAGGAAATTCGGGGATGACCGCGGTTTCTTCTCGGAAACCTTCAACCGCGACCGACTTCGCGCCAATAACGTCGACAAGGACTGGATGCAGGACAACCAGTCCTACTCCGCCGAGGCGTTTACGCTGCGGGGCCTGCACTATCAGGAACCGCCCTTCGCCCAGGACAAGCTGGTTCGCGTCTTGCGCGGCAAGATCCTCGACGTGGCGGTGGACATCCGCAAGGGCTCGCCGACCTTCGGCAAGTGGGTGTCGCTGGAGCTTTCGGCCGAAAGCTTCAACCAGATCCTCGTGCCGGTCGGCTTCGCACACGGCTTCGTCACGCTCGTTCCGCACACCGAGGTCTTCTATAAGGTGAGCGCGCCCTATAGCGGGCAACACGACCGCTCCATCCGTTTCGACGACCCGGACTTCGCGATCGACTGGCCGCTCGGCGGACGCGAGCCGGTCCTGTCCGCCAAGGACGAGGCGGCGCCGAACCTTCGCGACATCGAATCTCCTTTCGTCTACGAGAACGAGGCCTGACATGAAGATCCTCGTCACCGGCGGCGCCGGCTTCATCGGTTCGGCCGTCTGCCGGCATCTCGTGAACGACACGGAGCATTCCGTCGTCAATCTCGACAAGCTGACCTACGCGGCGAGCCTGTCCTCGCTCGATTCGATCGCAGGCGACCCGCGCTATACCTTCGTGAAGGGCGACATTCTCGATCGCGCCTTCGTGCTGGACATCCTTCGCCGGGAGGAGGTCGACGCGATCATGCATCTGGCCGCCGAAAGCCATGTCGATCGCTCGATCGACGGGCCGGGCGACTTCATCCAGACCAACATCGTCGGCACCTACGAGCTTCTGGAAGCGGCGCGGGCCTACTGGTCCGAGCTGACGGGCGAGCGAAAGGCGGCCTTCCGCTTCCACCATATCTCGACCGACGAGGTCTTCGGCGACCTGCCGCTGGACGACAGCCTCTTCACCGAGGACACGCCCTACGCGCCGTCCTCGCCCTATTCGGCGTCGAAGGCCTCGTCCGACCATCTCGTCATGGCCTGGCACCACACCTACCATCTGCCGGTGGTGCTTTCGAACTGCTCGAACAATTACGGGCCCTATCATTTCCCCGAGAAGCTCATCCCGCTCATCATCCTGAACGGGCTGGAGGGCAAGCGCCTGCCGGTCTACGGCCGGGGCGAGAACGTGCGCGACTGGCTCTTCGTCGAGGATCACGCCCGCGCGCTGGCGCTGGTCGCGACCAAGGGCGAGATCGGCCGCTCCTACAATATCGGCGGGCGCAACGAGCGCTCGAACCTCGCCGTGGTCGAGACGATCTGCGACACGCTGGACCGCCTGTCGCCGCTGGCGGACGGCACGGAGCGCCGCTCGCTGATCGACTTCGTGACGGATCGCCCCGGCCACGACCTGCGCTATGCCATCGACGCCACGCGTATCGAGACCGAACTCGGCTGGAAGGCCGAGGAGACGTTCGAGACGGGTCTGGAGAAGACCGTCCGTTGGTACCTAGACAATCGGGACTGGTGGCAGCCGATCCGCGAGGGTCGCTATAGCGGCCAGCGCCTCGGCGCGAAGGGGTGAGCGGGATGCGGCTTCTCGTGACGGGGCGCGACGGTCAGGTCGCGCAGGCGCTTCTGGCTCTGTCGCGCGGCGACCTTGAGGTCGTGGCGCTCGGGCGCCCGGCGCTGGACATCACCGACCGCGCCTCGCTCGACCTCGCGATCGCCGAGCACCGGCCGGACGTGGTGGTGAACGCCGCCGCCTATACGGCGGTGGACAAGGCCGAGAGCGAGGAAGCGGCGGCCTTCGCCGTCAACGCCGAAGGGGCGGGGAACGCCGCCGCCGCTGCGGCGGCCGCCGGCCTTCCGGTGATCCACATCTCGACCGACTATGTCTTTGCCGGCGACAAGAGCGCGCCTTACGTCGAGACCGACCCGACCGGGCCCCAGGGCGTCTATGGCCGCTCCAAGCTGGAGGGCGAACGGCTCGTGGCGGAAGCGAACCCGAACCACGCCATTCTGCGCACGGCCTGGGTCTACGGTCCCTATGGCGCGAACTTCCTGAAGACCATGCTCCGCCTGTCGCAGACGCGGGACGAGCTGCGTGTGGTGGGCGACCAGCGGGGAACGCCGACCTACGCGCCCGATATCGCGGAAGGCATCGTGGCGGTGGCCCGCAAGCTCGTCTCCGACGCACCGGAGGCACGCGGCACGTTCCACATGGTGGCCGAGGGCGAGACGACCTGGGCGGGCTTTGCCGAGGCCGTGTTCGAGCGCTTGGCCGCCTCGGGCGGCAAGACGGTTCGCGTCGAGCCCATCACCACGGCGGACTATCCGACGCCGGCCCGCCGGCCCGCCAATTCGCGGCTCGACACCGCGCGCTTCCGCGCCGCCTTCGGCCATTCTCTGCCGGTCTGGACGGACGGCGTGAGCCGCTGCATGGCGGCACTCGCCTCGAACGAAGCGCCTTGAAGCCGGACGTTCCCGTCATCTTCGTCCACGCCTTCTACGCCGATGTCTGGGCGGAGATGGCGCTGGAGATCGCCGAGAGCTTCGATCGGCCGTTCGAGGTCGTGGTGACCTGCCCGAACCCGGCGCTGGAACTGGTTACGGTGCAGAGCCCGCATCTCGTGCGCCAGCGGCGCATCGACGTGGAGAACCGGGGGCGGGACGTCTTGCCGTTCCTGCGGGCGCTGCGCGAGGTCGGCCCGAGCTTTTCGGTCGGGCTGAAGCTCCACACCAAGCGCTCCAAGCACCGCAGCGATGGCGAAGCCTGGCGCAAACACCTCACCGGCACCCTGCTTCGCCGCGACGAAGCCGCGACCGGGCCGGACGTGCTCGCCCTGATGGAGGAAGAGCCGAGGCTCGGCCTCGTCGCCCCGGCCAACCACATGCTGCCTCTGGAAAGCCGGATCGGGCTCAACGCGAAGGCGCTGCGGCGCGTCGCGGCCGCGCTGCGACTGCCGCTCGATCTGGAGGCGCTGGAGGCCGATCATTTCGCCGCCAGTTCCATGTTCTGGTTTCGGCGCAGCGCGCTGGAAGCGCTGGCCGAGCCCAAGCTGGAAACCTTGTTCGAGCGTGAGAAGGGCCAGCTGGACGGCACCACGGCCCATGCGCTGGAGCGGCTTTTCGCGCTTCTCGCGGAGCGGCGGGGAACGGTCGCGACGGCCGCCGAGGCCGTTCCGGCGCTGCGCCGGGCAGCGCGCGAAGGCGCGTCGCTGGAAGACCTGCGAGCGCTGGCCCGCTCGGAACTGCGGCCGCTGGAGAACCCGTTCATTCTCCCGGTACCGGACCTCTGGCGCCGGCATCCGCGCCTGATGCTGGTGGCGCATCATCTCTATCACCACCTGCCGCGCCCGCTCTTCGCCGTCGCACGAGTCGGCTTCCGCCTGATGATGAGACGCGAGCGCGGCCCCAAGGCCGGGTGACGGACAGGGCGCCGGGTGCGCCTTGCCCGCTTCTATCTCAGGCGGCGGGCAGGCCGACCGCGCGCAGCGAGTCCGCCACCGCCTCGACGATGCGGTCCTGCACTGCCTCGTCGAGATAGGCATGCATGGGCAGGCTCACGACCTCGCCGCAAAGCGCCTCGGTCACGGGCAGCCCGTTGCCGCCGACCGGGAAGCGACGATAGGCCGTCTGCTGGTGCAGGGCCTTGCCGTAATAGATCACGGTCGGAACGCCGCGTTCCTTCATCTCGGCCATGAACGCATCGCGCCGCCCGCCGGGGACGCGGATCGTATATTGCGCCCAGGTCGAGACGACGTCGCCCGCGATCGTCTGCGGCGCGACGCCGGCCAGATGCTCGCCATAGCGGGCGGCGATGCGCATGCGCGCTTCGATCTCGCCGGGGAAGAGCGCAAGCTTCTCGTTGAGAACGGCGGCCTGAAAGGAATCCAGCCGCGCGGTGAGGCCGAGCCGAACATTGTCGTATTTGTCGCTGCCCCCGCCATGGACGCGGATCGAGCGCAGGATCGCGGCAAGCTCGGCGTCGTCAGTCTGAATCGCACCGCCGTCGCCATAGCAGCCGAGCGGCTTGGCGGGGTAGAAGCTGGTCGCCAGCACGTCGGCCCAATGGCCGGCCAGATGCCCTCCGCGCGTCGAGCCGAAGCCCTGCGCCGCGTCCGAGATGAGCTTCAAGCCGAACTCGTCGGCCACCGCGCGGATCGGTGCGTAGTCCGCGATCTGGCCGAAAAGGTCCACCGCGATGATGGCGCGCGGGCGCAACTCGCCGGCGCGGGCGATGGCGGCGACGGTCCGGCGAAGGTGCTCGGGATCGATGTTGAACGTGTCGGGCAGAACCTCGATGAAGACGGCGGTCGCCCCGGCGAGGCCCACCACTTCGGCGGTCGCCGCGAAGGTGAAGCTGGGAACGAAGACGGCGTCGCCCGGCCCGATGTTCCAGGCCATGAGCGGCATCAGAAGCGCGTCGGTGCCGGACGCGCAGGAGACGGTCTCCGCCATGCCGCTGAAGGCCGACAGCCCGGCCTCGAACTCGGCGACCTCCGGCCCCTGGATGAACGATCCCTGATCCATGATCCGGCCGAGACGCGCCTCGATCCCCTCGCGGATGAGATCGCGCTGCGTCGCCAGATCGATGAACGGAATCGCTTGGGTCATCATGTCGTCCTTTTTTAGAACCGGGGGCGACCGGCGCCTCCGGGTGCGCAAAGCGCTAATGAATTGCGCGAAAAAATCCAAGCGGGGCGTGGCGCCGCTGCATCACGTTTGATGCGCCCGGGCGACCCGCGCGTGATGTCGAAAGGACGAGCTTTTCCCCCGCCGTTTCGCCTCAGCTGGCGACGAGGCGACGGTAGAGAGCGGCAATCGTCTCCATGACGTGGCGCTCGGTGTAGGAGCCTCGCACGCGGGCGGCAGCGCTATTCCCCATGGATTGCAGCAGAGCGCGGTCGCTCGCCAAAGCTTCGATGCGCCGCGCGAAACCCTCGGTGTCGCCGACCGGCAGGACGTAGCCGTCCACCCCGTCGCGCACGAGATCGCGGCAGCCGGGAACGTCCGTGGTCAGCGCGGCGCGCCCGCAGGCCGCGGATTCCAGAAGCGTCCGCGGCAGGCCTTCGCCGCCCCGCGAGGGCAGGATGGCGAGATCGTGCTCGCGCCAGACCGAGGCGACGTCCCGCGTCGCGCCGAGCCATCGGACGCCATCGCCTTCCGTCCACTCCCGCAAGGTCTCTAGCGGAACGGCCTTGGGGTTGGACGGATCAGGTGCGCCATAAAGATCGAGCGCGACATCGCAGCCTCGGGCGCGGGCGAGGCGAACCGCTTCCACCGCCGTCTCCACGCCCTTGGACCAGAGAAGCCGCGCAACAAGGGCTAGCTTGAGCGTCGCGCCGACGGGCAGGGATGTGGCGGGATAGCGATCGGGATCGATGCCGGCGCCGTTGACGATCGTGACCCGTCGATCGTCGAGGCTCAGCCCGAGAAGCCGGGGGTCGTCGCGGTTCTCGAAGAGATAATGCGTGCCCTTCGTCTCCAACACGCGGCGAACCGCAAGGCGTAGAACCCGTCGGGCGAGGCGCCCGGCGCCGTCCTGCCGCGCGCCGAGAAAGCCGAGGCCGGTCAGCGCAAATACCTGGGCGCGGATGCCGGCCATGCGGCAGGCGAGGCCGCCCACGAGAATGGGCTTCAGCGAAATGCAATGCACGAGATCGGGCCGCTCGCGTTTCAGGATTGCGGCCAGCTTGCGGGCGGTGGCGAGGGCCTGCAGCGGATTGACGCTGCGCCGCTCGGCCTCCAGCGGCACGACCCGCGCGCCAGCCGCCTCGATCGCCCCCGCATGTTCGCGCACGCGGGCGACCACCACGACCTCCCAGCCCATTTCGACCCCGACGCGCGCCATGGGCAGGAAGTGGGAGGCGAAGAACCAGTCTTCGGTGACGACGAAAAGCAGCTTCGGCAAGTCGGGGACCGTGTTCGAGACGATGCGCCTGCTCTAACCCGAGCCGCTGGCGGCCGGAAGGGCCGCTACGAGGATGGCGTCGAAAAGCCGGGGCGGCAGTAGAATCGAAGGACGCGGCCCCTAGCTCGCACTTCATGAACCAGCGCGCCTCCGATACGATCGCCATTCCCGTCCGCGAACCGACCCGTTCGCCCTTGATCGACATCCTCTTCGCCTATGCCGCGATCGTCCCGATCGCGGCCGGCGCGGTGTCCCTCTATGTCTGGCCGGCGCGGTCGGACGCCGTGCTGCCGCTGACGCTGATCTGGGCCGGCGCGATCGTCACCTTCCTGTCGGGCGTCCGGCGCGGCGTCAGCTTCCGCATACCGGACGGCGCCACGATTTCGCAGCTCGCCATGATGCTCTGGCTGTTTCTGGCAGGATTCGGCTCGATCCTCCTGACGGGCGCGCAATGGTTCGGGGCTGCGACGGTCGTTCTGATCCTTGCCTATCTCTCGCTCGCCGTGCTGGACCCGCTGGCCGCGCGTTCCGGCGAGGTGCCGAGCAGTTTCGCCGGGTTGCGGCCCTATCAGATGGGACTGGCGGTCCTGTCGCGCGCCTTGCTCGGCCTGCGGGTCGCGGGCTTCGCCTGAGGAGGCTTTGTCATGACCACGTCGATCCTGATCCTTGTCGGCTTCGTTCTCTTCTCCGCGCTGATCGCGGCGAGCGGCATCGTGTTCCGGCCGGGCACTTGGTACCGGACGCTCGTCAAGCCGTCCTGGACGCCGCCCAACCGCGCCTTTCCCATCGTCTGGAGCGTGCTCTATCTTCTGATCGCGGTCAGCGGCTGGCTGGTCTGGCGAGAGGCGGGGTTTGTGCTCATCCCCTTCTGCCTGTTCGTCGTGCAGATGGTGCTGAACTTTCTCTGGTCGATGCTCTTCTTCGGGCGCAAGCGGCCCGATCTCGCCTTTCTCGACATCACGCTGCTGGCGCTGGCTATCGCGGCCAACATCCTCGCCTTCTGGCCGCACAGCCATGCGGCGGCGCTGCTTCTCGTACCCTACCTCGCCTGGGTCTGCATCGCCGGGGCGCTCAACCTTTCGGTCTGGCGCTTGAACCGCGATCGCGGGGTTTTTGCTTAAGTGGAAGACTTGACCGGCCGGAGCGCAGAGCCCAAGCCCCGGGTTTCAAGTAGCCGGACACCGGCACGCCTTTGGGAGAACACCATGTCGTTTGCCATCTATCCCAGCCTTCGCGGACGCACGGTGCTCGTCACGGGCGGGGCGTCCGGCATCGGCGCCGACATGGTGCGCGCCTTCGCGGACCAGGGCTCGCGCGTCGGCTTCGTGGACATCGACGCGGCAGGCGGCGCCAAGCTCGCGGAGACCATGACGGGTGAGGGGCACGAGGTCGCCTTCGAGCCCTGCGATCTGCGCGACATCGAAGCCCTGCGCGCCGCCTTCGCCAAACTCGACGCCCGGCTCGGCCCCGCCACCGTTCTCGTCAACAACGCCGCGCGGGACGATCGGCACGGCTGGGAGGACGTGACGCCCGACTATTACGACGAGCGGATCGCCACCAATCTGCGTCACATGTTCTTCGCCATCCAGGCCGTCGCGCCCGGCATGATCGCCGCTGGCGGCGGGTCGATCATCAATTTCGGCTCCAATTCCTGGTGGGAAGCGGGCGGCGGAATGCCGGTCTACACGACCTCCAAGGCTGCCGTGCACGGTATGACGCGCTCCTTCGCGCGCGACCTCGGGCCGCACCGCATTCGCGTCAACACCGTGGTGCCGGGCTGGATCATGACAGAGCGCCAGAAGACGCTCTGGGTAACCGAAGAGGCACTGAACGCGCATCTCAAGCGCCAGTGCCTGCCCGTGCCGATCGATCCGGTCTATCTCGCCCGCATGGTTCTGTTCCTGGCGTCTGACGACTCGGCCATGTGCACGGCCAACAACTACATGGTCGAAGCAGGGTCGATCTGATCCTGATCGCGACACGCTGACCTGACCGTCGCGCCGCCGGCTTTCTTTCATGCTGCGGCGCGATCGGTTAGGGGAGGGTCAGTTTCCCGTCTTCGCCGGAGTGCCTTCGTGCCCAGCCCCGACCATATCCTGACCCTGTCCTGCCCGAACCGCCCGGGCATCGTCGCCGCCGTGTCGCGTCATCTCTTCGACAATGGTGCGGATATTCGCGAGGCGCACCAGTTCGACGATCCCGAAACCGGCCGCTTCTTCATGCGCGTGCGCTTCGCCATGGTGGAATCCGTGGTGCGGATCGAGAGCCTGACCGGCGCCTTCGGCGCCATCGCCGAGCGTTTCGGCATGGAATGGCGCATTTCGGGGGCCGAAGATCGGCAGAAGGTGCTGATCCTCGTATCGCGCTTCGACCATTGTCTTGCCGATCTTCTCTACCGCTGGCGCATCGACGAGCTTCGCATGGACATCGTCGGCATCGTCGCCAACTATCCGCGCGAGACCTATGCGCATCACGATTTCGACGGCATCCCGTTTCACTACCTTCCTGTGACGCGCGAGACCAAGCGCGAGCAGGAGGCCGAGATCGTCCGCGTCGTAGAGGAGACCGGCGCCGATCTCGTGGTGCTCGCCCGCTACATGCAGATCCTGTCGGACGAGCTCTCAGCGCGGCTTTCGGGCAAGTGCATCAACATCCACCATTCGTTCCTGCCCGGCTTCAAAGGCGCCAAGCCCTATCACCAGGCGCATCGGCGCGGCGTGAAGCTGATCGGCGCGACGGCGCATTACGTGACGGCCGATCTCGATGAGGGGCCGATCATCGAGCAGGACGTGGAGCGCATCTCGCATCAGGACTCGCCGGACGACCTGGTGCGCAAGGGCCGCGACATCGAGCGACGCGTCCTGTCGCGGGCGATCGCCTGGCATCTGGAGAACCGCGTGATCCCCAACAAGGACAAGACGGTGATCTTCCGCGACTGATCGGCGCGCGGCTCCCGCTGCGACCCTACGCGAGAGATCGGAGGCATCCCTCTGAAGGGGATGCCTTTTCTGTTTCCGCCAGCAGGTCGCGAGAGTCCGATCGCTTGCCCATCGCGCCGTTTGTTCCCTCCGTCCGCCTCTCTTCGGCCGAGAGTTAACCCTCAGTTAAGGCTGAGGGGTTTAACTCCACCAGCAACAAAGCGTTAATGAAGATGACCGAAGTCCTACCGAACCGCAAAGCGGTCCGCCTCCGCGGCCGATCCTTCCTGGCGCTGGTCCTGTCGCCCGAGCTGCCGTTCCGCGACTGGCTGGCACAGCTGGACGATCTCGCCCGCCGCTCCACGGGCTTCTTTCTCGGCCGACCCATCGTCCTTGATGTGGCCGGCCTGCCGATCACCCGCGAGCAGCTGGCCGAGCTCCTCAGCGAACTGAACAAGCGCAATGTCCGCGTCATGGGCATCGAAGGCGCGCTGCCTTCCATTCTCGGACCCGGAATGCCGCCCGAAATGCGGGGCGGCCGCAACGCGGCCGATATCGAGATGCCGGACGAGACGAGCGCGGCGCCGACCAAGCCCGGCAGCGCGCCGCAGGCCGCGCCCGCCGGAGCGCGCCTCGTGCCGCCGCCCGTCACGCCTTCGCTCCTGATCGAAACGCCGGTTCGCTCGGGCCAGTCGATCATCTTCCCGGAAGGCGACGTCACCGTGCTCGGGCATGTTGCGTCCGGGTCCGAGGTCATCGCCGGCGGCTCGATCCATGTCTACGGCGCGCTGCGGGGGCGCGCGCTGGCCGGCTCGGCGGGCAATGCCAACGCCCGCATCTTCTGCCGCAAGCTCGAAGCCGAACTCATCGCCATCGACGGTCTCTACAAGACCGCCGAGGATCTCGACCCCAAGACTCTGGGCCAGCCCGTTCACATCTGGCTCGACGACACGGTTCTCAAGACCGTCCTGCTTTCGAACTGAGCCCGGCGGTCGGCAGTGTCCGACGGCCGCACGAAACGAAACAACGAGGAAAGGCCTGACATGGCTGAGGTTATGGTGGTGACATCGGGCAAAGGGGGCGTCGGAAAGACCACCTCGACCGCCGCGTTGGGCGCAGCGCTCGCACAGAGCGGCCAGAAGGTCGTCGTGGTCGATTTTGACGTCGGCCTGCGCAATCTCGACCTCGTGATGGGCGCCGAGCGGCGCGTCGTCTACGACCTCATCAACGTGGTGCAGGGCGACGCGAACCTGAACCAGGCGCTCATCCGCGACAAGCGGGTCGATACGCTCTGCCTGCTGCCGGCGTCGCAGACCCGCGACAAGGACAACCTGACCCAGGACGGCGTCGACCGCGTCATGGACCAGCTCCGCGCGCAGTTCGACTGGGTGATCTGCGACAGCCCGGCCGGCATCGAGCGCGGCGCGACGCTCGCCATGCGCCATGCCGACCTCGCCGTCGTCGTCACCAATCCGGAAGTCTCCTCGGTGCGCGATTCCGATCGTATCATCGGCCTTCTCGACTCCAAGACGCTGCGCGCCGAAAATGGCGGGCGCATCGAGAAGCACCTGCTTCTGACCCGCTACGACCCCATTCGCGCCGAGCGCGGCGACATGCTCAAGGTCGACGACGTTCTCGAAATCCTGTCGATCCCGCTGCTCGGCATCGTGCCGGAAAGCCCGGAAGTGCTGCGCGCCTCCAATCTCGGCACGCCGGTCACTCTGTCGGACGCATCGAGCGCCCCGGCCCGGGCCTATGCCGACGCCGCGAAGCGGCTCATGGGTCAGACCGTCCCCATGAACGTGCCGTCGGACAAGCGCGGTCTCCTCGGCAAGTTCTTCAGCCGGAGGGCTGCATGAGCCTTTTCAGCTTCTTCCAGAAACAGCGCACCACCGCCCCCGCCGCGCGGGAACGCCTTCAGATCCTGCTCGCGCACGAGCGGGCCGAGATCGGCCAGTCCGACCTCGTCGCCGTGCTTCGCGAGGAGATCCTGGCCGTGATCGCCCGCCACGTTCCGATCAATCGGGACAAGGTGAAGGTCAAGATGGACAAGCGAGATCAGATGTCGACCCTCGAGGTCGATATCGAACTCCCGCAGCAAGCGGGACTCCTGACGGCCCACTGACGCCAGCCGGGCCTTCGCGGTCCGGTTGGTGACGGCCGTTCCAACCAGAGGGAAAAGGGGAGAGCCATGAGCCGAGCCGAGCTTCTTCTCCGTTTGCAGGAGGTGCAGAACCTTCCGCAGATGCAGGGTCGCAACATCCGCTCCATCGCGTCGATCCTGTCGACCGAGGCGCTTCGCAAGCATGTCGAGGTCTGCGAAGCGCAGGCCCGCAAGAGCGAGACGAAGCAGTAGGATTCATCCTCCATCACGCAAAAATCGAAGGCCCGGCCGCATGACGCGTCCGGGCCTTTCTTGTTCTTAGAGACTGTCTGCCAAGCCTACTTCAGGAAGCCCTTGGTCTGAAGATAGTCCTGCGCCACGGCGCGGGCCGGCTCACCGCCCAGCTGCACGCGCCCGTTCAGCTCCTGCAGCGTCACGAGGTCGAGGCTTTCGAAGATCGGCTTCAGAACGTCGGCGATCTTCGGATTGGCCTCCAGCACCGCCTGACGCACGATCGGTGCGGGCTGGTAGACGGGCTGCACGCCCTTGTCGTCTTCCAGCACCTTGAGCCCCGCCGCCGAGATGCCGCCGTCCGTGCCGTAGACCATGGCGGCGTTGACGCCGTTGGTGTTCTGCGCCGCGGCCGCGATCGTTGCTGCCGTGTCGCCGCCCGACAGGGTGAGGAGCTGGTCCGGCTTCAAGGTGAAGCCATAGGTCGTCTGGAACGAGGGTAGGGCGGAGGCCGAATTGACGAACTCGGCGGACGCCGCGAGCTTCACCGCACCGCCGCCGGCCACCCATTGGCCGAACTGGCTGAGTGTTGCGAGCTTGTCCGCGTCGGCCACGTCGCCGCGCAGCGCGATGCCCCAGGTGTTGTTGGCCGGCGAGGGCGTCAGCCACACGATCTTGTTGGCGTCGAGATCGAGCTTCTTGGCTTCCTCATAGGCCTTGGCCGCATCCTTCCAGAGCGGGTCTTCGGCACGGTTGAAGAAGAAGGCCGCGTTGCCGGTATATTCGGGATAGATGTCGATCTCGCCCGCCGTGATCGCCTTGCGCACCACCGGCGTGCCGCCGAGCTGGATGCGGTCGGTCGTCTCAATCCCGCCATGCTGCAGGGCGAGCATGATCATGTTGCCGAGCACGCCGCCCTCCGTGTCGATCTTGCTGGACACGACCACGGGGGCCGCCAAGGCGCCGGACGCAAGCGACGAAGCCAGCAGCAGGGCGGCTGCGAAAAGAGGAAGGCGCATCGAATGTCTCCTGGTCGAGCGATCCGGACCATTGCGAGGCCGGGCAGGTTTGATCTCACGGTGCAAATTGGAGCAGCGCGAAGCCTTCGCCAGTGCGCGGGCGGGGACCTCCGGTTCTTCTCCACAGCCCGGACCTCCTGAGGCTCCTTCTCTCCGTTCTCCCTCCCGATCGTTTGGGCACCCAAAGGGATCACCATAAATTTTTAAGGATTGGCGGAACGAAGGCCGAATCGGGCGGTTCGGGTGATTCGCGATCCTTTTGAAATGGGGACTTTCATGACCGCGTCTGATATCGTCACCGCTCTCGAAGCGGGTCTGATCACCGAAAACGAAGCTATGGAACAGGCCATGGTCGATCGGCTTGCCGATCTCTACGAGCACCAGTCGAGTTCGCCGCGTTGGCGCTCGCAACGTGCGCAAGGCGTGCGCGCGGCTGGGCTTGCCACACGCTAAGACGGACCGATCCGTCCGTCATTTTCATCACGACACCTTTCTTTCTCAAGGCCGACAAGGCTTGCTGCCCCGATGCGTTCGCCTTTAGAACGCGCTCGGCAGCAAGCCGAACCCGGAAGGATTACGCATGAGCATTCGTCGCATCCAGCCCGGCCGTCGCATGAGCGGTGCGGTGGTTCACGGCAACACGGTCTATCTGGCAGGTCAGGTCGGCAATCCCGGCGAGGACGTGACGGCCCAGACGAAGACGGTCCTGTCCGAGATCGACCGGCTGCTGGCCGAGGCCGGCACCGACAAGTCGAAGCTCCTTCAGGCGACGATCTGGCTCGCCGACATGAAGGATTTCGGCGCGATGAACGCGGTGTGGGACGCCTGGGTCGACCCGGACAACACGCCCGCGCGCGCGACCGGCGAATCCAAGCTGGCGGCGCCCGAGTATCTCGTCGAGATCATCGTCGTCGCGGCGGTCTGACTCCGCTTTGCCGGCGCCTAAGTTCGGGCGCCGGTCTTCGTTTCAGTACGCGCCGCTGCTTCGAAAGAGGCTGATCGGCGTCAAGGCGAGGATGCGAAGGTCCAAAAGCAGCGACCAGTTCTCGATATAGTAGAGATCGTATTCGAAGCGTTTCTGCAGCTTGTCACCTTCGTCGATCTCGCCTCGCCACCCATTGACCTGGGCCCAGCCGGTGATTCCCGGCTTGACCTTGTGTCGCCCGAAATAGCCGTCCACGATCTCCGTGAAGTTCTGGTCGAAGCTGGAGCGTGCGTGCACGGCGTGGGGCCGGGGGCCGACCAGCGACAACTCGCCCGTCAGAACATTGAAGAGCTGCGGCAGTTCGTCGATCGAACTGCGGCGGATGAAGCGGCCGACGCGGGTGACGCGAGGGTCGTTGTGGGTGACGATCCTGCGCGCGGTGGGGTCGGACATCTCGTGTCGCAGCGAACGGAACTTCCAGACATTGATGATCTGGTTGTTGAAGCCGTGGCGCTTCTGACGAAAGAAGACCGGGCCGGGGCTGTCGAGCTTGATGGCGATGGCGGTCGCCACCATCAGGGGGCTCAGGGCCACCAGGGCGAAGAGGCCGACCACGAGGTCGAGGCAGCGCTTCGACACCATGTCCCATTCCGCCAGCGGCCGGTCGAAGGCGTTGAGAAGCGGAATGTCGCCGAGGAAGGAATGCGACCGGGCGCGAAAGCGCAGATCCGGCGAGGAGGCCGCCACGCGGATGTCCAGCGGCAGAACCCAAAGCTCGCGCATGATGGTGAGAAGACGCGCCTGCGCGCTGACCGGCAGCGTCACGATCAGCATGTCGATCCGCGCCTTGCGCGCGAACTCCGTCAACTGCGAGACCGAGCCGAGCTTGGGATAGCCGGCCACGATGGCGGGTGAGCGATCGTCGTTGCGATCGTCGAAAATGCCGCAGATGCGCACGTCGTTGTCGGGATTGGTTTCGAGCCGGCGGATGAAGGCCTCCGCCGCTCCGCCGCCGCCGACCACGACCGCCCGCCGCTCCATGAAGCCGTTGCGCACCCAAAGGCGCATTCGCGCGCCAAGGCAGACGCGCGTCACGCCGAGGATCGCGAAACCGCTCGCGCCCCAAAGCGCCAGACTTTCCAGAAATGGCCGGTCCAGCTGGTCCGCCAGTTCGGCCGCGCAGATCGCCACGAACGTGGCGAAGGCGAAGGCGCCGGCCAGACGGGGGAACTGCGCGCGGCGGGAGCGCAGAAGAAGCGAATCGTAGCCGTTCAGGATGTTGACGGTGACGACCGTCACCAGCGCCAGAAGCGTACTGAACAGCGCAAGAGGGAGCCAGCCGGCCGACCCAACGCGCAGGCAAAGGATGCCGCCGATCACCAGCACCGCGATCTCGAACAGGCGCACCAGCCCGCAAGCGAGGCCCGGCGATAGACCGCGCCGCTCCAGCATCTGCGCCATGCGGCGGGCATTGACGGGGAGTTCGGCCGTCCGGCCGGCGACGCCCGCAGGCGCGTCCGCGAGCCGGTAGACGCGAACCGTTTCGCGCTCGAAAAGATTGGCCTTCCGCTTCTTGCTTTTCATCTCGACAGCCAGCCCCGAACGCTTAATTCCAAGGGTTAGCAGGAAAAGGCTAAAGGAGACTGAGCGGTTCGGCTTCGATTGGAACGGGCTCGGATCAGAACAGGCGCTCGCGAACCGAGATCGTGTCGCCGGGAAGAACAGGGTCGGAGATCAGGACGCGGCCGGTGATGACCTGCCCGTTGACCTGGCGCGTGATGTCCACCGTGCGCTGGTCTGCGCGCGATGAGAAGCCGCCGGCGATGGCGATGGCGTTCTGCGCCGTCATGCCGGGAACGTAGGAGTACTGGCCGCCGCTCGAGACTTCGCCCATGATGAAGAAGGGGCGATATTGCTCGACCTGCACGGACACGTCGGGCGAGCGCAGATAGCCGTTGCGCAGCGCGGCGGTGACCGCCGCCTCGATCTCCTGCGTCGTCTTGCCGCGCGCCGGGACGGCGCCGACCAGCGGCAGGGAGAGATAGCCCGACTTGTCGACGGCATACGTGCCGGAGAGATTGTCCTGCTCGAACACGGTGACGCGCAGCCGGTCGCCCGCATCCAGCTTGTAGGGCTGGTTCAACATGGCATGAAAGGCGGGCGCGGGCGGGGCAGCCGTGACGCAGCCGGACAGGACCGCACCGACCAAAGCGAGTGTCACAAACCCGGCGCGCATTCGTTCCCACTCCGCAAGACGTTTCCATTGCCTGAAGCAGGCCGAACTCTGCCGCCCACAATCTCGAATTAGGGTTAAACACTCGTAAATGTGCCCGTGCCTTGTGCTGCCGGCCCAACCCCGTATCCTTTCCTCGCAACCGCAGGAAACAGGTGCGCCCTCGGGCGCCGAGTCTTGAGAAGAAGAACGAGCCATGTCTCCGGAATGGGTCATGCCAGCGCAGAGCGAAGACAAGCGGCCGATGCCCATCGGACGGCGGCTTGCCATCGTCGCGTCAGCGACCTTGCTCTCCGGCGCGGCGGCCTCGTTCGCGGTGTCGCTCGTTCCCCCCGTTCACCGGGCGCGAATCGAACTCAGCGCCGAGGGAGGACCGCTGCCGAGCTGGACGGCCGCCGAGATCCAGGTGATCGCCGATCGCGAGCCCGGTCTCGACGCGGGACCCGACCTGACGCTGGAGCGCGGCGCGGACGGGTCGCGATCGCTTCTCGACCTCGTCGGCCAGCCGCGCGGGCCGCTGGAAGGGGCGGCGAGCCGGCGAACCGGCATTCAGGTCCTGTCGGGAACGAAGAGCGTGATTTGGGCCGAGGCGCCCAGCGCGGATCAGGCACGGGTCCGCGTTCAGTTCATTGCCGATCAGCTTCTGGCGAGAGCTCCCAAGCCTGCGCGACAGGTCGAGCCCTCGAGCCCGCCGCCCACACCCCCGGTTGCGGACGCCGACATGAACGGGCGCTTGGCGCGGGCCGAGGCGCGGGTGACTGATGCGGAGCGGCAGCTCGCCGATTTCGACGCCAAGCCTGCGCCTTCCGCGGAGCCGGTCGTCAGTGCGAGCCCGCCCGTGCTGCTGGACCCCAGCCAGAAGGCAGCGCTCGAAAGCCGGCGCGCGGAATTGGACGCCGCCATCGCCGCCGTCGAGGGCGATGACGAACAGAAGGACATGCCGGGAAGCTGGGGTGGATGGGACGCTTGGCGCGCCTTGATGCGCGAGCGTCGCGGCCTTCGCCCCCGAGCCGACGAACTGGCCGCGAGCCTGAACGCGGATCATCCCCGGGTTCGCATCGTCCGCCTGCGTCTGCAACAGCTCGATAGCGAGATCGCCACGCGGCACGACACGCTCCTAACGCAGCTGGAGGCGCAGCGCGACGCCAACGCGGCGGCCCTGCGCCTGTTGACGGAACAAAAGCCTGCGCCAGTCGCGCAGCCCACGACCCCGCAACAGACGGCCGCCGAGCGCGCTCGGGAGCGAGCCGACCTTTTTAGTGGGCTGGTTTCGGCCCGCGCCGATCTCGCGCGCCTGCGAGACGAGGCTGAGGTTCTCTCCGCCCTGGCGACGCCGGCCTTCCAGCCTCCGCCCGAGCCTGCCTCGGCAGGGGCGCCGGCCATTCGGCAGAAGGTTCTGCCGCTCACGACGCGCTCCCTGTCGCTCTGGCCCGCTGCCCTTGCCGGCGGCGTCGTCGGATTTCTCGGCTCGGCCTTTTTCGTCGCGCTGGCGATGCCGTTGCGGCGGATGAAGGGGAAGGATGCGACTGGGCCGGTCGGCCTTCCGCTGGAGCCAATGCCCGCACCCGAGATACCCGGCCATCCCGACGTCGCGATGGTGGATGACGTGATCGAAGCGCTGAAGTTCAGCGCGGTCGCGCGCGCGGTGGTGGTCTCGGCCGCGAGCGCCGATACGCGCACGCTCGGCGTCGATATCGGGCGGCGTCTGGCGCTTCGCGGCCGCTCCGTTCTAGTGGTCGATCTTTCCGAAACGCAGGATGGCGCGCGCGCCATGGGCCTGCCGTCCGACACGCGCGGGCTCTTCGACCTCGCACGAGGCGACGCCAATTTCGCCGAGATCGCCCGGCGCGACTTTGCGACCGGTGCCGAGATCGTCGCCAGCGGCCGTCGGCTGGACGACGAAAGCCGCCCCGGCCTCTGGAGCGAGCGACGCCATGCGCTCGACTTCATGGAGCGCAGCTACGAGACGCTGGTGATCGACTGCGGCCGCATCGACGCGCCGTTCCTGGGCGCCATTCTCGACCCCGAAGCGGCGCTTCTCGTCTGGGTGGAGGGGTGCTCGGAGCGGGAAATCGAAGCGGCGACCAGCCAGCTCAAAGCCAAGGGCTTCGCCGACATGATTCTGGTTCGCGACCAGCGGCCGAATTAGCTGTTCCGCTGCACCCGGCCGCCTTCCATCCAGCGGATCACGAACATGGCCGGGACGATCCATAGAATGCCGGTCGCGAAGAAGTAGAGCAGATGCACGTAAGTCGCTGACGCCGAGAGATAAAGCGTGGCATAGGCCGTCGCGAGCACGGCATAGACTGCGACGAAGACGACCAGAAGCAGCGTGCCGACGAGCTTCTTCAATCTGATGGGCATGACCACTCTCCCTGCCGTTCGCGCCCCGGGCGCGCCAAAGCGTGACCATGCCGCGACCCGATGGCTCTTGCCAAGTGGGGCGCTTGGGACCAAACCTCCGCCCCACCGGGCCAAGGTCGCGCGAACCCATCGCGTCCTCAGGCCAGATTGCCGAGCAGATCGGCCGAAAACAAGGGGATGAAGCGGCTTCTTCGCCAAGCGCTTCAAGACTGATATGAGCGTATCGACGCAGGCCCCCCTCCAAGCCCTGTCCAGCGAGCACGACCGCCGGGTGCGATCGCGCCGCGCGATCCGGCTTTGGCTCTATTGTGTGGCGGCGATGATCCTGGCGTTGGTCGTCGTCGGCGGCGCGACGCGCCTCACCGAATCCGGCCTGTCCATCACCGAATGGAAGCCGATCCACGGCATGATCCCGCCCTTGTCGCAGGCGGAATGGCAGGAGGAGTTCGACCTCTACCGCCAGATCCCGCAATATCAGATCCTCAACAAGGGCATGAGCCTGTCGGAGTTCCAGACCATCTTCTGGTGGGAATGGGCGCACCGCTTTCTCGCGCGCAGCGTCGGCTTCGCCTTCGCACTGCCGCTGGCCTTCTTCTGGATCGCGGGCCGCGTCGAGCCCTGGCTGAAGCCCCGTCTCGTCGGTCTTCTGGCGCTTGGCGGCCTGCAGGGCGCCATCGGCTGGTGGATGGTGGCCTCGGGCCTCGTGGAGCGCACGGAGGTCAGCCAGTATCGGCTTGCCGTCCATCTCACCATGGCCTGCATAATCTTCTCGGCGACGCTCTGGATCGCCAAGGGCTTGTCGCCCCGCCGCATCGCGCCGCCGCCGACGGGCCATTCGGCCAAGGTCGGGGCGCTGCTTGTGGTGCTCGCGCTTCTCCAGATCTATCTCGGCGGACTAGTGGCCGGCCTCGATGCGGGCATGAGCTTCAACACCTGGCCGCTGATGGACGGGCAGATCGTGCCGGCCAATCTCCTAGCGATGACACCGGCTTGGCGCAATTTCTTCGAGAACGTGATGACGGTGCAGTTCACGCATCGCTGCGGCGCCTATCTCTTGTTCACCGTCGCCGTGCTTCACGCGATTGCCGCGCGGCGGCTTTCGCCCGGCTCGCGCCATGCCAAGATGGCAACGCATCTGGCGGGCATGGTGACGCTGCAGGCCGCGCTCGGCATCACCACGCTGCTGCTGCAGGTGCCGATCGGCTGGGCGCTGCTGCATCAGGCCGGTGCGCTCATCGTGCTTGGCAGTGCCGTGTTCCATGCGCGGGAGCTGAAGGGGGCGTACCCCCTTCCAGCCCTCGCCTGACGGGTCAGCCCCGCAGCATCAGGTCCATGTTCTGAACCGCCGCGCCCGAAGCGCCCTTGCCGAGATTGTCGAGCAGGGCGACCAGATTGAAGCGCGAGCCGTCCTTCGAGCCGAAGACGAAAAGCTTCATGCCGTCGGTTCCTGCGAGTTCCGTCGGATCGAGACGCTTGAGACCAGCCGTTTCCTCCGCACTCGCGACTTCCACGATCGACTGGCCGGCATAATGGTCGGCCAGCGCTTCGCGCAGCCGCTCTGCGCTGGCGCCGTTCAGGGCGTCGGCATGGAAGGGAACCTGCACGATCATGCCTTGCGCGAAGCGGCCAACCGAGGGGGCGAAGATCGGGTCGCGATCGAGCCGGCCAAAGACGCGCATCTCAGGCAGGTGCTTGTGGGCGAGGTCGAGTCCGTAGAGGAAATGCGGCGAGGCGATGTGATCCTCGCGCGCGGCGTCCTCCATCTGCGCGATCATCTGCTTGCCGCCGCCGGTATAGCCCGACACGGCATTGACCGTCGCCGGCTGGCCCTCGGGCAGGAGCCCCGCGTCCCTCAAAGGGCGCAGCAGGGCGATGGCGCCCGTGGGGTAGCAGCCGGGATTGGCGACCAGCCGCGCCTTGGCGATGGCCTCGCCCTGGCCCTTGGCGAGTTCGGCAAAACCATAGGCCCAGTTCGGATCGACTCGGTGCGCCGTCGAGGTGTCGATCACCCGTGTCGAGGCGTCCGGACCGAGAAAGGCCACGGCCTCCCGCGCGGCATCGTCCGGCAGGCATAGGATGGCGATGTCGGCAGCCTTCAGAAGCTCTTCGCGCAGCGAGGCGTTGCGCCGCTCCGCTTCTGGGATCGACAGGAGTTCCACGTCGCCGCGATCCGCCATGCGGGCGCGGATCTGGAGACCCGTGGTGCCGTGTTCGCCGTCGATGAAGATGCGCGGTTTCATGAGCGTCTGGACCTGTTGAATGTTGGAAGCGAAGAACGGATCGGCGCGCCGGTCAGCGCGCGTCGGCGGCTTTCTTGTCGGCGAGAATGCCGAGGAGATACATTGCGACGGTCGCGCCCGCGACGGCGGTGATGTCGGCGTGGTCGTAGGGCGGCGAGACTTCCACCACGTCGGCGCCGACGAGCTGAAGGTTCTTCAGGTGATGGAGAACCGCGAGCATCTTGGCGCTGGACGGTCCGCCCGCGACCGGGGTGCCCGTGCCGGGCGCGAAGGCGACGTCGAGGCAATCGATGTCGAAGCTGAGATAGCAATTTGTCCCGCCGGTGCGCTCGTAGATCCGCTTGGCGATCTCGGCGGAGGTGAGGTCCTCGACCTCATGGCCGAACAGGATTTCCACCCCGCCGGTTTCCGGCGCATGGGTGCGGATGCCGATCTGGATCGAGCTGTCGGGATCGATCAACCCCTCACGCAGAGCGGCCGAGACGAAGGAGCCGTGGTCGACACGCGGCCGGCCATGGGTGTCGGTGGCCAGCGGCCAGGTGTCCTGATGCGCGTCGAAATGCACGAGGCTGAGCTTGCCGTGCCGGGCGGCATGAGCCTGCAGAAGCGGGAAGGTGATGGAATGGTCGCCCCCCAGCGTCAGCAGGAAGCCGGTCTTCTCCAAGAGCGCCGAGGCCTGCTCGCGCATGGCGAGATGCGCCCGCTCCGGCAGCCGATAGTCGAGCAGGCAGTCGCCATAATCGACGACCGAAAGCGTCTCGAAGAAGTCGGCATGGAAGGGATATTGCGGGTCGTTGTCGAAGATCGCCGAGGCGCGCCGCAGCGCCTGCGGCCCGAAGCGCGCGCCCGGCCGGTTCGAAACGGCGGAATCGAAAGGAATGCCCCAGACGGTGACGTCCGAGCCCGACACGTCCTTGGAAAAGCGCCGCCGCATGAAGGATAGGGCGCCCGCATAGGTCGGATCGCTCGCGGCCCCCAGCGTGGCGGGGGCGGTGAAGGCGTTGTCGATCGACTGGCTGGCCATGGAATTCCTGCTTCGGCGTGTGGCGCAGAGATAGAACAAGTCGGCGACAGCTTGAAGTCGCTCGATTGCCCAGCATTAGACAAACGAAAAGGGCTCCGGTTTCCCGAAGCCCTTTCCCATTCGTTCGATCGTGAAGCGGTAAGACGATTAACGCTTCGAGAACTGGAAGGAGCGGCGGGCCTTGGCCTTGCCGTACTTCTTACGCTCGACGGTACGCGAGTCGCGGGTCAGGAAGCCGCCCTTCTTGAGCACGGCGCGAAGGCCCGGCTCGTAATAGGTAAGGGCGCGCGAGATGCCGTGACGCACCGCGCCGGCCTGACCGGACAGACCACCGCCGGCAACCGTGACGACGATGTCGAACTGGCCATCGCGCGAGGCCGCGACGATCGGCTGCTGAAGCACCATCTGCAGGACGGGGCGGGCGAAGTAGTCCGCGAAGTCCTTGTTGTTGACGACGATCTTGCCGGAGCCGGGCTTCACCCAGACGCGGGCGACCGCGTCCTTGCGCTTGCCGGTCGCGTAGGCGCGGCCGTGGGCGTCGAGCTTCTGGACATGGACCGGAGCGGCCACTTCCGTGGCGCCGGAGGCGGCGAGGCCCTGCAGCGAGGTCAGGTCGGCCATTATGCAGCCCTCGAGTTCTTGGAGTTCAGCGCCTTGACGTCGAACGCCTCAGGCATCTGGGCTTCATGCGGATGCGCCGCACCGGCATAAACGCGCAGGTTCTTCAACTGGCGACGGCCGAGCGGGCCGCGGGGCAACATACGCTCTACGGCCTTCTCGACGACGCGCTCCGGGAAGCGGCCCTCGAGAATGTCGCGCGCCTTGCGCTCCTTGATGCCGCCGGCATAACCGGTGTGCCAGTAGTAGGTCTTGTCCTGGTACTTCTTGCCCGTGAACACGACCTTGTCCGCGTTGACGATGATGACGTTGTCGCCATCATCGACATGCGGGGTGAAAGTGGGCTTGTGCTTGCCGCGAAGGCGAAGCGCCACGAGAGAGGCGAGACGGCCGACAACGAGCCCTTCGGCGTCGATGACGATCCACTTCTTCACCACCGTCTCGGACTTCTGCGAGAAGGTCTTCATAAATCTACCCTTTGGGTCAGTCACGCGTCAGCCGCGGACTTGACCCCGGCCATACGAAAAAGGCGGCTCGCGCCGCTCTTGATGACGGTTCCATAACGGTGTCGGATGGAAAGATCAAGGGCGGGATGGTGCGAGACGACTGGGCTTTCGATCTGAAAGGATATTTAGATCAGGGGCTTAAGGATGGGGTTTTATGATACCGCAAATTTGGTATCTAGGAACCGTAATGCTGGTTGATTTGGATGTCGCGTTGTCAGCCCGTTTATCCGACCTGCTATCGGCGTTCCTTTCTGTCGGCGCCGGATCGAACTGATAGATTGCGCCTCGTCCAACGCGCTTCGGAGTTTCGCCAATGTCCCATTTTCTCGCTGTCGACATCGACGGAATCGAGCCGGAGGAAAGCCGCCCTGCGCCGGAAAAGATGGTGGCGGGCGAGCCCGTGCATCGGACCTGGAATGTCGAGGAGACCGATGGGCTCTATGCCGGGGTCTGGGAATCGACGCCGGGCGAATGGCAAATCGACTATACGGAATGGGAATATTGCGAGATCCTAGCCGGCGTCTCGGTGCTGATCGAGGAAGGGGGCGCGGAGCACCGGGTCCAGGCCGGCGATGCCTTCGTCCTCCGCCCCGGCTTCAAGGGGCATTGGCGCGTGGAGGAAACCACGCGTAAGCGCTACGTCATCCGGCTTTAGGCTGAAGAGCGACGTCGAACCGCTCGACACCGCGAAAATGGTAGCTGTCGCGAAAGCGCGGCGGCGCGATCGGCTGGAGATCGGGATAACGCTCCGCGAGCGAGCGAAAAGCGAGCTTCAGTTCCAACCGGGCCAGCGGCGCGCCGATGCAGAAATGCACGCCTGCGCCAAAGGAGACATGCGGGATGCGCGGTCGCGACGGATCGAACCGGTCGGGCTCTGGAAACACCGTCGGATCGTGATTGGCGGCAGCCAGGAGCAGGGCGACCTCCTCGCCGGGCTTGAGCGTCGTTCCGCCAAGCTCCACGTCGCGAAGGGCGAAGCGGCGGAAGAGATGGAGCGGCGTGTCGAAGCGAAGGGCCTCTTCCACCGTACGCTCCAGCAGCGGCTCGCTCTCGGCGAGCGGCCCCAGCGACACGCCGGACCGGGCGAAGGCGACCAGGGCATTGCCGATCTGGTGGACCGTCGCCTCATGCCCGGCGTTGAGAAGCAGCACTATGAGCGAGACGAGTTCGGCATCGCTCAGCTTGCCCTTGTCAGTCTCGGCCTCCGCTAGGGCCGAGACGAGATCGTCGCCCGGCTTACGGCGCTTCTCGGCGATCAGCGCCACGAGATAGTCGCGGAACTCGCGCGCCGCCGCATCCGCTGCCAGTTCCACTTCGGGCGTGCGCCCCATCTGGTACATGGCGACCATGGCGTGCGACCAGCGCAGGAGATGGCCGGCATCCTCGCGGGGAACGCCGATCAACCCGGCGATGACGGCGACGGGCAGCGGCTCGGCGAAGGCGGAGACGAGTTCCACGGGGCCGGACGGATCGAAACGGTCGATCAACTCATGGGCAATGGTCGTGATCGTAGGGGCCAGCGCCTCGACCCGGCGAGATACGAAAGCGCGTGTCAGCAGCGTGCGCAGCCGCGTATGGGCGGGCGCTTCGAGATCGAGCAGCGAATGCGCTTCCACCTCTTGGAAATGCCGGAGATGGTCGGCGATCTCCCTCGCTGGGGCGCGGCCGCTGCCGTCCTCCGACAGGACGCGGCCGAAATCGCGCGACTTTAGAACCCGCTCCACGAGCGGTTGCGACACGACCGCAAGACATCCCGCCTCATGCCAGAAGGCCAGAGGGGCAGTCCGGTGGAGCGCGGCATAGGTCGGATAGGGATCGGCGAAGAAATGGGGATCGCGCGGATCGAGCCGAAAGGAGCGCCCATCTTCCTCTATGCGAAACGACGGGGGCAGTGCGGAGGCGGCGGGGGAATCGAGCATTACGACTTCGGCGGCACGGGGACGGATCAGGGCGGCAGGGGCAGCTTGAACGAAAAACGCCCGCCGGGAAAGGCGGGCGTTTTTGTCATGAGAGGAGATGGGCGCTCAGCGCTCGACTTCGATCAGGATCTCGTTGCGACGCATGAAGCCCGGCGTCCAGGGCGCGTTGTAGAACGCGTAGATCGGGTCGCCCTTCTGCTTGAGGTTCTCGTCCGCGAGGTAGTTATAGAGCGTCATGAGCTTCTTCGATGCGGTCGAGGCCGTGAAGTTGCCGCTGAAGCGGATGGAGACCAGACGCTTGGCATCGACTTCCTTGATCGCCACGTCGTGCGAGTTCGGGGTCGGCAGGCTGGCCTTGGTATACTTCTTCGGCATGATGAAGCGGACGGCCCAACCCTTGGTACGGCCTTCGCTTTCCGAAAGCTGCTGCAGCACAGGAACCGTCATGGCGATCTTCTTGCCCGACCGGTTGTTGGACGAGATGAAGTCGTAAAGCGTTTCGAACCCGCGACGGCGCGCCTTCTCGTGGTAGCCGGTCTTGACGGTCTCGGCGACGATCATCGCGTCATAGTCGCGAACTTCCAGATCGCCATCGCGGCGCACGACCTCGTAGTCTGGCTCCTCGGCATGGTCAGCGATCTTCTTCGACACGTAGAACGCCGCGCCGAGCGCGACGATCGCGCCGCCGGCGATCAAGACGGCCGACGTGTTGGGCCGCTCGCGGAAGAAATCGACGCCGCGCTGATAGCCACGCCCGCCCTTGAGGCTGGCGCGCTCGCTGAAGAACGAGGGCAGCGAGTAGGAAGAAAGGCGATCGCGCGCGTCGGACGCACCGTCCGCTAGACTGCGGCCCGCGTCGGATGCGCTGTCGGCAACCGAGCGGCGAGCCTTGTAGAGCTGGGACTTGGCTTCGCTCGCCGAAGGCAGAGACCAGCCACTCAGGAAGGCGGGAATGTAGCGGGAATAGCCGGTGTTGCCGTAGAGACGATCGATCTCATGCTCCACCGCGCGGCGGACGCGCTCGGTCCGGGAGGGACGGAGATGGAGACGGTCCGCAACCTGGGATTCGAGTTCTCCGATGCGCTCGCCGATATCGCTCAAGGCGTCCGTCACGCGCTCGTAGGTCGAAGGCTTGTCGCGGAACATGTCGTTCTCCTCAACTTCGCTGGAGCGTATCGCTGTGCGATCGCCAGACAGACACACGCCTAGCAAGCCGAGCCTGCCAGCGGTGCAATAACGTCGCGCCTCCCGCTTGGTTGCGGCGCGGTGGGAAAATGCCGAAGGGAGATCGTGAAAGATTCGTAACGATTCTGGCAACCTTCGCGGCGGTCAACCACTTTACAGGCATCAGGTTTCTTTCATGGCCTGATACTCCAGCCAAAACTGGGCGGCTCCGGCCGCCCCTTTTTTTGCTCAGATTTTGGCGCGGAACGGCGTCTTGGGCTTCAGGCGTCGGACGATCGCTTCCGCTACGAAGCGGGGCGGAGGGCATAGACGCCGGGCGAACCCGGCTTCGCCACCACGGCCGTTCCGAAGCCGCGCTCCAGAAGACGCGGCTCGACGCTCGTAATCTCCAGACTTCCCGGTTGCGTCGCCCAGAAGCGCGCCTCGCCTCCGCGCACGTCGATATCGACGGCGGTCAGAACTCCGGTCGCGAACGCGCTAGTGTCGAGCGAGACCCGGTTTTCCGTGATATGCGCAAGCGACGGCGTCTGCGGCGTGTGGCCGTGCAGGACGAGTCCTGGCAAGGGGCCGCGATGGTCGAGGAAGGGCGAGCGAATCCACAGGCAGTCGCGGTTTCGCTGCGCTTCGATCGAGCGTTTGGGATCGATCCCGGCATGAACGAAGACGAATGGGCCAAAGGTCGCGAGCATGGCGCTGGCGGCCAGAAGGTCGAGAATTTCAGGATGGTCCTGCCGGATCGTGTCCCTGGCCCGACCGAGAGCCTGGGTATCCACCCCGAAGGAAAGCAGCGTTTCCTCGCCGCCCTGCATCAGCCAGAGATCGATGCCGTCCGCGAACTCTGGATCGCCGAGCAGGAAGCGACGAAACCAGTCGTCGTGATTGCCAAGGCACAGGACGCTGTCCGGCCAGCGCGCGAGCGCGCCGGCCGCAAGCGCCAGAACCTCCCGGCTCGCCGGACCCCGGTCCACGAGATCGCCGAGAAAGACGATCGCGGTCTTTTCCCTCTCCCGATCGGTCGCCTCCACGTGCCGCAGAAGCGCCGAGAGGCAGTCCGCCCGCCCATGCACGTCGCCGATCGCGACGATCCGCTCGATTGCGTTGGGGATCGCGTGGTGGCGGGTCACGGGCGGGCAGGGCGCTGGGTTCATTCTTCTGCGGGGTCCACCCTGTCGAACAGCGCGGTCGCCGCCTCGAAGCGCTCCGCCACGCTGGCCGTCGCGACGGGGTAGACCAGCTTCATGTCGGTCCATTTCCAATCGGCCGGCAGCTTTCGGGTTCGGGCGCCCTCGGCATCGGGCTTGGTGCGGAATGTCGCGGCGACGCCCTTCGGCCCGGCCGCGAGCTTGGCGATCCCGAGTTCCGCGCAGCGCACCCGCGCTTCCGCCAGCATAAGAAGCGTGCGGGCGGGAGCAGGCGGCTTGCCGAACCGGTCCTCTATATCGCTCGCCAGCGCCCCGAGGCTGGCGCGATCGCGCGCCCGGTCGATCTCGGCATAGAGATTGATGCGGGTTTCCTCGTCCGGCACGTAATCGTCCGGGATGCGACCGGCGACGCCCAGCGCCACCTCCGGCATCCATTCGTCGATCACCGAAGCGCCCTTCGCCACGGCCAGCGCGCGCTGCAACACATGGCGATAAAGCGCGAGGCCGACGAACTGGAGATGGCCCGCCTGCTCCTCACCCAGCAACTCGCCGGCGCCGCGAAGGTCCATGTCGCGCGCCGAGATCTCAAAACCGGCCCCAAGGCGGTTCAGCGCCTCCAGGGTGCGCAGGCGGCGGTCGGTCTCGGGCGGCAGCGGCCGGCCCGGCTCGGTCAGGAGATAGGCGACACCGCGCCGGCTACCCCGGCCTACACGCCCGCGCAGCTGGTGAAGCTGGGCGAGGCCGAACCGGTCGGGATGCCAGACGATCATCGTGTTGGCGGCCGGCACATCCAGCCCGCTCTCAATGATGTTGGTGGCAAGAAGAACGTCGCCTTGTCCTTCCGTGAAGCCCAGCATGGTCTCGTCCACCTCGTCGGCTGGCAACTGGCCATGCACCACGGCGAACTGCAGGTCCGGCGCGATGCGCTGGAGACGGGCGCGCATGGGCTCGATGTCCTCGACGCGCGGGCAGACGACGAAGCTCTGGCCGCCGCGCCGCTTCTCACGATAGAGCGCGTCCCGCACCCGGTCGTCCTCGAAGGGCGCCACGACGGTCTGGATCGGCTGGCGCAGAACCGGCGGGGTTGCGACGATGCTGAGATCGTTGAGCCCGACGAAGCTCGCCTGGAGCGTGCGCGGGATGGGCGTCGCCGTCAGCGTCAGGAGATGGGCGTCCTCACCGAGCGCGCGTAGGGTGGCCTTCTGCTTGGCGCCGAAGCGCTGCTCCTCGTCGATCACCATCAGTCCGAGATCGGCAAAGCGGACGCCCTTGCCGCCCACGGCATGGGTGCCGACCACCACACGGATCGAGCCGTCCGCCAACCCGGCCTTGACGCGTTTGGCCTCAGCCGGCGTCGAAAGGCGGGAGAGTTGCGCGACCTCGATGCCGAAATTGGCGAAGCGCCGGGCGACGGTGCGGGCGTGCTGCTGCGCCAGAACCGTGGTCGGCGCGACGATCGCCACCTGCCGTCCACTGAACGCGACGGCGGCGGCGGCCCGCAGCGCCACTTCGGTCTTGCCGAAGCCGACATCGCCGCAGACCAGCCGGTCCATCGGCTTGCCGCTGGCGAGATCGGACAGAACGGTATCGACCGCCAAGGCCTGGTCGTCGGAAAGCTCGTGCGGGAAACGACCGCAGAAGCGCTCGAAGTCCCGCCGATCCGGCTTGGAGGGCGCGCAGCGGCGCTCGGCCTTTTCGCGCGCCATCGCGACCAGCCCTTCGGCCGTGGCATGAACGGCCTGCAGCAGCTTGTTGCGCCGCTCGATCCAGTTGCCGCCCTTCAGCTTATCGAGCGTGACACCCGTTCCCGCGCCGCCATAGCGCCAGAGCGCGCCGACCTCGCGGACGGGAACCAGAAGCGTGGCATCGTCGGCATAGCGAAGGCGGATCGTGTCGCGCTTGGTGCCGTCCTGCTCGACCTCCGACAATCCCTCCAACAGGCCGATCCCGTGGTCGAGGTGCACCAGCGCATCGCCGATCGAAAACATCGCGTCCGCCGGCACGAGCGGCGAAGCGCGATCGGCTCGACTGGCGACCGCCGCCAACCCGCCGATGTCCTGCACGGTCACGACCAAGGCCTTGTGGCCGGGGACGCGGAACCCTTGCGAGACGGGCAGGACGAGACCGAGCGACGCGCCCGGCTTTGCCTTCATCGCGCCGTCCCAGGTCGCGCCGAGCTTTACGGGCCGGCCGAGATTGCGCCGGAAGCGGCGCGACCATTCGGCCAGGAGGGCGGCGTTCGGAGCCGCGAGAATGACCGTCGAACCCGCAGCTTCCTCTGACAGAAGACCGTCCAGCGCGCGCCAAGGCGCGTCTTCGGCGGCGAAGCGAGGAAGCTCGAAATCGTCGTCGCCCGCGTCTTCGTTGATGGTGGCGTCCAGCCGCCCCCCCACCATCGCCTGCCATTCGTCGGCACCGAGATACATGCGCTCGGGCTTGGGCGGCCGGTGGCGGTTCTTGCTCTGGCTGGCTTCCTCGAAGCCGGTGGCGACGGTCTCCAGAAAGGACGAGACACGCAGATCGACCCCGTCTTCCAAAAGGATCGCGGCGTCGCCGACATAGTCGAACACCGTTTCCAGCCCGCCCTCGTAGTGCTGGCAGAGCCAATGCTCACGGCCCACCGATTCGCCACCCGGCGGGGGCGCCGCGCCGGGGACCTCGCTCGCGGGATCGACGATCAGCATGTCACTGCTGGCCAGCGTTCGCTGGGTCACCGGGTCGTAGGAGCGGATGGCCGTGACGCGGCCCTCTTCATGCTCGATCCGGCAGGGCAGCGGCGAGGCGGCGGGAAAAAAGTCGATCACACGACCCCGGATCGCGGCCTCGCCCGGCTCGTCCACCCGGTCGTCGAAGACATAGCCGACACCGCGCAGGAACGCTTCGACCTCGCCGATGTCGATGGGATCGCCCACCCGGAACTCGCGGTGCAGGCCGGACCAGATGCGCGCGGGTGGCACGCGATGAAGCAGCGCCTCGCCCGTTGTCAGAACGATATCCGGCTTGTTGTCGCGATTGGTCAGCCAGCGCAGAACGCCCATGCGCTGCCCCATGACCGAGCGTGACGGCGAGCTTCCGTCATAGGGCAGGCAGTCCCAGGGCGGGAAGAAAGCCATGGGTCGGCCGGGATCGAAGGCCTCGAGGATCGCCATCAGCTCCTTCGCCCGGCGCACGGTCTGCGCGACATAGACAAGGGGGCGGGTCTTGATCTCGGCCGCCCGGTCGCGGATCAGGGCGGCCGTCGCGCCGAGCGGATGGAGGGGCGTCAGGGCATCGACATTCGAGGCCTGCGTTTCGACCGTCACGGATTGCAGCATGGTTCCCCTGAATTCCTAGCCGCCTCACGCGGCCTTTCCTACCAACGTATGTTGGTGCGCAACGATCCCTCTTCGTTTGCCGACTGGTTCGATTCAGGCCCCTGGACGCGGGGCGGCCGGCGCTAGGTAGTGACGGGCAAAAGCAAGGGGAAAAAGGCTGCGATGGCGAAGGACGAGAAGAGCGCCGAGGTGTCGGCAAACCGGCCGCTGAACCGGCTCGACATGGATTCGAGCCTCGAAAAGGACGTTTACGAGAGCCGCCTGGAGGCCATCCAGCTGAAGTTCCGCGAGATCCAGCAGGCCTATCTCCACACGGGCGACAGCGCCGTGGTCGTGTTCGAAGGCTGGGACGCGGGCGGCAAGGGTGGAACGATCCGCCGCATGTCGGCCGTGATGGACCCGCGCGGCTTCAAGGTCTGGCCGATCGCCGCGCCGACGCCGCAGGATCTGCAGCACCACTATCTCTCGCGCTTCTGGGCGCGGCTGCCGGCCAAGGGCGAGATCTGCGTGTTCGACCGCTCGTGGTACGGGCGCGTTCTGGTGGAGCGCGTGGAGGGCTTTGCCAAGCCCGCCGAATGGGGCCGGGCCTATGACGAGATCAACGAGTTCGAGCGGCTGCTGACCGACGCGGGAACGCGGGTGGTGAAGCTCTTTCTGTTCATCACCGAGGACGAGCAGATGAAGCGCTTCGAGGATCGGATGGAGGACCCGCTGAAGCGCTGGAAGCTCTCCTACGAGGATTTCCGCAATCGCGACAAATGGGGCGAGTACGAGGACGCCGCCAACGAGATGCTGGAGCGCACCTCCAGCCGCTCCGCGCCCTGGCTGGTGGTGCCGGCCAACGACAAGCGCTTCGCCCGGATCGAGGCGCTCGGCACGATCGCCGACCGCCTGTCTGAGGGCGTCGATCTCTCGCCCAAGCCCGCCGACCCGAAGCTGGTCGAGCAGTACGAGCGCATGGTGGAGCGGGAGAAGAAGAAGCGGAAGGGATGAACCTCAGCGCAGGGCGCGCCGCATCGGCATCGCGTCGATCACCGCATTGAGATCGCCAATGTCGAAGAGCGCGTCCCGCCGCCATTTCACGCCGCCGTCCTTGCCGATCAGGATCGCCTCGAAGGGCGACGTGGCGGCTCGGCCGAAATGGCGGCGCAGCGCGCCGGCCTCGTGCCGAACCTTCGGGTCTCCGTACAGCGTCTCCACCCGGTCGCCGGCAACGCCGAGAACCACAAGCTCGCGCTCGGCCAGCGCCTTCCGATCGGCCAGGAGCGTGCGGCTCTGGCGAACGAAGGCGGGATCGTCGGCCGAGGGCGCGAAAAGAACCAGGATGCGGTTCTTCCATCGAAGCGCGTCGAGATCGCTTTGGGCGGAGGCCGCGGAAAGACCCGCCACCAAGGTCATCGACGCCATGAGAAGGGTCCATTTCATCGGGGCCACCTTTGCAGCGCTTGTCGGATTCGAACCGACGAAGGCGAGAGATCGTTCCTGAACCCCGCCGACAAGTCCCTTGGCAGGCGAGGGGCGAGGCGATTAGCTCGGCACAACGATCAAGGGGACGATTCCATGGGCCTGACGGTACGCGACCAGGACGCGCTGGTGGTGGTGGATGTGCAGAACGATTTCTGCCCCGGCGGCGCGCTGGCTGTCGTGGAGGGCGACGCGGTGGTGCCGCTTGCCAATGCGCTGGCGCGGCGCTTCCGGAATGTGGTGCTGACGCAGGACTGGCACCCCGCCGGCCACGCCTCCTTCGCCTCGACGCATGGCAAGGCGCCCTTCGAGACGGTGGAGCTGAGCTACGGCACGCAGGTTCTCTGGCCCGACCATTGCGTCCAGGGCACGGATGGCGCGGCCTTCCATCCCGGCCTCGACATCCCCCACGCACGCGCCGTCATCCGCAAGGGCCTGAACCCTGCGGTGGACAGCTATTCCGGCTTTCGCGAAGCGGATCGCACGACGCCCACCGGCCTTGCCGGCTATCTCCGGGATCTCGGCGTCGGCCGCGTCTTTCTTTGCGGCCTCGCCACGGATTTCTGCGTCGCCTGGACGAGCTACGACGCGCGCGAGGCGGGGCTGGACGTGGTTCTGGTCGAGGATGCCTGCCGCGGCATCGATCTGGGTGGATCGTTGGCGCGCGCCCATGCCGAGATGGACGCACGCGGCATCATGCGAAGCACATCGGCCGATCTCGGCTAAGAGACCGGCCGAGAACCAAGCTCAGGCCGCGTCGGCCTGGGCCGAAGTCTTAGGCTCGGACGTGCGCTCGATCCATTGCACGAAGCGGGAGATGTAGGCTTCCAGGAACGCCTTGGTGGCCTCGTCCTTGACCGAACCGTCGTCCGCGAACAGCTCGGGCTTGTACTGGAAATAGACCTCGGGCTGGCCCATCAGCACCACGTCCACAACGTTGAGGACGCTTTTCAGATGGTTCTGGCCCGCCGCCCCGCCGGCCGCGCCGGGTGAGGTGCCGACGAGACCGCCGGGCTTGGTCGCGAACGAGTTCTGCCCATAAGGGCGGGTGCCCCAGTCGATGGCGTTCTTGAGCACGGCCGGGAAGGAGCGGTTGTATTCCGGAGAAACGAAGAGCACCGCGTCGGCCGAGGCGATGTCGTTCTTCAACCGCGTGATGGAGGCCGGCAGATTCTCGAACAGGTCGTCATTGTACATCGGCACGTCGCCGAGTTCGACGAATCGGAACTCCAGACGCCCGGCGGCCAGCTTGCCAAGCGCCTCGGCGAACTTGCGGTTGATGGAGTCCTTGCGGAGCGAGCCGACGAGAACGGCGACCTGTTTCATCTCGAGCCTCTTGGATCTACCCGGGAACGGGGTTTGGTTGCGCGGAATGTCGCGACGCAGCAGCGATCGGTCAACGCCGCCGGGAGGAAACAATCCGTCACCCCCGGCGGCACCGATCGGCTGGATCAGACGGAGACCAGCTCGCGCGTCTCGTCGAACGAGATGTCGGGGTTGCGCTCTCGGGCGTAGCGCAGCTCCCAGTCGCTTTTGGGCAGGAACACGGGCCGCTCGTCGCGGTCGAGCGCGATGCTCATCGTGTTGTCCTTCATGAAGTCCTTGAGCTTGCGCTCGTCGGGCGAGGAGATCCAACGCGCCGTGGCATAGGGCACGGTCTCGAAGCCGATGTCGGTCTTGTATTCGCCCCGGATGCGCGAGGCGAGAACGTCGAGCTGCAGCGGGCCGACGACGCCGACGATCCAGTTCGAGCCGAACATCGGTTTGAAGACCTGCACCAGACCCTCTTCCGCCAGATCCTCCAGCGCGCGGCGCAGCTGCTTCATGCGCATCGTGTCTTCCAGCCGCACACGGCGCATGACCTCGGGCGCGAAGGAGGGCAGGCCCGTGAAGCGAAAGGCGGCGCCCTCGGTCAGGGTGTCGCCGACGCGTAGCGTGCCGTGGTTGGGAATGCCGATCACGTCGCCGGCAAAGGCTTCCTCCGTCAGCGCGCGCTCCTGCGCGAAGAAGTAGATGGGATTATTGACCGCCAGCGGCTTGCCCGAGCGAACATGGTTCAGCTTCATGCCGCGTTTGAAATGGCCGGAGCAGAAGCGAACGAACGCGACGCGGTCGCGGTGGTTCGGGTCCATATTAGCCTGGACCTTGAACACGAAGGCCGAGACCTCGTCGGTGGTCGGCGCCACCGGCCCCTTGTCGGAGGGCTGCGGGCGCGGCGGCGGGGCGAAGCGCGCCACGATGCGCAGGAGCTGGTCCACCGAGAAGTCGCGTAGGGCGCTGCCGAACACGACGGGCGTCAGGTGGCCCTGCCGATAGGCCTCGACGTCGAAGCTCGCATAACCCTCGCGCGCCAGCTCCGCTTCTTCCGCGAAGCGCTCCAGCACATGGGGCGCGATCATCGAGGTGAAGGCCGGGTCGGTGAGCCCCTCGACCTTCTTCAAGCTGTCACAAGGGCCGTTGGCGCGTGTCTTGGAATAGATGAACTCGTCATGGGCGAAGTCGTAGCAACCCTGGAAGTCGGTCCCCATGCCGACCGGCCAGACCTGCGGCGAGACGGTAAGCGCCAGCGCCTCCTCGATCTCGTCCAAGACTTCGAACGGGCTGCGGCCCTCGCGGTCCACCTTGTTGACGAAGGTGATGATGGGAATGTCGCGCAGGCGGCAGATCTCGAAGAGCTTGCGCGTCTGCGACTCGATGCCCTTGGCCGCGTCCACCACCATAATGGCGCTGTCGACGGCGGTAAGCGTGCGATAGGTGTCTTCCGAGAAGTCGCTGTGGCCCGGCGTGTCGAGCAGGTTGAAGGTGATGCCCTCGCGCTCGAACGTCATCACCGAGGAGGTGACGGAGATGCCGCGCGACTGCTCGATTTCCATCCAGTCGGACCGGGCACGCCGGTTCTCGCCGCGCGCCTTCACGGCGCCCGCCATGTTGATGGCGCCGCCGGCCAGGAGCAGCTTCTCGGTCAGCGTGGTCTTGCCGGCGTCGGGGTGGGAGATGATGGCGAAGGTGCGACGGGCGGCATAGCCGGTCGGCACGGCGGACGCAGCCTGCGTCAGGTCCGTTGCGGCGCTCATGAATTCAGCCTCTGTGGTCTCAAGGGCCGCGATCACAGCGCGGCCGAAAATCACTCGTGCCGTCTCCATGCCGCTTGCGCGCCCTAGCTGCAAGCGCGGCGGCGCTTTTCTCTTGCGCCTACAAAGGCGTGAGAAGAGGCCTGGAGGGCGAGAGGCCGGCGTTTGACCGGCCCCTCGCATGTCATGTCTACTTGCCGAAGCTGATGCGCCAGAGCTGCGTCGGTAGGCTGGCGGGCGCGTCCGGCTTGAAGAAGGCGGAGTCCTGAATGTGCGAGGTCGTGACGTAGATCGAACCGTCCGGCGCTTCGCTGAACGTGTCGGGCCAGCGCAGACGGTCGTCCTTCACCAGGATCTCCGGCTTTCCGGTCGGGCCGGCGGCGAGGTCGCGCCGCTTCACCGCGTCCTCTTCCGGCGCGGTGACATACATCGCGCCGCTTTCGCGCCCGATCAGAAGGCCGTCGGCGACGCCGTTCTCGCCGAAGGGCTCGACCGCGCTGGACACGTCCTCGCCCTTGAGACCTGCTCCGACCAGCGTTTCGGTCGGGATGCGATAGAGCGTCTTGCCCTTGATCGCCTGCCAGTAGAGATGCTTCCCGTCCTTCGAAAGGGCGATGCCGTCCGCCGAGAACTCGACGCCGCGTCCGTCCGGCCGGCGCAGCGGCTTGCCGTCGGCCTTGACGGTGAGGCCCTTCTCGACCTGCGTCGAAGGGTGTCCGTCGAGCACACGCTTTGTCTTGCCGCTTTCGAGGTCGACCACGAGAAGCGCACCCTTGGCGCCCGAATCGGTGATGAAGGCGTGGCGTCCGTCCGGCGAGAAACGAACGTCGTTGAGATAGGAGCCCTGGGGCGCCGCCGTCTCGTCGAAGGCGATGGTCTGACCGACCGTGTTGGTGGCGAGATCGACCCGCACCAGCTTCGGCCCGCCCGGCACGAGCAGCGCCTGCGCGGGCGCGGCGGCATCCAGCACCCAGACATGGCCGCGCCCGTCCGCAACGACGCTTTGGACGCAGACCCAATGGTTGGCCGGGTCCATCTCATCCTTCTTGGCGTTGCGCCAGGCGTTCCAATCGTCGCTGGGATAGGGTTTCAGTGTACCGGCTTTGGTCAGCTCGGCGACGGAAACCGGCGAATCCTCCGTCCAGCGGGGGAAGTTGACGAAGACGCGACCGTCCTCGGCCACCGTCACGCCGGTCACCTGATGCGGAAAGTCGGCGAGCTTTTCCAGCTTGGGTGCGGCGGCCGGCGCCGCTGTCTGCGCCAGGGCTGCGGGGGCGGCGGAGAGGAGCGTCGCGGCCAGCAAGGTGGAAGCGAGGCTCGCGCGGCGAGCGTGGAAAGCCTGTCTCATGGGCCGACCCTCGCCGAGCCCGCTTCCGCGCCGTGTTCGTCCTTCAAGGTGGTGCTGGCCGGGCCGCCGACGCTTTCGACGCCCCATTCGTCCCGCGCCTCGGCGCCCGTCCGGTTGAGCCGAACCTTCCCGTCCTCGACCGCGTCCACGCTATCCACATGGATGAAGTGATGCTCGCCGCCCGCCGCCGGGTCGGTGCGCGTCAGCTTGATGCGCGCGCCCTCGACGCGGTCCACCGTCCCGACATGATCGCCGTCGGAGCCCAGGATCTCCATATGCTCTTGGATGTGCGTGCTGTCCGCCATGGTCCAACCGTCTCGCTTTGAGGCTTCGGGGCGCCCGAGCGGGCGCCGTCCCAGCAGCAATCCGAAGCGGATGAGGCCGTTCCCGCCTCGTGAGGCGGCTGACGACTTTCGATGGGCGGCTCAGGAAACGCCGACCAGCTCGTCCGTCACCACTTCGAAACGCGACAGGATGGCCGAGCCGAAATTGGTGGAGAGGGCGACGTCCGTCGCGTCCCGGCCCGTGGCCATGAGGATGCGGCCGATGCGCGGGAAATTGTGCCGCGCGTCGAACGTGTACCAGCGGCCACCGAGATAGACCTGGAACCAGGCGCTGAAATCCATGGGCGAGGGAACGAAGCTCACGCCGATATCGCCGAGATAGCCCGTGCAGTAGCGCGCCGGTACGTTCATGCAGCGGCAGAGCGTCACCGCCAGATGCGCGAAGTCGCGGCACACGCCCGTCCGGTCGATCCAACCGCCATAGGCCGAGCGGGTGGAATCGGCGTTCTGGTAGTTGAACGTGATGTGGTTGTGCACGTAGTCGCAGATCGCCTGCACCCGGCCCCAACCCGGTGCGGTGTAGCCGAACTGGCTCCAAGCGAAGCTGGCGAGCTTGTCCGTGTCGCAGTACCGGCTGCCCAGGAGATAGACCAGCACCTCGTCCGGCAGGTCCTGCACCTCGTGTTGGATCGCGCCCCAGTTGACCTCGTCCGGCTCGCCCGTGTCCTGAATGTCGAAACTGGTGGTGATATGCGTGAGGCCCGGCGGCGCGACGATGCGCGTGCAGCTGTTTCCGAACCCGTCGGTGTACTTGCGCGGCTGGACATATTGGTCGAACTGCAGGACCTGATCGGTCAGGAGGTCGTGCCGCCGCGAGGGGTGGATGTCCAACATGAGCAGCATGGGCGTGGACTGAGCACACTCATACCCAAGCGTGAAGCCGGCCCTGATCTGCATTCGATACTCCTGGTTCTACGGCAAGGATCGCCGTTTCGCTATGAAGCCATCAAAACTGCACAGGTTCCAGTCTTTTAGAAATTTGCATCCTTGTTGGGCAGATGAGCCGGGAGCAAGGAGGGAGGCGCTTCGTCTTCCGTCGTGACGTTCACCTGCACCTTCATGCCGAGACTGTCGGTCGAGGCGCCCGAGAACGTGCCCGACAGGGGCGTCGCCTGCGAGGGATCGCGCACCACGGCGACACGGATCAAATCCCTGTTGCCGACGATGCCGTTGGTCGGGTCGAACTCGATCCAGCCGGCGCCTGGCAGAAAGACCTGCGCCCAGGCATGGGTGGCGCCGCCGCCCAGCGTGTCCGAACCGTCGCGGTCGGGAACGTAGATATAGCCGGTGACAAAACGCGCGGCGAAGCCCAGCACCCGCACCGCCTCCATCATGAAGAGCGCGAAGTCCCGGCAGGTCCCCTTGCGCGTCATCAGTGTCTCGAGCGGGGTCTGCGTGCCCTTCTCGTGCCGCCGCGCGTAGGAAAAGCTTTCGCGGATCGCATAGCACAGCGTCATCAGGAGCTTGCCCGTGTCGGTGTGCCGCTCGCCCGGGGCGAGGAAGCGGCGCGCCCATTTGCCGATCTCGTCGCCGGGATCGGGATAATGGCGCTCGATCGTGCGGCCGAGATCGATCCGGTCGTCCGCGCCGTATTCGAACGGATAGGTCAGCACCTCTGGGTCGATGCGGAAGTCCGGCGCGGCCTGCGGGGAATGGTCCACCGTCAGCCGGGCGTCGAAGGACAGGCGCTTGGCCGTACCCTCGAAGCTGTAGAGCGCGACGCAATTGCCGAAGGCGTCGTGAATCCACCTCGTGTCGCTCGGCTTTGGCTCGATTTCCAGCGTGGAGGAAATCAGACGCTGGTCGTAGCTGTCGCGCGGGCGAAACAGAAGCCGATGCTCGCCGAAGGACACCGGGCGGGCATAATAGAACACCGTCTTGTGGCGAACCGAGAAGACGGTCATTCCAGCTCCTTCCATGAAGTCGAAAGACCTTGCTTAGCGGTTGCGAGGCCGGCCCGGCAAGCCGGCGGCCCGCAAGAGCGGGGGGCGCCAGCCTCATTCTCGTCGCAGCCTCGGCCGATAGGCGTTGCCACCATCGCCTTCGCGATTGCACAATCGCCGCAGGCCCCATGCCCCTGTCGGAGACCTCGCCATGTCGGGACCGCGCATCGAAGCGCTCTTGTCGCAGATGACGCTGAGCGAGAAGATCGGCCAGCTCGTCATGCTGGCCGCCGGCTTTTCCGTGACCGGCCCGATCATCGGCGGTGATGCGTCCGGCGCGGTGCGCGAGGGGCGGGCGGGGAGCCTGCTCAACGTTTTCGGCCCCGGCGCCGTGCGCGACATTCAGCGCGTCGCGATCGAGCAGTCGCGCCTCAAGATCCCGCTGATCCTCGGTTTCGACGTGGTGCATGGGCATCGCACGGTGTTTCCCGTGCCGCTCGGCGAGGCGGCGGCCTTCGACCCCACGCTCTGGGAACAGACTGCGCGGGCCAGCGCGCGGGAGGCAGCGGCGGACGGCGTCGCCCTGACCTTCGCGCCCATGCTCGACGTGTCGCGCGATCCGCGCTGGGGCCGGGTCGTGGAAGGGGCGGGCGAGGACGCGTTCGTCCAGTCCCTGTTCGGCGCGGCCAAGGTGCGCGGCTTCGAGGGCGAGAGCCTTGGCGAAAGCGGCACCGTGGCCGCGACGGTCAAGCATTTCGTCGCCTATGGCGCGGCGTCGGCGGGCCGCGACTATGCCTCCACCGACATGTCCGAGCGCACGCTACGGGAAACCTACCTGCCGCCCTTCCAAGCCGCGATCGCGGCCGGCTGCGCCGCCGTCATGCCCGCCTTTTCCGATCTGTCCGGCGTGCCGATGACCGCCAACGGGCCGCTTCTCAACGGCTGGCTGCGGGGCGAGGTGGGCTTCCGGGGCGTCGTGATCAGCGACTACAACGCCGTGGCCGAACTCGTCGCGCATGGCGTCGCCACCGATCTGGCGGAAGCGGCCGCGCTGGCGCTGCGGGCGGGCGTCGACATCGACATGATGAGTGGCGCCTACGAGCAGGGCCTGCCGCTGGCGCTGGAGCGCGGGTTGGTGACGCTCGGTGAGATCGAGGCGAGCGTGCGGCGCGTGCTGGAGCTCAAGGAGCGGCTCGGCCTGTTCGACGATCCCATGCGCGGGTTGGGCTCGGACGGGGCGGCGTCCTTGATGGCGGCGCATCGCGAGCTGGCGCGCGAGGCCGCGCGGCGCTCCGCCGTTCTCCTGCGCAATCGCGGCGACATTCTTCCCCTATCGGAGCTGCCCCAGCGCATCGCTCTGATCGGCCCGCTGGCCGATGCGCCGACCGACATGATGGGCAGCTGGTCGGGCGCGGGCGAGGCACGGGACAGCGTCACCTTTCTCGAGGGTCTGCGTGCGGCGCGGCCCGATTGCGACATCGGCCATGCGCGCGGCGTCGGCGTGGACGAAGCGGACGAATCAGGCCCCGACGCCGCTCTGGCCCTGGCGCGCGAGGCCGATCTGGTGATTCTCGCCATTGGCGAAGCGCGCGACATGAGCGGCGAGGCGGCGAGCCGGACCGGGCTCGACCTGCCGGGGGATCAAGCCAATTTCGCCCGCACGGTGCTGGACCTCGGCCGGCCGACCGTTGTCCTCCTGTCCTCCGGCCGGCCGCTCGCGGTGCCGTGGCTATTCGAGCGGGCGGGCGCGGTGCTCGCCACCTGGTTTCTCGGCAGCGAGGCCGGCCATGCCGTCGCCGACCTCCTGACCGGTCGCGCCTCGCCCTCCGGCCGACTGCCGATCACCTGGCCGCGCTCGGTCGGTCAGGTGCCGATCTTCTTCGGCGAGCGTCCCTCCGGGCGCCCAGCATCGGACGGGCACTACACCAGCAAATATATCGACCTGCCGACGACGCCGCTCTTCGCCTTCGGCTACGGCCTGACCTATGGCCGCGTCTCCTATTCCGCGCTCGGCGTCGAGCCGCCGAGACCGAGGCGAGGGGACACGATCACGGTGGCGGTGGACCTCTTCAACGACGGCGAGCACCCGGCCGAGGAAACAATCTTTCTCTTCATTCGCAAGCCCGTGGCGCGCGTCGCCCGGCCGCTGCTCGAACTGAAAGGCTTCAGCCGGCTCAGCCTTGCTCCCGGCGAGCGGGCGCGCACCGTGATGGCGCTGCCCGTTTCGGCGCTGGCCTTTCCCGGCCCGGACCTTCGGCCCGCTGTCGAGCCTGGAGACTATGAAATCCTCGTCGGGCCTTCGGCGGACCGGGCGCAGCTCCTGCGGCAGGTCGTCCATGTCGAGGAAGGGGGGGCGTGATGCCGGAGACGAAGCGGGATCGCCGGTTTCAACCGACCCGGCGGGACGTTCTCGCCGGCGGCCTTGCCCTGGCGGGGGCGGGCCTTATCGGCGCGACGGGCGTGGGAGCGAGCGCGCTGGAGGGCGCGAGAGGTCGGCTGGTTCTGACCCTGGAGACGGCGGGTCCTGTTTCGGCGGAGGCGGCGCTGGCGCAGGCCGCCCCCTTGCTGGCCGGCGATGGCTTCGGGGTCGGCGCCGTCGATCTCCTCGTCGCGGAAGGCGCGCGCCCGGCCGGCTTTGCGGGGCGGCTTCTCACGCCCGCCGCCTTGATCGCTCTGCCGCCGGAAAGGCTGGCCCGCCTGCTCGCCGAGCCGGGGCCCGCTCAAATCACCGCGCCTTGGTCCATCGCGCCCCCGCCGACGGCTTTGGCGCTAGATCGCCTCGCAACGCTTCTCGGCTTGGTGCCGGAACTTGCCTGCTGCGTCGTCGCGCTTCGCGGAACGAAGCGTCTGCACGCCGATGAGCAAATCCGGTACGAAGCCTCGTTGGCACCGTTCGCGCGGACGCTTCGCGGCTAATGCGGCCTCTCCGGTTCGCTCGGGGGGAGGCGGCGAAACGACACCGCTTTGACGATGGCGAAAACGGTGCGCCCGACGGCGAGGTTCAGCTCTTCCACGGAGCGACGGGTGATGCGGGCGAGGACGATGTCGCCCGAGCAGTCCAACCGCAGATCCGCGCTCGTCGGGTCCGCCGCGTCGATGGAAAGGATGCGGCCCGGCGCGATGTTGAGCGCGCTTAAGCCCGCCGGCGGCCGTGTTGCGATCATCACGTCCCGCGCCCGGATGCGCAGGCGAAGCGACGCGCCGATCGGGGCATCGAGGCTCGGAAGCTGGAACACCGCTCCCGCAAGCGCGACGGCCGTCAGCCCATAGGGGCGGTCTTGCGACAGGACCCTTCCGGCGAGTTCGCTGCCGGGCTCCTGATCCGCTGCCAAAGGGAAGAGATCGAGCCGGTCCATGACGCTGCGCGCAGGCCCTTCGGTCACGACTCGGCCATTCGCCAGCATGACGAGATGCGAGGCGAGCCGGCGCACTTCGGTCACGGAGTGACTGACATAGAGAATCGGCACGCCGGCCTCGTCCCGCAGCCGCTCGATATAGGGGATGATCTCGGCCTTGCGCGCTTCATCCAGCGCGGCCAGCGGCTCGTCCATCAGGAGAAGCCGAGGGCTGGCGAGGAGCGCCCGGCCGATCGCCACCCGCTGCTTTTCCCCGCCCGAGAGGCCGGCGGGCCGCCGCCCGAGCAGGACCGACAGGCCTAGGAGATCCACCACGGCGTCGAGCTCCGTCCGGCGCTCGGCGCGCGGCGCGAACCAGCGCCCGAACAGGAGATTCTGGCGCACGCTGAGATGCGGAAAGAGCCGGGCGTCCTGAAACACGTAGCCGATGCGGCGGCGATGGGCGGGCACGAAAAGCCCACTCGCCGTGTCGCAGAGAACGCGCTCGTCGATCGCGATCCGTCCCGCGTCAGGCTTGGCGAGACCGGCGACGAGATTGACCAGCGAGGTCTTGCCCGAGCCCGATTGGCCGAACAGAACGGTCAGCCGCCCCTCGGCGCGAAAGCGGATGTCGAAATCGAAGGCGCCGAGCCTCTGCTGAACGTCGATGTCGAGGCTCATGCGGCGGCGACCCGGCGGCCGAGCCGCGTCGCCAGCCATTCCGACGCGATGAGCGCGCCCATGGACAGGGCCACCGACAGCGCCGTCAGGCGCAGCGCGGCGCCGTCGCCGCCGGGAACCTGGGTCAGCGTGTAGATGGCGGCGGGCAGGGTCTGCGTCTGGCCGGGAATGTTGGAGACGAAGGTGATCGTCGCGCCGAACTCGCCCATCGCCTTGGCGAAGGCGAGGATCATGCCCGCAAGGATTCCCGGCGCGACCAACGGCAGGGTGACGGTGAGGAACACAAAAGCGGGGCTCGCGCCAAGCGTTGCGCCCGCGTCCTCCAGCTTGCGGTCCACCGCCTCCAGCGACAGGCGCATCGCGCGCACCATGAGCGGGAAGCCCATGATGGCCGAGGCCAGCGCCGCCCCGGTCCAGCGAAACGAGAAGACGAGGCCGAACCAGGATTCGAAGAAAGCGCCGAGCGGGCCGCGCCGACCGAAGAGGATCAGCAGCAGATAGCCGGTGACCACTGGCGGCAGAACCAGCGGCAGATGGACGATCCCGTTGAGCACCGTCTTGCCGGGGAAGCGTACCCGCGCCAGAAGCCAGGCAACCAGCAAGCCGAAGGGCAAGCTGGCCAGTGTCGCGACGCTGGCCACCAGAAGGCTCAGCCGCACGGCCGTCCATTCTTCCGGGCTGAAGGCCCACCAGGGTTCCATGAGCGCGCTTGCCGCTGCGTGCGCTAGCGGTTCGTCGGCAGGATGCTGAAGCCCTGCTGGCGGAACAGGGCCTTCGGCTTCTCGCTCTTCAGGAAGGCCAGACAGGCGCGCGCGTCCTCAAGACCACAAGCGACGAAACCCTTCGCCAGCCATTCCCGAATCGACATGCGTGATTCCCCGTCCCGATATGTCGATCTGGATATAGCGGGAATTTTCGGCGGGAAAGACGGGTCCGGCTGGGCAGCGAAGAATCCCGCACCCGCAAATAGAAAAGGCCGGCACGAGGGCCGGCCTGTCCGAACGTTGCGGGTTCGGTTTCGTCAGAGGCTGCGAAGCGTCGCGTCGGTTCCGATCACCGCGCCGCCGCCGTTGGTTCCGGTCTGGATGTCGGTCACCGTCCCGATCCCCGGCGCGGAGGAGCCGACCTTGACGCGAACGAGATTGTCGCGCGTCGCCAGGAGAGCCTCGCCCTTGAAGATCTGGACGATCTGGTAGTCGCTGGGCTTGGCATCAGCCACGGACGCGACGCTGACCACCGGCATGGGAACGGGGATGCCCTCGTTTGCGGGAGCCTCGGCTTCGGCCGTGCGGCCGGTCGCGTGGCTGGAGGCCTGCGTCAGGAGGTAGGTGCCGCCGGCGGCCGACACGAGGGCGAAGGCGAGGGCGCCGCCCGCCATGATCTTGACCTTGCGCGACAGGCCGCGCTTGGCCGGCTTGCCGCCCTCTGCGGTCTGCACCGTCGCCGCTTTCGTCTTCTTCGCCACCGTCTGCTCCATTCGCGGTTCGAACATGGGGCGAGGATGGGCGGGCCGCGTGCAGGACGAATGGAGAAACTCGTTAAACTGCGAACCATTCGCGGCCATACGGCACGTCCCGGCCTGCCGAGGTCGGGTTGCATCGCTGCATGGTGAAAGCCTCGGAACCACAGGGCGCGCGATTTATCTCGAATTGAATCCTCCGCAAGCGGCGCAACCCTGAGAAGAACCACCTGAGGTTCTCGCCTCCCCGTCATCGACAGGAGCGGTACCGCGCGGCATTGTCGCGGCTTCCGGCTGTTGGCGCGTCGATGCGCGCCGCCGGCACGGAGCGTTCGGTCCATGGCGGTGGTTCGGTTGCGGCAGCTCGATGCCTTGCGCGGTCTCGCGGCGGCGAGCGTGGTGCTCTATCACTTCACCGTCGGCTATCCCCTGCGATTCGACTGGCTGGGCGCGCCGCCGGCGCTAAGCGTGCCCTGGGGCGGTTTCGCGGTGCGCGTCTTCTTCGTCATCAGCGGCTTCGTGATTCTCATGACGCTGGAGCGCTCGGCCGGTCTCGGCGCCTTCATGCGCGCTCGCTTCGCCCGCCTTTATCCCGCCTATGCAGCCTGCCTCCTTCTCACCTTCGGCCTCATCGCCGCGACGGGCTTCAACCCACGGTCCGTCAGCGGTGAGGACGCGCTGGCCAGCCTAACCATGGCGCCGACCCTGATCGGCTTCGGCCATGTCGAGGCCGCCTACTGGACCCTGACGCGCGAGATCTGTTTCTACGCCCTGGCGGGCTGCGCCTTCTTCGGGCTCGGGGCGCGGCATTTCGATCGCTTCGTGGTGGCTTGGCTGCTCTTCTCCGTCGCGGCGAATCTCAGTGTCGCCGGGCGCAATTTCTATGCGCCGCAGACGCCGATCGACGTTCTCTCGATCGTCCTGAACGTTCAGTTTTCCTATCTCTTCGCGCTCGGCCTCTTCGCCTGCCGGCTTTATCGCGGGCAGGGGACACCGCTGGTCATCCTCGGCATCGGCCTTGCCTTCGTGGCGTCCGCCGTTTCAGAATGGCTCGTCCTGCAACGGCTGGATCTTACGGCCCCGGCGAAGACGCTGCTTTATGCCGCTCTCGTCTTCGCCTGCGCCAAAGGCATGCTTCGTCCGCTGAACAATCGCGTCTGCCTCGGTCTAGGCGCTCTGTCCTACGCCCTTTATCTCGTCCACGAGACGATCGGCTTCTTCGTGATCCGACAGCTTCAACAGGCGGGCGTCTCAGCCTCTCTCTCGATTCTTGCGGCGCTGCTCGTCGTCGGTCTCCTGGCTTTCGCCGTCCGCGCCCTCGTCGAGGTTCCTGCACAGCGCGTTCTCGCGCCATCGCGGCGCCCGCAACTCGCCTGAGACGAGACGGAGCGCGCTATCAATGAGCGCATAAATCGAGGATCGGAAGGAGGAATGGTGCCGGCTGCAGGGCTCGAACCCGCGACCCCCTGATTACAAATCAGGTGCTCTACCAGCTGAGCTAAGCCGGCGACCGGGGCGGTTGATATCACGCTGCGGCGAGCGCTGCACCTTTAAATTTTCGTTTCGGGTAAGTTCGTGTAGGGAAGTCTCGAAGCGCGGGGGCGGGGGGAGGCCGAGACGGTCTCGTGCCTTGCGTCCACGGCCGAGCCTTCGCATCATTCAAGCCTTAAGCAGCATCGCATTCGGCCGAAGCCTTCGAGCGAGAAGGCAGGCCTCCTGGGGGGGAATTACATGGATCGTCGTCGTTTCATCCAAACGGCCGGCTTGTCGGCGGGCGCCAGCCTGACGCTCGCGGCGCCCGCGCTGGCCCAAAGCACGCCGGACCTGCGCTGGCGCATGACGTCGAGCTTCCCGAACACGCTCGACACGCTGTTCGGGTCTTCGCAACTCTTCGCCAAGACCGTGTCGGACCTCACCGGCGGCAAGTTCAAGATCGACGTGTTCCCGGCCGGTGAGCTGGTGCCCGGCTTGCAGGCGCTCGACGCCGTGCAGGGTGGCACGGTCGAGGCGGCCCATTCCGTTCTCTATTACTATGTCGGCAAAGATCCGACCTTCGCCATCGGCTCGGCCATTCCTTTCGGCCTCAACGCCCGCCAGCAGAACGCCTGGCTCTACAATGGCGGCGGCAACGAGGCGGTGAACGCGTTCCTCGCCGACTATGGCGTGGTCGCCCATCCCGGTGGCAACACGGGCACGCAGATGGGCGGCTGGTTCCGCAAGGAAATCAATTCGCTGGCCGATCTCAAGGGCCTGAAGATGCGCATTGCCGGCATCGCCGGTCAGGTCCTGGCGCCGCTCGGCGTCGTGGCGCAGCAGCTGGCCGGCGGCGACGTCTATCCCGCGCTGGAGCGCGGCACGCTGGACGCCACCGAGTTCGTCGGCCCCTATGACGACGAGAAGCTCGGCTTCTATCAGGTTGCGCCCTTCTATTATTACCCCGCTTTCTGGGAGGCCGGCCCGACGGTCCACTACATCTTCAACAAGGCGAAGATGGAGGAACTGCCCGCGACCTACCGCGCTGCGCTGGAGACGGCCTCGACCGTCTGCAACACGCGGATGCTGGCCGATTATGACGTGAAGAACATGCGCGCCATCCGTTCGCTGGTCGGTAAGGGCGTTCAGCTGCGCCCGCTGCCGCGCGACGTTCTCGACGCCGCCTATGATTCGGCAAAAACGCTTTATGCCCAGCTCGACGCCTCGAACCCGAAGTGGAAGGCGATGTACGATCCCTGGAGCCAGTTCCGTACGCAGGTCTACGAGTGGTTCCGCGTCGCGGAATACACCAACGACACCTATGTCTACTCGCAGCAGGCGGCCGGCAAGTAAGGCCTGAGCACTGGGAGTAGCGGCTCGACGGGTCGCCCCTCCACACGCTTTCGTGATAGGCGCCGCGCGTCTTGCGCGCGTCGCTTGTGTCCTCTCAGAATGCCGCACCCCGAGGAGGGGGCAGCTAGGGAGGACGTGACGTGGATCGTCGCAAATTCATTCTTCAAGCAAGCATGGCGGGGGGAGCCGCCGCAGCCGGGTCGAGTCTGGCGGCGCCGGCCCTGGCGCAGAGCGCGCCGGAGGTTCGCTGGCGCCTGACCTCCAGCTTTCCCAATACGCTCGACACGATCTATGGCGGCGCCGAGGTTCTGGCCAAGGCCGTGTCCGACATCACGGACGGCAAGTTCAAGATCGACGTGTTTCCGGCCGGCGAACTCGTGCCCGGGTTGCAGGCGCTCGACGCCGTGCAGGGCGGCACGGTCGAGGCGGCGCATACCGCCTGCTACTATTATGTCGGCAAGGACCCGACCTTCGCCATCGGCGCCACCATCCCCTTCGGCCTCAATGCCCGCCAGCAGAACGCCTGGCTCTATCATGGCGGGGGCAACGAGCTGTTCGACACGTTCCTTGCCGACTACGGCGTCAAGGCGCTGCCGGGCGGCAACACCGGCGTTCAGATGGGCGGCTGGTTCCGCAAGGAAATCAACTCGGTCGCCGATCTCAAGGGACTGAAAATGCGCATCGCGGGTCTCGCCGGCCGGGTGCTGGAGCCGCTCGGCGTCGTGCCTCAGCAGCTGGCCGGCGGCGACATCTATCCCGCGCTGGAGCGCGGCACGATCGACGCGACGGAATGGATCGGACCCTATGACGACGAGAAGCTCGGCTTCTATCAGGTCGCGCCGTTCTACTATTACCCCGCCTTCTGGGAGGGCGGGCTGACCGTGCATTTCCTCTTCAACAAGGAACGCTACGAGGCCCTGCCGGCCGGCTACAAGGCCGCGCTCGACACGGCCGCCAAGGCCGTCAACATCAACATGTTGGCGCTCTACGACGTGAAAAACCTGCAGGCGATCCGCTCGCTCGTCGGCAAGGGCGTACAACTGCGTCCGCTGCCGCGCGACATTCTGGACGCGTCCTACGATTCGGCGATGAAGCTGTACGCATCGCTGTCGGAGAGCAATCCGAAGTGGAAGGCGATCTACGATCCTTGGAAGACCTTCCGGTCCCAGGTCTACGAGTGGTTCCGTGTCGCCGAATATTCCTACGATACCTACGGCTATTCGCAGCAGGCAGCGGGCAAGTAGACGGTTCGTAGCCTCTCCTCGAATTGAAAAGCCGGCGGGACACCGCCGGCTTTCTGCGTTCAGGGCTGGGTCGGGGCGCCGAAGCTGGGCGCCGCCGGTGTGGGGGCGGGCGATGGCTGCTGGCCGAAGGACGGCGCTGCCGGGGCCGACGGCTGGCCGAAGCTGGGCGCAGCGGGCGCGCCGAAGCTTGGAGCCGCCGGCTGCCCGAAGGAGGGGGCGGCGGGCTGGCCGAAGCTCGGCGCAGCTCCGGCCGAGGGCGCGCCGCCCGGCGCGCTCTGCATGCCCGGCATCGGGATGTTGAGCTGGATCGTGCTGGGATCCACCACCGCTTCCTTCTTGATGAAGTAGGTCACCGACTGCGGCCAGAGGATCAGCACCAGAACCAGGATGAGCTGGAGGCCGAGCCAGGGAATGGCGCCGAGATAGATGTCGGAGGTCTTCACGTTGGGCGGCGCGATACCGCGCAGGTAGAACAGCGCGAAGCCGAAGGGCGGGTGCATGAAGGCCGTCTGCATGTTCACGCAGAGAAGGACGCCGAACCAGACGAGGTCGATGCCCAGCGAGTTCGCCACGGGGGCCAGCAACGGCACGATGATGAAGGCGATCTCGAAGAAGTCGAGGAAGAACGCCACGAAGAAGATGAAGATGTTGACGAAGATCAGGAAGCCCACGACCCCGCCGGGAATGTGGGACAGAAGATATTCGATCCAGTGACCGCCATCCATGCCTTGGAACACGAGGCTGAAGACGGTGGAGCCGATAAGGATGAACACCACCATGGCGGTGAGACGCATGGTCATGGCCATGGCCTGCCGGGTCAGCGACCAGGACAGGCGGCGGTGCAGGGCGGCCAGAACGATGGCGCCGACCGAGCCCATGGCGCCCGCTTCCGTCGGCGTCGCGAGGCCCATGAACATGGTGCCGAGCACGAGGAAGATCAGCGCCAGCGAAGGCACCATGCCCTTGGCGACCTGCCAGAGAAGCTCGCGCCCGCTCTTGGTGCGCGCCTCGGGCGGCAGCGGCGGCATGCGGTGCGGCTGCAGCTTCGAGACCACGAAGATGAAGGCGAGGAACAGCGCGATCTGCAGGAGCGAAGGGCCGATCGCGCCGGCATACATGTCGCCCACCGAGCGGCCGAGCTGGTCGGCCAGGATGATGAGCACGAGCGAGGGCGGAATGACCTGCGTGATCGTGCCCGAGGCCGCGATGACGCCGGTCGCGATGCGCATGTCGTAGCCATAGCGCATCATGACGGGCAGCGAGACGACGCCCATCGCGATGACCGAGGCGGCGACCGTGCCGGTGATGGCGCCGAGCACCGCGCCGACGATCACCACGGCATAGGCGAGGCCACCAGGGATCGGCCCGAAGAGCTGGCCGGACCCCTCCAATAGATCTTCCGCCAGGCCGCAGCGCTCCAGAATCGCGCCCATGAAGGTGAAGAAAGGGATGGCGAGCAGGAGGTCGTTCGAGATCACGCCGTAGAAACGCAGCGGCAGGGCGTTCAGCAGAGACGGGTTGAAATGCTCGAACACGATGCCGAGAACGCCGAACAGCATTCCGACGGCGGCGAGGGTGAAGGCCACCGGAAAGCCCAGCAGCAGAAAGACGATCATCGCGCCGAACATCATCGGCGGCATCGGACCGTATTCGAACATGAAGAAGTCCCCCCGGACGCCGGATTACTGAAGCGGCTTTTCGTATTTGGTCTCGAGCGTCAGCAGCCCGTTCAGAGCGGCCACACGCTTGATGAGCTCCGACAGGCCCTGCAGGAACAGAAGCCCGAAGCCGAGCGGCAGGGTCAGCTTGGCCGGCCAGAGGATGAGGCCGCCCGCGTTCATCGAAGCCTCGCCCATGACGAAGGATCGCCAGAAGAACGGAAAGGTCAGGTAGAACAGAAAGCCGATCACCGGCAGGAACAGAACCACGAAGCCGAAGATGTCGATCAGTATCCGCCCACGCGCCGACATCATGGAATAAACGAGATCGACCCGGACATGCTCGTTCATGCGCAGCGTGTAGGACGCGCCCAGCAAGACGATCGCGGCGAACATGTACCACTGCACTTCGAGCAGCCCGTTGGTGCTGATGTTCAGCGTGTAGCGCAGAAGCGCATTGCCGGCGCTGACCAGAACCGCGATGAGAACGAGATAGTCCGCGATCACGGCGAAGCCCGCGGAAAGGCGGTCTATGCCGCGACTGACGAGCAGAAATGCGTTCATCGTCTCCCCCAACGACGCAAAGGACGAAGCGACACGCGGGAGGCGAAACGATCCGCCGCGCCTCGCTCGCTGCGTTCACTCTTCGCCTATGACATAAGCACTGGACAAAGCCAGTCCTTTTCCCATGCGCGGGTGCGCAAGAAGCTGGGCTGGCCGGATCTGACGTGGAAGTGACATGCGACTGGAAAAACGGATCGAGCGCCAGCGCCATTTGGTCGAGACGCTCGAACGGCGACTCGTCTTCGAGAGATTGGTGCTGGGTCGATTGGAGGCGCGAGGCGCCGGGGAGGCGAACTCCCAAGGTGCGAAGCGGGAGCCCGTCGGCTCGCTTGTCTCGATCGGGGATGTCTACCGGGCGGCCCGATCACGGGCCGCCCGGTAGGGGTTGGCGTCAGGCCGAACAAGGGGCCTTCATGAAGCGGCGCGCGGCATAGAGCGCGACGGCCGCCGCGTTGGAGACGTTGAGCGAGCGGATCGCGCCGGGAACTTCCAGGCGGGCGAGAATCGAAACGGTCTCGCGCGTCTTCTGCCGCAGGCCCTTGCCTTCCGAGCCGAGAACGAGGGCGATTCGCGGACCGTCGAAGGAGGTTTCCAACTCGCCTTCGCCGTCCGAATCGAGGCCGATCGTCTGGAAGCCGAGCGAGGCGATTTCGCTCAATGCGTCCGAGAGGTTGGTGATCTGGACATAGGGAATCAGCTCCAGCGCGCCGGACGCGGATTTGGCGAGCACGCCCGATTCTTGCGGCGAGTGGCGGCTCGTCGTCACGACAGCGCCGGCGCCGAACGCGACGGCCGAGCGCAGAAGCGCGCCGACATTGTGCGGATCGGTCACCTGATCGAGCACCAGAATCAGATCGCTCGCCCCAAGATCTGACAGGCGCTTGGTGCCCAGCGGATCGGCTTCCAGCATGACGCCCTGGTGAACCGCGTCGCTGCCGAGCTCCGTGTCGAGAAAGCGCGGCTCGACGAGTTCGAACGGGCAGGGCAGGTCCGATTCGCTCAACTCCAGTCGGTTCAGCGCGTTGCGCGTGGCGAAGAGGCGATGGAGCTTGCGCTCGGGGTTGCGCAGGGCAGCCTCGACCGTGTGCAGGCCATAAAGGCGCACGCGGTCGGCCGGGCCGGGCTTGCCCGGGCGAACGGGCGGCTTCTTGTGCGGCTCGGGCGCTGCAGGCCCCCGCGTGCGCTCGCGATGGGCGCGCCGCAGGTTGGCGTAATGCGCGTCCTTGGGGGTGTGGGTCGGATTTTTCTCGTCGGTCATGCCGCTTTCTAGAGCATCCGGCCGAGCGAGGGATAGCGGCATTTCACGAAAAGCCTCGCGCAACACGCCTTGAGAAACCGCGGAAAGGCCGGATTTGGCGGGGCGGAGGGCAACGAATGGGAGCCGAAAAGAGAGGCCGCAGGAACGATAGGGGATGTTTGTGATGGCGTGTTGACAGGCGCGCCGACCCGCTGCATAAGGCCCCCACGAAGCGACGGCTAGCCGATTGCTTCCTGCTTCCAGACCCTGAAAGCAGTATGGAGGGATGCCCGAGCGGTTAAAGGGGACGGACTGTAAATCCGTTGGCTTAGCCTACGTTGGTTCAAATCCAACTCCCTCCACCATATGTTTTCCAGGGAATTTCTGACGCGGGTATAGCTCAGTGGTAGAGCAGCAGCCTTCCAAGCTGAATATGCGGGTTCGATTCCCGCTACCCGCTCCAGAACCTTTTCTTCCGCTTCGACAAATCTGATCTATCCGATCAAGCTGTCCGACCGGGTCGCAGTCATTGCGTCTTCAGTGAAGCATGGCGGTCGCAAAGCGTGATCTCACGGTTTATCCGACGCTTGATCGCCGGGGCCGACGTCGCGGTCGGCTCTGCGCAGTTTTCGCAGTCGTTCTCAACGGAGTTTTTACCTTTCGCCTCGGGTCGCGATTCGGCCGGTGCTTGTGTTTCCCGATCGCACTCGTTATGTCGCGGCCCGGTTCTCACAGGCTCCGCAAGGTAGAAAG
>NZ_BBWL01000030.1:0-107919 GCF_001463785.1 Aureimonas sp. AU40
CCCCCCTCCCGCCCGAGCCGCCCCCGCCCCGCCCGCTTGCCCCTTCCACAGCCGGCGGCGCGCATCGCATCGAGACGCTGGAGGAACTCGACATCCGGCCGCGCGAGGCGGCAGCGGATCTCGGCCCCGACGCGCTTTCGCCGGTTCTGGGCGGAGGGCGCGAGCCGGGCCTTGCGATCCGGCGCGGCACGCTGGTTCACAAGCTTCTGCAGATCCTGCCCGACATCGCGAGCGAGGACCGGGAAGAGCGCGCGCGACTGTTTCTCGACGTGGCGGGCGCCTTCCTGCCGGAGGAGGAGCGGGAGGCGGTGCTGGCCAAGACCTGCGGCCTCCTGAAAGACCCGCGCTTCGCCGCCTATTTCGCGGACGGAAGTCGGGCGGAAGTCTCGGTCTCCGGCCGGCTGGAGCTGGGCGGCCATTCCTATGTCGTGAACGGCTCGATCGACCGGCTGCGCGTTGAAGACGGGGTGGTTCGCATCCTCGACTATAAGACGAACAGAGTGTTCACCGATCGGCCGGAGGAGGTTCCCCCGCCCTACGTGCTTCAGCTCGCGCTCTATCGCGAACTGTTGAAGCCCTTGTACCCGCAAGCGGAAATCCGCGCTGCTCTGCTCTACACCGAGGGGCCGGCGCTGGTGGAAATCCCGGCCGAGGCGCTGGACCGGGCACTGGCCGCGCGCGCCAAGCGGGCGGAAGGGGGCGAGGCCCGGGGCTAAGGCCGGCGCGCGCTTGAAGCCGGGCCTCCGGCCATCTACCTATGGTGCACCGAACGCGCCGGCCCGTTGCCGAGTCGCGCTCTTTCTCTCCCATGCCGGGCGCGCTTGAGCCCGGCGTCTCACCGGAGCCGACACATGGCCACGAAGAAGACCGACAACAGCAACTTCCAGTCCGACGTCCTCCAGAACGCCAAGCCCGTGGTGGTGGATTTCTGGGCGGAGTGGTGCGGCCCCTGCAAGATGATCGCCCCGGCCTTGGAAGAGATTTCCGAAGAGATGGGCGCCGTCGACATCGTGAAGGTGAATATCGACGAGAACCCGGACCTCGCCGCCCAGTTCGGCGTGCGCTCGATCCCGACGCTCATGCTCTTCAAGAACGGCGAGCAGGCCTCGGTCCAGGTCGGCGCGGCCCCGAAGTCCAAGCTCGTCGCCTGGATCAATTCCAACGTCGCCGCCTGATCCAAGGCAGACGCCCGAATGCAGAAAGCCCGCGCTCCGGCGCGGGCTTTTTCGTGCGCTTTTCTGGGTGGCAAGCAGGCCGCTCAGCGCGGCGCGAGGCCGCTTTCGCGCAGGACCTCGCCGACGAGATAAAGCGAGCCGCAGACGAGGAAGCGCGGCGCGGGGCTCGACTGCCAGCCGGTGGACACCAGCCGGATCGCCTCTTCCACGCTGTCGCAGGGCTCGGCCTCGAGGCCCGCCTCGCTCGCCGCGTCCGCCAGCTCGTCGGCCGACAGGCCGCTGTCGGACGAGCGGATGGGCACGGTGAAGACATGCCGCGCCATGCCGGCGAAGGCCTCGAAGAAGCCGACCGGCTCCTTTGTGTTGAGCATACCGGTGATAAGGAAGAGCGGCCGCTGCACGCGGTCTTCCATATCGGCCAGCGCCTCGGCCACCACGGTTCCCGCACCCGGATTGTGGCCGCCGTCGAGCCAGAGTTCCGAGCCCGGCACGCAGAGATCGAACAAGCGTCCCGAGGTGACGCGCTGCAGCCGGCCCGGCCATTCTACCCGCGTCAGCCCCGCCTCGATCGCCGCCTGGGACGGGTCGAAGCCCGCCGCGCGCAGCGCCGCGATGGCAGTGGCGGCGTTGCCGATCTGGTGCCGGCCGGCCAGGCGCGGCATGGGCAGGTCGAGAAGGCCGCGCTCGTCCTGAAACACGAGGCGCCCGTGCTCCTCGTAGGCGAGGAAATCCTGCCCGTAGACATGCACTTGGGCGCCGGTGCGCTGGGCCTGTGTGCACAGGACGTCGAGCGCGCCCGTACTGGTCTGCGGGCCGATCACCACCGGCGCGCCGCGCTTGAAGATGCCGGCCTTCTCGGCCGCGATCTGTTCCACCGTGTCACCAAGAAAGCTCTGGTGGTCGAGCGAGATGGAGGTGACCACGCTGACCGCCGGCTTTCCGATCACGTTGGTCGCGTCGAAGCGCCCGCCGAGCCCGACTTCCAGAAGAACCGCGTCGGCCGGGTTCTCGGAGAAGAGCAGGAAAGTAACCGCCGTCAGAAGCTCGAAGACGGTGATGGGCCTGTCCGCGTTGGCGCTGGCGACCCGCCGGATCGCCTCCGCCAGCGCCTCGTCGGAAACGAGTTCGCCGCGCCCGCCGGCCCGGCCGATCCGGTAGCGCTCGTGCCAGTCGACGAGATGGGGCGAGGTGTGGACATGCGCGGCCTTGCCCGCCGCCTCCAGGATCGCGCGGCAGAAGGCGGTGGTGGAGCCCTTGCCGTTCGTGCCGGCAATGTGGATCACGGGCGCGAGCCTGTCCTGCGGCGCGCCGAGATCGGCGAGCAGCCGGACGATCCGATCGAGCTTCAGGTCGAAGCCCTTGGGATGAAGCTCGAGAAGCTTGCCGATCTCCCGATCGGCAAGGCTGGGGGCGGATGTCACGGGCGCTCTGTCTCTCAGGCCGATTCCAGCGCGGCGGCAGCCTCGCCGCCCGCCTCCGGGGGCGGGGGTAGAAGCGCGACGGGCGTCTTGGTCAGCACCTTCAGGAGCCGGGCGATCGTGCCCTTCAGCTCGTGCCGGTGGACCACCATGTCCACCATTCCGTGTTCCATCAGATATTCCGAGCGCTGGAAGCCCTCGGGCAGCTTCTCGCGGATCGTCTGCTCGATCACGCGCGCGCCGGCAAAGCCGATCACCGCGCCGGGCTCGGCGATGTGCACGTCTCCCAGCATCGCGTAGGAGGCGGTGACGCCGCCCGTGGTCGGATTGGTGAGGATGACGATGTAGGGAAGGCCGGCATCCTTCACCATGTCCACCGCGACCGTGGTGCGCGGCAGCTGCATGAGCGACAGGATGCCCTCCTGCATGCGCGCGCCGCCCGAGCCGGCGAAGAGGACGAGGGGGCGCTTGCGGTCCACCGCCGTCTCGGCGGCGGTGACGATCGCCTCGCCCGCCGCCATGCCGAGCGAGCCGCCCATGAAGGCGAAGTCCTGCACGGCGGCGACGACCGGCAGCGTCTCGATCTCGCCGGCGGCCACCAGCACGGAATCCTCGAGGCCCGTCTTGGCCTTATATTCCTTCAGCCGGTCCGTGTAGCGCTTGGAATCGCGGAACTTCAGCGGGTCGAGCGGCACCTTCTCCAGAGCGATCTCCTCGAAGACGCCGTTGTCGAAGAAATGCGTCAGCCGGTCCCGCGCCCCGATCTTCATGTGGACGTTGGAGGACGGGATGACGAACTGGTTCGCCTCCAGATCCTTGTGGAACACCATCTCACCCGTTTCCGGGCACTTGATCCAGAGATTCTCCGGCACCTCGCGCGAGGGCTGGCCGAGAAGGCTGGTGAGCTTGGGGCGGACGTAGTTGGTGATCCAGTTCATCGGGACGATCCCTCGAAAGTCATGCGGCCCGGAGAAGGGCTGGAAAGGCTGAGATGGCGGCTGGCTCAGGCCGCCGCAAGCTTGCACTCGGACAGGCCATCGGCGAGTTCACGCACCAGCGAGGTCACGGCTTCCACCATAGCAGGCGTGCCGCCCTCGACCGCCGCCTCCAAGGCCGCGACGAGCGCGGAGCCGACCACGACGCCATCGGCATGGCGGCCGATGGCGCGGGCCTGCTCGGCCGTGCGCACGCCGAAGCCGACGCAGACCGGAAGGCTCGTCTGCCCCTTGATGCGCTGCACCGCAGCCGAGACGGCCGAGGCGTCCGGTGCGGCGGAGCCGGTGATGCCGTTGATCGAGACGTAGTAGACGAAGCCCGACGTGTTCTTCAAAACGGCGGGAAGGCGCTTCTCGTCGGTTGTGGGCGTGGCGAGGCGCACGAAGTTGAGCCCGCCCCGCACGGCGGGAAGGCAGAGTTCGTCGTCCATCTCGGGCGGCAGGTCCACGACGATCAGCCCGTCGACCCCGGCGGACTTGGCGTCCGCCACGAAGCGCTCGACGCCGTAGATATAGACCGGGTTGAAGTAGCCCATGAGGATGATCGGCGTCGCCGCGTCGCCCTCGCGGAAGGCGCGGACGGTCTCCAGCGTGCGCGCCAGCGTCTCGCCGCCTTGCAGGGCGCGCAGGCCGGCGCGCTGGATGGCCGGGCCGTCCGCCATCGGGTCGGAAAAGGGCATGCCGAGTTCGATGAGGTCGGCGCCCGCCGCCGGCAGGGCATTCAGCACCGCCAGGGTCGTCTCGCCATCCGGGTCCCCCGCCATGATGAAGGTCACGAGCGCGGGCCGGCCCTCGGCCTGAAGGGCGGCAAAGCGCGTCTCGATGCGTGTCGTCATGGGAAAGCCTCGCGCCCGGTTCGTCATCCAATATTCGTCAAGGGGATGCGATACAGGCGTCCGCGATCCATCTCAAGGTGGCGGCGTCCGCGCGAAGCGGCGTTCCGAGGATCGCCGGCATCTCGTAGGGGTGCAGCTCGCGCACCACGTCCGCCACGCGGTCAAAAAGTTCGGCCCGTGTCTTGATCGCCAGCGGCACTTCCACCGCTCGCTCGATCGCGCCGTTCCAGTGGAAGCGGCTCTCGATCGGCGCGCCGATCCGGCAGCAGGCCGCCAGGTTCTGACCCAGCAGCGCATCCGCGATCTCGTGCGCCGTCGCCGGGTCCGGGCATGTTACGTCGATCGAGATCGCCTGCATCTCAGTACCACCCTTCCGCCAGCTCCCGAGACAGATAATCCGCCTCGGTGCCCCCGTTCATCACCGTCGCCACATAGGCGTCGCGCTCGAAGGCGATCGGCACGAGTTCCCAGACGCAGGCCATGAGCGGCCGATCCACCGGCTCGAACCCGGCTTGCGCCGAGCCCAGCGGCGCGCGCCACAGGCGCTCCGCCAGGATACCGCCCGCCATCCACCAGTGGAGCAGCAGCCAGACAGCCTCCTCGCCCCGATGCAGAATGGCGAAACCCACATGCCCCGGGCCGGGCGCATGGGCTGCCAGAACGTATTTCGCCCGCTCGATCGAGACCGGACCCAGAGCGGCGCCCTCGACCTCGATCCCGTAGAGCTTGAGCGCCGTCTCGTTCGCGATCGTCCGGCCGAGCGACCGGATGCGCCGGGGCCGATATCGCTCCTGGGTGACGGCGCTCATGGGTTCCTAGATCTCCAGCCCCATGGACTTGGCGATCGTGTGCACATCCTTGTCGCCCCGGCCCGACAGGCAGAGGACGATGGACTGGTCCGGGCGCATGGTGGGCGCGAGTTTGGCGACATGGGCGAGGCCATGGGCCGATTCCAGCGCCGGAATGATGCCCTCCAGACGGGTGCAGAGGTGGAACGCGTCCACCGCTTCCCTGTCCGTCACCGGCACGTAGGACACGCGGCCTGTGTCGCGCAGCCAGGCGTGCTCGGGGCCGACCCCGGGATAGTCGAGACCGGCCGAAATGGAATGGCCTTCCAGGATCTGCCCGTGCTCGTCCTGCAGGAGATAGGTGCGGTTGCCATGGAGGACGCCGGGGCGCCCGCCGCTCATGGAGGCGGCATGGCCGTTCTCGACCTCCAGCCCGTGGCCGCCCGCTTCCGCGCCGAAGATGGCGACGGAGGGATCGTCCAGGAAGGCGCGGAACATGCCGATGGCGTTGGAGCCGCCGCCGACGCAGGCGACCACCGCGTCCGGCAGCGCGCCCGTCTCTTCCAGCATCTGACGCCGCGTCTCGTCGCCGATGATCTGCTGAAAGTCACGCACCATGGCGGGATAGGGATGCGGCCCAGCGGCGGTGCCGATCAGGTAGTAGGTGTCCTCGACATTGGTCACCCAGTCGCGCAGTGCCTCGTTCATCGCGTCCTTCAGCGTGCCGGCGCCGGCCGTCACCGCCCGCACCTCGGCGCCGAGCAGCTTCATGCGGAAGACGTTGGGCTTCTGGCGCTCCACGTCGGTCGCGCCCATGAAGACGACGCAGGGCATACCGAAGCGGGCGCAGACGGTCGCCGTCGCCACGCCGTGCTGGCCGGCGCCGGTCTCGGCGATGATGCGCGTCTTGCCCATGCGCCGCGCGAGCAGGATCTGCCCGAGGCAATTGTTGATCTTATGGGAGCCGGTGTGGTTCAGCTCCTCGCGCTTGAAATAAACGCGAGCGCCGCCGAACTCGCGCGTCAGCCGCTCGGCGAAATAGAGCGGGCTCGGACGGCCGGTATAGTGCGTTTGCAGGTCGGCGAGCTCGGCGAGGAAGCCCTCGTCGGTCTTGGCCGCCTTATAAGCCGCTTCCAGATCCAGAATGATCGGCATCAGCGTTTCTGCGACGAAGCGCCCGCCGAACAGGCCGAAGAGACCTTCCTCGTTCGGGCCGAGCTTGAAGGAGTTGGGGATCGGGATCTCGGTCATGCGAAGCGTCGCTCAAGGCTGGAGGAAGCGTCGGGCACATCGGCCGCCGAGGCGGCGTCGAGCGCGTCGAAAAGATGGTGAATGAGGCCCGCGTCCTTCTGGCCCGGCGCGCTTTCCACGCCGGAGGAAACGTCGAGCCCCTGCGGGCGCACGCGGCGCACGGCTTCCCCGACATTCGTCGGATTGATGCCGCCCGAAAGAAGAAAGCGGCGATCCTCGCCCAGCGCGTCGAGCAGGTCCCAGTCGAAGGACACGCCGTTGCCGCCGGGGAGAACCGAGCCCTTGGGCCGCTTGGCGTCGAGCAGGATGCGGTCGGCCACGGGGCGAAAGCGGGCGACCGCCTCCAGATCCTCGCGTGTCGAAACCGAGATCGCCTTCATCACGGGAAGCCCGGTCAGCGCCGCAATCTCAGCGACGCGGGCGGGCGACTCGGAGCCGTGCAGCTGCAGCGTGTCGGGCCGCAGGCGGCTGGCGATGCGCGTCAGCGTCTCGTCGTCGGCATTCACGGTGACGACGGTGACCGCCGCCCGGCCCGCGACATGGGCACGAAGGCGCATCATCGCCTCCAGCTCCAGATGGCGCGGGCTGGGGGCGAAATGGATAAAGCCGATCTCCGCGCCGCCGCGCCCCAGCACGGTGTCGATATCGGCCTCGGTCTTCAGTCCGCAGATCTTGATATGCGGTCGTGTCACGCGTCCATCCCGGTTCGAAACACTCGACGTGGCCTGTGGTTCGAAGCTCATGTGAAAGAAGTCTTATCGCCCTCGAATGCGGCGAGTGTAAAGCATAGGACGTCGATCACAGCGCCTTTTGCGCGGGGTCGGACGAAAAGCGCCAGGCATGGAGGCCGGAGCCCTCCGCCCGCAGCCAGTTCCGCCCCGCATCCATGCCCGGGCAGAGCGTGCGGCATAGCGCCCAGAAGCGCGGCCCGTGGTTCATTTCCCTGAGATGCGCCATCTCGTGCGCCACGAGATAGTCCAGCACGAAGGGCGGCGCCATGACGATGCGCCAGGAGAAGGACAGTCGGCGGTCGGCCGTGCAGGAGCCCCAGCGGCTGGTCGTGTCCTTCAGCGAAAGGGCGCGCGGGCGAAGGCCGACCGCGCCGGCATGGCGTTCCACCGCCGCCTCCAGATCGCGCCGCGCCTCGCGCTTCAGAGCGTCGGCGATGCGCCGTCCGGTGTGGGCCGCCTCGCCCCCGACATGGAGAATCCAAAGCTCGCCCTCAGCCAAAGGAGGGTCGAGCCGCGCCAGTCGGCGGGCGGGGTCGTGCGCGATCAGCAGCGTGCCGCCACGAAACGGCAGGTGCACGCCGCCTGCCACGATCTCGGGCTCCGGGCCGAGCCGCTCCTCCACCCAGCCGCGATGGCGCTCCAGAAAATCGAGGATCGTGGCGCGCGCCGTGCGGCGCGGCACGGTCAGCCGCACGCCGACGCCGCCCGGCGCGATGCGCAGCACGATGCGCCGGGCGGTGGGATGCTCGCGCACCTCCAGCGGCACGCGCCGTTCGGCGACGAGCAGCGCATCCGGCAGGACGGGCTTGCGAGCGGTGGGGAGAAGACGTTTCAAGAAACCCGGCATCCGGTCTCGGTGGGCCGATCGGCCAGTCAGGAAAGAAGCGCTGGGGCCGGCCGAACAGGCCACTCCCTATCCACCGTTTTAAGGGCTTCGCTCGTCGGCGAAAAGCGGGCGGCGGACAAGAAAAAAGCCGCCGGGCGAACCGGCGGCCTCTTCTTACATCGTTGGCGGGCGCGTTAGCCTCGCACGACGTCCGCATCCACCGCGCCGGCGCGGCGGCCGCGCTGGCTCATGAAGCGGTCGAACTCCTCGCGATCCTTGGCGCGGCGCAGTTCGCGTGCATAGGACTCGAACTCGGCGCCGGCGTCGTCCAGCCGGCGGCGCTCCTCGTCGAGGCGCTTCAGCTCGGCGTCGCGCCATTCGTCGAAGGCGAGGTTGCCGGTGGCGGTGGCGGTGGCGGTGGCCCCGAAGGGAACCCGGGCGCCCGAGCGGCGGAAGCCGTCCACGACCCGGTCGGTCGCGCGGTTCACGTCGAAGCGGAACGCCTCCAGCCGGTCGCCCCAGAAGATGTAGGCGAGAACGGCGAGGCCGAGCGGCCAGTAGGCCATGAAGCCCAGAACCATCAGCGCGATCGTCGCGGGGGTCCAGGCGGGGCGGATCAATGCGTGAGACTTCATCTGGCGATATCCATCAACCGAAAGCCCATGGGCAGCGGGCGGCGATCCCATACCCAAAATGGGATCGCCTCCAGCGCGATTCAACATCCCGCGCCGGTTCGATCGATCGCCCTTCGCGGGCGAGGCCCGTCAGGACTTGCGCTTGACCTTGCGCAGCGCCTTCATCAGGCCGGACGCGCCCTTGGCCGACACTTCGTCCTCCACGCCTTGCGGATGGCCGAACTCGACGGCGCGCATCTCCGCCGCCTCGGCAGCAAGCTCGATCGGATCGACCGGCGGCGCAAGGTCCATCATGGCCTCGGCGGGAACGGATGCTTTGTCGCCGGCGGGCGCAGGGTCGCTTTCGGCAGGCGCTGCGGCGGCATCCTTCGAAGCCGGCGCGGCGGGCGCCGAACCGGCTGAGGCGGCGCGTCGGGCGCGCGCCTCCAGCCCGTGCGTCAGCGCGAAATCGACGATGCGCGGCGCGATCTCGGCGCGGAAGCGCGAGCCGTTGAAGACGCCGTAATGACCGACCTTGGGCTGGAGATAGTGGACGCGCATGTCGTCGGGAATGTTGCGGCAGAGCGTCTGCGCGGCCTCTGTCTGGCCGACGCCGGAAATGTCGTCGTTCTCGCCCTCGACGGTCAAAAGCGCGGTCTGCGTGATCTTGCCCATGTCGAGGCGGAGGCCGCGATGGGTGATCTCGCCTTTGGGCAGCGAATGCTTGATGAAGACCTCCTCCACCGTCTGGAGGTAGAACTCGGCGGTGAGGTCCATCACCGCGTTGTACTCGTCATAGAAGACGCGGTGCTTCTCGGCTGAGTCGCCGTCGTTCTTCACCAGATGCCAGAAGAAGTCCTTATGGGCGATCAGGTGCCGGTCGAGGTTCATCGACATGAAGCCGGTGAGCTGCAGGAAGCCGGGGTAGACGTCGCGCAGGAAGCCGGGATGGGGAAACGGCACCTTCATGACGACATTGTCGCGGAACCAGTCGATGCCCTTGGACTCGGCCAGCCGGTTCACTCCGGTCGGGTTGACGCGCGTGTCGATCGGGCCGCCCATCAGGGTCATCGTGGCGGGCGCGGCGGCGTCCTCCTCGTGCGCCATACGCGCGGCCGCCATCATGACCGGCACCGCCGGTTGGCAGACACCGATCACATGCGTGTCCGGGCCCAGGAAATGCAGCATCTCGATGACGTAGTCGACATAGTCGTCGAGGTCGAAGCGACCCGCCGCCAGCGGCACGAGGCGCGCGTCGATCCAGTCGGTGATGTAGATGTCGCCATAGGGCAGAAGCGCCTCGACCGTGCCGCGCAGAAGCGTGGCGTAGTGGCCCGACATTGGGGCGACGATCAGGAAGCGCGGGTCGGCGCGGCGCCCGGGCGGCAGGGCGCGCTCGAAATGAACGAGATTGGCGAAGGGCTTGGCCAGCACCGTGCGGTCCACCACCGGCACCCGCAACCCGTCCACCAGCGTGTCGTGGATCATCCATTCCGGCTTTTCGTAGACGCGGGTGGTGCGCTCGAAAAGTTCGGCCATGGCCGCCACCGTGCGGCCCATCTCGGTCTGCGACAGCGGGTTCAGCGGGTTCTGGTAGAAGGTGCGCGTCGCGTCCGCCACGGCGCGGAATGGGGCGAGAACGGCATGATTCCATTCGTAAAGTTCGTACACGACGCTTCACTCCCTCTTCCGGCGGCAAGGCCGCGACCGAAATCGACCGCATCCTACGCTGCAATTGCAATCTTTTCCTTGCACGCTCGTTCCCCCGCGCCGGAAAGGAACCGGGCGCCCACTTTCCCGCAAGCTCACGATGGCCGCTAAAGCCAGCGGATCATGAGGCGGTGCCGGTCGGGCGAAACGCTTGGCGGACATTCGGCATCGAAGCGCTTGCGCAGGGCTGGCGTCCAGTCGACGGGGTCGACCGCCATGAACCCGTGCCGTCCGTAGAACTCGGCCCCGAAGCCCCCGCCGAGCGGGGCCAGAACGCCCATGGCCCGGCAGAAGAACCAGCGCGCCCGGTCCGCGACCGAACCGAGCAGCGCCGCCGGCGTGCCATCCGGCGCGAGGGTCGGATCGACGCGGAGCGCCGCGATCCAGAAACAGCCTTCCGCCCCCTCCCCGCCCGAACCCTCGGGATCGAGACTAGACAGGGGCGCTGCGGCCGCGAACCCGACGGGTTCACCAGGGTTTATATCAGCCACGAAGACCTCGTACCGCGGGAGAAAGCGCTTGAGGTCGGCGAGCGTCCTCGGCTCGCACTCCGCCCGCTCCGCCATCGCCTCGATCCGGGCGAGGGCTTCGAGGTCTCCGGGCTCCATCCCGCGCAGCCGCAGGGCCGGCGCGGGCGCGGGGGTCAATCCTCCAGCCCCTCGATGATCAAAATATCCGCCGTCGAGACCGCCTCGCGGATGGCCTTCGCGGCCTGATATTCGGGGGAGCGGTAGCAGGCGAGCGCCTCCTCCATGGAGGGGAACTCGATCACCACGTTGCGGGCGCGGCTCTGGCCTTCCAGCGGCTGGAAAGGGCCGCCGCGCGCCAGGAACTTCGCGCCGTGGCGCTTCATTGCGGGGGCGGCCGTCGCGATATAGTCGGGGTAGCGCTCGGGGTCGTCCACGTCCACATGGGCGATCCAATAGGCTTTCGGCATGACGCATCTCCCTTCGCGCGCCGCCGGACGCCGGCGGCGTGTCCACCTTGTCTTGTCAGACGCCGCGCATCTCCGCCAGGATGGCGCGGGCGGCGGCGAGCGGATCGGGCGCGGCGACGATAGGGCGCGCCACCACGAGATGCGAGGCGCCGGCGCGCAGCGCATCGGCCGGCGTCACCACGCGCTTCTGGTCTCCCGCGTCCGCGCCAGCCGGGCGGATACCGGGCGTCACCACGGCCATATCCCCGCCGATCAGCTTGCGCAGCAGGCCGGCTTCCGCCGCCGAGGCGACGATGCCGCCGAGCCCGGCGTCCTTTGCCTGCTGCGCCCGCCGCACCACCAGTTCCTCGACGCTCATCTCGATGCCGGCTTCGCGAAGATCGTCCTGCCCGAGCGAGGTCATGACGGTGACGCCGAGAACGCAGAGCGCGGAGCCCCGCGCGCCGGCCGCAGCCGCGCGAAGCACCTGCGGATAGGCATGCACGGTGGTCATGGTCACGCCCATGGCGGCGATGGCCTCGATGCCCTTTTCCACCGTGTTGGCGATGTCGTTGAGCTTGAGGTCGAGAAAGACCTTCTTGCCCATGCGAACCAGATCGGCCGCCAGCGGCAAGCCGCCGGAAAAGCCGAGCTGGTAGCCGATCTTGTAGAAGGAGACAGTGTCGCCCAGCGTCTCGATCAGCGCTTCGGCCTCCGCGCGGCCGGACAGGTCGAGGCCGACGATCAGGCGGTCGTCGGCGAGGATGGGATGGGCGTTCGCGCTCAGGATGGAGACTCCCCTGGAATGTCGACGGTGACGGTGGTGCCGCTCGTCTGGGAACTGACGTCGATTCGGGCCTCCAGCCCGCGCACCAGGGATAGCACGATTCGCCCGCCCAGCCCCCCGGCGCCGCGCGCGGGAGGCTCGGACGCCTCCTCCACCGCTTCGCCGTCCGTCTCCGCCCTCGCCTGGAGCCTGCCGCCGCTCGCCTGCGCCAGGCTCGTCGCCACTTCGCGTGCGACATCGCCTTCCCGCGACATGGCCACCGCCTCGCCGACCCGCTGGCCGCCGCTCGACTTCGTTTCCGCCCCGTGCGGCCAGTGCGCGGCCGGCGGCAGGCCGATGCCGTCGTCGGTCACGGTAAGGCGGATGACGCCGGAGGAGAGCATCTTCAGCCGGGCTTCCACCAGCCCTTCGTCGCGCCCTTTGAAGGCGTGCTTCAGCGCGTTGGTCAGAAGCTCGGAAAACAGGAGGCCGATGCGCGCTGCGCGCTCCACGTCGATGTCGATCGCGTCGCAATCGACATTCACCCGCACCGAGCGGCGCCCGTCGAGATAACCGATGGTCGAGGCGATGCGGCTGATATAGGCGCCGAGCGGAATGCGCTGCGAGCGCGTCGAGCCGACGCCGGCCTCCGTCATCTCCTGATAGAGGAGTTGCAGGCTCTCGATGCGGCGCGCCAGCGTGTCGAAGGCCTCGCCGCTCGTATGGGCGCGCGACTGCATGCGGATCATGCCGATGATCATGGCCAGGTGGTTCTTCACCCGGTGCTGGATCTCGCCGAGCGAGGTGTCGCCCCGCAGCACCCCGGTCTCCACTTCGGCCGCGTCCGCATCCTGCCCGTTGGACAGGTCGCGCTGCACGCCGAGGAAGCACTGAAGCTGGCCGCTCGTGTCGTAGAGCGGCGTGATCAGCAGGCGGTTGAGGAATTTGGTGCCGTCCGCCCTGTAGTTCAGGAGGTCGATCGTGATGTCGCGCTCTTCGCGCAGCGCCTCTCCGATCTGGCGCACGGCGTCCGGGTCGGTGTCGGGCCCTTGCAGGAAACGGCAGTTGCGTCCGATCACGGCTTCCACCGTGTAGCGCGAAATGCGCGCGAAGGCTTGGTTGGCGTAGACGATGGGGTTGTCGTCCAGATGCGGATTGGTCAGGACGAGCGCCAGAGGCAACTTGGCGAGAGCCGCCGTCGTCATTCCATCCGGCATGCCGATAGTGGTCGTGTCGGTTTCCGGTCGATCCATGCCCTATCCCTGGGTGCCGCGAAGAACGGCACGTTCAAGGTGAATATCGTGGCGGCTAACAAGCGCAACCCCGACTGGTTCCGGCCTTGCGGCGAACCGGCCGTTCAAGGGCTGATATCGGCCCTTTGGCGGGGGTTGTGCTGTTATGTCGCTGAGATTCCGGGCCGGAACGCGAGGCGGAAAAGTCTAGTGCGCCTCGTCCCAGTTCGCGGCCGCCCGGGCTTCGACCACGAGCGGCACGGCAAGATCCACCACCGGCTCAGCCGCCGCTTCCATCACGCGGCAGACGACCGGGATGGTCGCATCGACCTCCTCGTCCGGCACTTCGAAGACGAGTTCGTCATGCACTTGCAGCAGCATGCGGGCCGAAAGCCGCTCGGCGCGCAGCACGTCCTCCATGCGCACCATGGCGCGGCGGATGATGTCGGCCGCCGAGCCCTGGATCGGCGCGTTGATCGCCGCGCGCTCCACCGCCGCGCGGACCTGCGGATTGGAGGAGCGGATGTCGGGATAATGGGCGCGCCGGCCGAACAGCGTCTCGACATAGCCGGTTTCCTTGGCGAAGGCCTTCACCCGGTCCATGTAGTCCCGGATGCCCGGGAAGCGCTCGAAATAGCGCTTGATGTAGGAGGCCGCCTCGCCTTGCGGGATCGACAGCTGGGCGGCGAGGCCGAAGGCCGAGATGCCGTAGACAATGCCGAAATTGATGGCTTTCGCTCGGCGGCGCACGTCGGAGGGCATGCCCTCCACCGGCACGCCGAACATTTCCGACGCGGTGGTGGCGTGGATGTCCTGGCCCTGGCGGAAGGCCTCGGTGAGCTGGGGAATGTCGGCCATGTGGGCGAGCAGCCGAAGCTCGATCTGGCTGTAGTCGGCCGACAGCAGCTTGTGCCCGTCGGGCGCCACGAAGGCGGTGCGGATTTCGCGCCCTTCCTGGGTGCGCACGGGGATGTTCTGCAGGTTCGGCTCGGAGGAGGACAGGCGTCCCGTCGTCGTCGAGGCCATGGAATAGGACGTGTGGATACGGTCCGCCTCGTCCATGTAGGTCGGCAGCGCGTCGGTATAGGTGCCCTTCAGCTTGGTGATCTGGCGCCAGTCGACGATGCGGCGCGGCAGCTCGTGCCCCTGCGCGGCGAGGTCTTCCAAGAGACGCGCGTCCGTCGCCCATTGACCGGTCTTGGTCTTCTTGCCGCCGGGCAGGCCGAGCTTGCCGAACAGGACCTCACCCAGCTGCTTGGGGCTGCCGACATTGAAGGGCTCGCCGGCCAGGATGTGGATGTCGGCCTCCAGCCCCGCCGCCTTCTGCGCGAAGCGGCCCGACAGGCGCGAGAGGATCTGCCGGTCGGCGCGGATGCCGCGCTCCTCCATGCGGGCGAGCACGGGCACGAGCGGGCGCTCCAGCCGCTCGTAGACGGTGGTCATCCCTTCGGCGGCGAGGCGCGGCTTCAGGACGCGCCAGAGCCGCAGCGTCACGTCGGCATCCTCGGCGGCGTATTCCGTCACTTTGTCGATCGGGCAGGCGGCGATGGGCTTGGCGGACTTCCCCGAGCCGCAAAGCTCCTTGTAGGAGATCGGCTTGTGGCCGAGGAAGCGCTCGGACAACTCGTCCATGCCGTGCCCCTCGAGCGAGGACGAGGCGTCCAGGACGTAGGAGATCAGCATCGTGTCGTCCATCGGCGCAACGGCAATGCCGTGCCGGAGCATGACGAGGTAGTCGTATTTGGTGTTCTGGCCGATCTTCAGGATCGCGGGGTCGGTGAGAACGGGCTTCAGGAGATCGAGCACCCGGCCTAGCGGGATCTGCGCGCCGACGCTGGTCGCCGCATCGCCGCCCGAGAGAAGATCGCCGCTCCCCTCGCCCACATGGGCGATCGGCACATAGGCCGCCTCGCCCGGCGCCACCGCGAAGCTCAGGCCGACCAGTTCGGCGCGCATGGCGTCGAGCGCGGTGGTTTCCGTGTCGAAGGCGAGGACCCCGGTCTCGGTGGCGCGCGCGATCCAGGCCTGGAGGCGCGCTTCGTCGCGGATCGTCTCGTAGCGCGAGCGATCGACCGGCGTGGCGGATTCCTTCGCCAGACGCTCCGCCGCCAGCGCTGCCGGGGTGAAGGCCGGCGGCTCGTCCGCGCTGATCGCCGCCGCGGGCTCGCCACCGGCGTCGAGATCGGGGCCGCGCGGCGCGGCCGAGACTTTCACCGCAGCGGGCGCGATCTCGCTCGCCTCGGTGCCGAGCTTGGCGGCGACGCGCCGCGTCAGCGTGGTGAGCTCCATGGCCTTCAGGAAGGCCACCAGCTTCTCGCCGTCCGGCTCGTGGATGAAGAGATCGTCCAGCGGCACGTCGAGCGGCGTGTTCTGGTCGAGCGTCACGAGCTGCTTGGATAAGCGCGCCTGATCGGCATGGGCGAGGACGGTCTCGCGGCGCTTGGCCTGTTTGATCTCACCGGCGCGCTCCAGCAGCGCCTCCAGCGTGCCGAAGCTTTCCAGAAGCTCGGCCGCCGTCTTGGGACCGATGCCCGGCACGCCCGGCACGTTGTCCGACGTGTCGCCCACCAGCGCCTGAAGGTCGATCATCTTATCGGGATAGACGCCGAACTTGTCGCGCACCTCCTCACGGCCGAGACGCTTGTCCTTCATCTGGTCGTAGAGCACGACGCCGGGGCCGACGAGCTGCATCAGGTCCTTGTCGGACGAGACGATGGTGACGTCGCCGCCGGCCTCGACGGCGAGGCGCGTGTAGGTCGCGATCAGGTCGTCCGCTTCGAAGCCTTCCTTCTCGATGCAGGGCAGGTCGAAGGCGCGCACGGCATCGCGGATCACCGAGAACTGTGGGCGCAGATCCTCGGGCGGCGCCGGCCGGTTGGCCTTGTAGCCGTCGTAGAGCGCGTTGCGGAACGTGGTCGAGGAATGGTCGAAGATCACGGCGAAATGCGTGGGGCAAACGCCGACCGAGGTGTCGCGCGATTCCTCCACCAGCTTCCACAGCATGTTGCAGAAGCCCGAGACGGCGCCGATCGGCAGCCCGTCCGACTTGCGCGTCAGCGGCGGCAGCGCATGATAGGCCCGGAAGATGTAAGCCGAACCATCGACGAGGAAGAGGTGATCGCCCTTTTGCATGGCTAGGGTGGTATCGCGCGGCGTGGGCGCTGTCCATCGCGGAGAGGCCTCCCGCCCACGGTGCGAACGCTTGGCGCACCGCCGTTCGGCGCTCGAAAATCGCATCGCGGCAGTCGTGAAATCGCCCCGCCCGCACGGCCGAAACCAAGCCGAAATCCACGGCTTCCAAAGAATTACAAATGTTTAATTGGGGGATCACGGCTTCGTGATCTAACGGCCTTGAACGTAAAGGGGGGAAGGCGCATTTTATCAACAACGGCGCAAGAGCGCGCCGCTTTCGGCCTCAAAGCTCGTCCCCCGCTTTTGAGCCGAACGAAGAGCGGATCAGTCCCCACCCCCCTCTCGGGACCCCGCTCTACCAGAAGGAGCCGTCGCGACAACCCCCCTCCAGTCCGCGACGGCTCTTCTTCTTTTTGGGGCTCCCATGCTATCCACCTTGCCCATCCGATCATGATGTCCTGGATGGATTCGGGCATGGCATCGAGGAAGTGGTCCACGCCCCTTTACGTCATGGCGTTTAGCTGTCTGCTCGCCTTGTCCGGCGCGCTTTGGGATGGGCTGCACGACGGCGATTGGGCTTGGCGTCACTGGGTCACGCCGATCGGTCTCCTCGTGAGTTTCGCAATCATGTGCCGCCAAACCGCGCGATAGTCGCGCACCGCCAGCCGCCTTTCCCTTTGCGGCTCGCACGGCGAGAGGCTATGCCGTTTCGATCCGATGGCCGATGCGCCATCCCGATCAGCGGAGGGCCTCATGGCCGGTCTCGACAGCGTTCTGTCCTGCCTCGATCTCAACCTCGACCGCTCGGTGGATCGCCTGTTCGATCTCCTGCGCATTCCCTCGATCTCCACCGACCCGGCCTATGCCGCCGACTGCCGGCGCGCCGCCGAATGGCTGCAGAAGGATCTGGCCGCCATCGGCTTTGACGCCTCGGTGCGCGACACGGCGGGGCACCCGATGGTGGTGGCCCATCGCAAGGGCCCCGAGGGCGCGCCGCATGTCCTGTTCTACGGCCATTACGACGTGCAGCCGGTCGATCCTCTGGCGCTCTGGGACAACGATCCGTTCGCCCCCAGGCGCGTCGCCATGCCGGACGGCACGGAGCGCCTGACCGGGCGCGGCACGGCCGACGACAAGGGCCAGCTGATGACCTTCGTGGAGGCCTGCCGCGCCTTCATCGCCGAGACCGGCTCGCTGCCCGTGTCCGTCACCATCTTCCTGGAAGGCGAGGAGGAGTCCGGCTCGCCCTCGCTCCTGCCCTTCCTTGACAGCCATCGCGAGGAACTGTCGGCCGATGTCGCGCTGATCTGCGACACCAATATGTGGGACCGCGAGACGCCCGCGATCTCGACCGGACTGCGGGGCCTCGTCGGCGAGCAGCTGACGATCCGCGCCGCCTCCATGGACCTGCATTCCGGCTATTTCGGCGGCGCGGCGGCCAATCCGATCCATGTGCTCGCCAAAATCCTGGCCGACCTGCACGATGCCGACGGGCGCGTGACGCTGCCCGGTTTCTACGACGGCGTGCCCGAGCTTCCCGAGGAGGTCCGCGCCTCCTGGGCGACCCTGCCCTTCTCCGAGAAGGAGTTCCTTGGCTCGGTCGGCCTGTCCGTTCCCTCCGGCGAAAAGGGCCGCTCGGTTCTGGAGCAGACCTGGTCGCGGCCGACCGCCGAGGTCAACGGCATCGAGGGCGGCTACACCGGCAAGGGCTTCAAGACCGTGATCGCGGCCGAGGCCCATGCCAAGGTCTCGTTCCGCCTCGTCTTCGACCAGGACCCGGCCAAGGTGCGCGAGAGCTTCCGCGCCTTCGTGGCCGAGCGCCTGCCGGCCGACTGCACGGCCGAGTTCCACGAGCATGGCGGCTCGCCGGCGATCCAGCTTCCCTTCGATTCGCCGGTCCTGCGCACGGCGCGCGAGGCGCTCTCGGCGGAATGGCCTAAGCCCGCCGTGATGATCGGCATGGGCGGCTCGATCCCCGTGGTCGGCGAGTTCAAACGCCGGCTCGGCATGCCCTCGCTCCTGATCGGCTTTGGGCTGGGCGACGACCGCATCCATTCGCCCAACGAGAAATACGAGATGAGCTCCTTCGCCAAGGGCCAGCGCTCCTGGGCCCGGGTGCTGGCGGCGCTGGGCGAGAAGGGCGCGTGAGCGCCGAGCCCGTCGATCTCGCCGGCAAGCTCACAACGTTCGGGGAGCATTGGTCGCCCCGCGTCGTGGCAGGCTTCAACGGCCACGATGTGATGGTGGTGAAGGTTCAGGGCGAGTTCGTCTGGCATTCGCATCCCGAGACGGACGATTTCTTCCTCGTCCTCAAGGGGCGGCTGACCATTCGGATGCGTGAGGGCGACGTGACGCTGCTGCCGGGCCAGCTCTTTGTGGTTCCCAGGGGCGTCGAGCATTGCCCCGTGGCGGAGGAGGAGACCCATCTCCTCCTGATCGAGCCGGCGGGCACGCCCAACACGGGCGATCCCGAGACGGCGGCCGTGAAAGTCTCGATCTGAGGCCGGCGCGGGCGGCAGCACGAGCCGCCCGCTTTACCTCTCTCAGCCGAAGAACCGGGCGTAGTCCTCAGGCTTGAAGCCGACCAGAACCTCGTCGCCGCGCTGAAGCACCGGGCGCTTGATCATCGAGGGCTCGGCTTTCATCAGCGCCAGGGCCTTTTCGCGCGACAGGTCCGCCCGCTCCGCCTCCGGCACTTTGCGGAACGTCGTCCCGGCGCGGTTCAAGAGCTTTTCCCAGCCCACGGCCTCGCTCCAGCGGGCGAGCTGCTCGTGCGAGACGCCCTGTGTCTTGAAGTCGTGGAAGGCGTGCTCGACGCCCTGCCCTTCCAGCCAGAGCCGCGCCTTCTTCACCGTGTCGCAATTGCGGATGCCGTGCAGCGTGACGGTCATGCCTGTCCCTCTCAACAGGCGGAGCGTTTTCGAATCGTCGCCCCGCCGGCCTCAACGGGACCCGTTCTACTCGATCCGCGCGCCCGAGGCTTCGATCACCGGCTTCCAGCGGGCGACCTCGCTCTTCACATGCTCCGCCAGCGCCTCCGGCGTGCCGCCCACCATGCTGGCGCCGACCTCGGCCAGACGCTTGGAGACGACCGCGTCCTTCAAGGCCGCGTTGGCGGCCTCGTTGAGCTTGGCGACCACGTCCGGCGGCGTGCCGGCCGGCGCGAAGAGCGCGTTCCAGGTGTTGGTCTCGTAGCCGGGAACGCCAGCCTCCTCCATGGTCGGAATGTCGGGGAAGTTCGGCGCGCGGGTCTTGGTGGTGACGGCGAGCGCGCGCAGGGCGCCCGAGCGGATATGCTCGGTGGACGAGGGCAGATTGTCGAAATTGATCGGCACCGCGCCGGAAATCGCGTCCACCAGCGCCGGGCCGGAGCCCTGGTAGGGCACATGCACCATGTCCACTCCGGCCATGGACTTGAAGAGTTCGCCCGACAGGTGCAGCGGCGTCCCGTTGCCGGAGGAGGAATAGATCTCCTCGCCCGGCTTCTCCTTCAGCCGCGCGATCAGCTCCTTTACGTCCTTGGCGGGATAGTCCTTGTTGACGGTCAGGACATTGGGCACCGTCACCAGCCAGGCGATGGGCGCGAAGTCGGCCACGGGGTCGAAGGGCGGTTTGGCGTAGAGCGAGGCGACGAGCGCATGGGTCGCGATCGTGCCCATCAGGATCGTGTAGCCATCGGGCGCGGCCTTGGCGACGAAGCTGGCGCCCAGATTACCGCCCGCCCCGCCCTTGTTGTCCACCAGCACCTGCTGGCCGAGCTGCGTGCTCATGGCCTGCGCCACGGTGCGCGCCACGAGGTCGGTCGAGCCGCCGGGCGCGAAGGGCACGACCAGCGTCACCGGCTTGTCGGGAAAGCCCTGCGCCAATGCGGGCGCCGCGCCCGCCAACGTCAGGATGCAGGCGATGAGTCGACGTTTCTTCATGTTCCCTCCCGTTTGCCCGCTCCGGTCGGGGCGAGCCACGACCGGCCTTCGGCGGGGCGAGGCGCCTCCCGCCTTACCCCAGAGGAAGATGAACCCGGCGCGGGCAGAGGCATAGGCGCAAGGGCGCGCTGCACGAAAACGTTACATTCGTTTAATGTGTCTTCGGAGTAACGACCGCAGCGCAGAATCGGACGCGCACGACCGAACAGGTTGAATCCTCACCCGATCGGCCGACAATGGCAAAAAAGCGGCATCGTCCGCGCCAGGAGTTCTCCGATCGTGACCCAGCGTCTTGTGTCTTCCCTTTTCGTTCTCGGCCTCGGCCTCCTCTCGTCGGGTGCCTATGCCGCCGACTACGGGACGCCGGACACGACGGCCGTCGCGGTCGCCAACAATGCCGACCTCATCATCGAGCTGGGCGCCGGGGTTTCCACCCAGCCCGCCTATGAAGGCGCCAACGACTACATCGTCTCGGGCTTCCCGATCGTCTCGCTGCAATATCTCAGCATTCCCGGCCTGTTCGACATCGGCTCGCGCGACGTGACCAACGGCGGCTTCAAGATCGCCCCCTCGTTCCGCTTCATCGACAAGCGCAACGCGGCCGACTATCCCGAGCTGCGCGGCACCCGCGCGCTGGACGAGACCTACCAGCTCGGCCTTCGCGCCGGCTACGAGTTCCCGATCTACGACACGTTCAATGTCGAAGTGTATGGCGCGGCGCGCTACGCCTTCGGCGAGGCGGAAGGCTTCGTGGGCGAGGCGGGCGTCGACTTCATCTCGCGTCCGACCGCGCAGTGGGAGCTGAAGCTCGGCCCCACCACGAGCTTCGCCGACAGCGAATACATGAGCACCTACTTCTCCGTTACGCCGATCGAGAGCCTCGCTTCCTTCGGGCGCCTCGCCGCCTATGAGGCCGACAGCGGCTTCAAGACGGTCGGCGTGCGCGGCTCGGCGCGCTACGAGTTCCGCCCCGACTGGTTCGTCAACGTCAACGCCGCCTATGACCGCATGGTCGGCGACGCCAAGGATTCGCCGATCGTGAAGGTCGGCTCCGAGGACCAGTTCTACGCCGGCATTGGCCTCTCGCACCGCTTCACGCTCGACCTGTTCTAAGCCGAACCGAGCAACCAACCCCGACAGTTTCGCCGGCGCCCTTCCACCGAGGGGCGCCGGTTTCGTTTGGGACAGCCCGTCAGCCTTCGCGGTAGCGGCTGACCTCAACCAGATTGCCGTCGGGATCGCGGAAATAGACCGACTCCATCGGCCCGCGCGCGCCGTTGCGCGCGACCGGCCCCTCCTCGATCGCGACGCCGCAGGCGTGGAGATGCGCCACGATCTCCGCCATGGGCCGGCTCGTGACGAGGCAGAAGTCGCCGGCCCCCGGCGTCGGCCGCGCCGCCTTGGGCTCGAACGTGCGGTCGACCTCGTGGACATTGATCTTCTGCCGGCCGAACAGCAGCGCCGTCGGGCGTCTCGGCGCATCCTGGCGCCTGAAGCCGTGCGTTGGTAGAAGGCGCAGGTCGCTTCGAGCGAGGCGACGGTCAGCACGAAATGGTCGATGGCGTCGATCATGGGTGAGTCCATGGGTGAACGTTTCGCGACTCGATATAGGGCGATGGCCCGTCCAGGCGGACAGGCCCGCAGCCGAAACGGGAACCTCGATCGCGCACGATGATTCCAAAAGAAGAGAATCCAATCGGAGACCTTCTCATGGCATTCGTCGAAACCAAGGACGGCACGCGGATCTTCACCAAGGATTGGGGCCAGGGCCGGCCGATCGTCCTGATCCATGGTTGGCCGCTCAATGCCGACATGTGGGACTACACGGCCAACGAACTCGTGGAGCGCGGCTTTCGCGTCGTGTCCTACGACCGGCGCGGCTTCGGCCGGTCCGACCAGCCGGGCTCGGGCTATGATTACGACACGTTCAGCGACGATCTGGCGGCGGTGATCGACAAGCTCGCGCTCACCGACGCGGTGCTCGTCGGCTTTTCCATGGGCGGCGGCGAAGTGGCCCGCTACATGTCGCGCCATGGCGGCAAGGGCGTATCGAAGGCCGTCTTGGTTTCGGCCGTGCCTCCCTATCTCCTGAAGGACGACAGCAACCCGGACGGCGTCGACCGCTCCGTGTTCGACGGCTTCATCGAGAAGCTGAAGGCCGACCGGCCGAACTTTCTGGCGACCTTCGGCAAGCAGTTCTACGGCGCTGGCCTTCTCAACTTCTCGATCTCGTCCGAATACCTGCAATACACGAGCCAGATGGCGCTCCAGGCGGGCCTTCGCGGCACGCTGGCCTGCGTGCGCGCCTTCAGCGAGACCGACTTCCGCCCCGACCTGCCGCAGTTCCGCGTGCCGACCCTCGTGATCCATGGTTCCGCCGACGAGACCGTGCCCTTCGAAGTGTCGGGCGAGAAGGCCGCGCAGCAGATCCCCGGCGCCGAACTCAAGCTCTACGAGGGCGCGCCGCACGGGCTGCATTTCACCGAACAGGATCGTCTGGTGAAGGATCTGGCGGACTTCGCCCGCGCCTGAAGCACCATCGTCTTTGATCCGATGCCGCGCCGGCGCCTCCCCCGAGGCGTCGGCGTTTTTGCGCCGGCCGCTCCGCCGCGCACTTGTTTACGCCCTGGCAGTCTTCCTTAACGCCCCGTTAAATCGCCGCATTTAGGCTGGATGCGATCGACTGGACCGTGGGGCGTGCCCTCCAGCCTACGCCCGGACGCGCGGGGGTTCAGACGGGGTTCAGGCGTTTCGTGCCATTGCAAGGTCGGCTGACCTCGCGCATGGGACGCACCATGCCGCTTATTAAGCGCGACGGATTCGAAACAAGAGGGGTGCGGATGGCGGCCTGGCGCAAGAACGAACGGATCGAGCCGACCTTCGGCGGCCATGCCGAACCGGACGAGAGCGAGATCCGCGTGTCCGCCGACGACCGCGCCGTGATGGCCGCCAACGATCGCCGTTCGGGCGGCCGAAGCGCGCCGCGCGAGATCGAAGGGCGCGCCGCGCGCCGCGACAGCAATTCGAGGGATCTGGGCAGCGGCGGGCGCGGCGGTGGAAGCGGCAATGGCGGCGGCTCGGGTCGGGGCGGCAAGGGCGGCGGCGGGGCCGGCGGATTCTTCGGACGCCCGCGCAAGCGCCGCTCGTTTCTCGGCCATGTGGTTCGCCTGTGCTTCCTCCTCGCCTTCTGGGGCGGGCTCGCCGGACTGGCCCTGATCGGCTATTTCGCGATCAAGTTGCCGCAGGAAGCCTGGGCCATTCCCGACCGGCCGCCCAACGTCAAGATCGTCTCGGTCTCGGGCGAGCTTCTGGCCGACCGGGGCACCACCGGCGGCGAGGCGGTCTCGCTGGATCGCATGAGCCCCTACATGCCGCAGGCCGTGATGGCGATCGAGGACCGGCGCTTCTATTCGCATTACGGCGTCGATCCGATCGGCATCCTGCGCGCCTTTTCGCAGAACATGGCGGCGGGCGACACGGTGCAGGGCGGCTCGACCCTGACCCAGCAGCTTGCCAAGAACATCTTCCTGACGCCCGACCAGACCCTGCAGCGCAAGGTGCAGGAGGCGATCCTGGCGCTTTGGCTGGAGCACAAGTTCACCAAGGACCAGATCCTGGAAATGTACCTGAACCGGGTCTATTTCGGCTCGGGTGCGACCGGCATTCAGGCCGCGGCGCGGCGCTACTACGACAAGAATGCCGACGAGCTGACGCTCATCGAATCCGCCACGATCGCCGGCCTCCTCAAGGCGCCCTCGCGCCTTTCGCCGGTGCGCGACCCGCAGGCCGCGCGCGCGCGCGCCGAGGTCGTGCTGCAGGCCATGCTGGAAGAGGGCATGATCACCAAGGCCGAGGCGGACGCGGCCAAGGCCGCCAAGCCCACCAAGGCCAAGAGCTTCTGGACCGGCGCGCAGCATTATGCCGCCGACATGGTGATGCGCGATCTGCCGCTGCTCGTCGGCGGCGAGATCAAGGAGGACGTCGTGGTGCAGACCACGATCGACCTCAATCTGGAGAAGAAGGCCGAGCAGGCGATCTCCAAGACGATCGACCGCGCCAACCAGAACGTGACGCAAGGCGCGCTCGTCTCGGTGGACGGCACGGGCGCGATCCGCGCCATCGTCGGCGGGCGGGACTACGCCACCTCGCAGTTCAACCGCGCCGTGGACGCCAAGCGCCAGCCGGGCTCGGCCTTCAAGCCCTTCGTCTACGAGACGGCGCTGGAGCACGGCTACCGGCCGGAATCGGTGGTGAACGACGCGCCGGTGCGCATCGGCAACTGGACGCCCGCCAATTACGACAACAAGTTCCGGGGCGAGGTGAGCGTCGCCGACGCGGTGGCGAAATCGCTGAACACGATCGCCGCCAAGCTCACCGCCGAGCTGGGGCCGCAGACCGTGATCGCCACCGCCAAGCGCATGGGCATCCAGTCGCCGCTGGTGGACAACGCTTCGCTGGCGCTCGGCACGTCGGAAGTCTCGCTTCTGGAGCTGACGGGCGCCTACGCCCCCTTCGCCAACGGTGGCTATCAGGCGACGCCGCATCTGGTGAACCGCGTTACCACCGCATCGGGCAAGGTGCTCTACGAGCGCGACGACGCCGTGCCGCCGGTGATCGTGGGCCAGGACGTGGTGGGCATGATGAACGCCATGCTGACCCGCGTCGTCACCTCCGGCACGGGGCGCCGGGCCTCCTTCCCCGAATGGCAGATCGCCGGCAAGAGCGGCACGACGCAGGACTTCAAGGACGCTTGGTTCGTCGGCTACACGTCGAACCTCACCACCGGCGTCTGGCTCGGCAACGACAACGGCAAGCCGATGCGCCAGGTGACGGGCGGCTCGCTGCCGGCCGACGCCTGGAAGGAATTCATGGTGGCCGCCCACGAGGGCCTGCCCGCCGTGCCGCTTCCGGGCAACTACCGGATCGGCGACCCCGCCAACATTCCGATGGCCGGCGCCCCGGCTGGAGCGATCATCGGCTACGACGCCGGAGGCAACCCGGTCTACGAGAACACCGAACTGCCGGCCGGCAACACCGACCCTTATGGCCAGACCGTGCCGGGTGAGCCCGTGGCCGCCGCGCCGCCGCAGCCCGACCCGGCGACGGCGCCGACCTCCGAGGGCACCTATACGGATGCGCCGGTGGCCGCGCGCGAGCCGACGCCGGCGGTGCGCGACATGCCGCGCTACCGCGAAACGCCGAACTACCGTCAGATGCCGAACGATCACCAGAACCGGGAGCAGGCGCGCGGCCAGCCGCGTAGCCAACAGCCCGAGCAGGACCTCGGCCAGGGCCTCGGCGGCGAGGATCGCGGCTATGCCAGCCGCCAACCGCCCGAGCCGATGCGGCCCGACCCTTATGGGCGGGATGCCTATGGCGGGCCTCCCGTTGGTCCGGACCCTTACGACGACCCTTACGGCGATCCCTATGGCGACGGAAACTATGGCGGTCCGCCGCCCGAGTATGGCGAGCCCGCCCATATGCGCCCGCCCGCCCCGATCGGCCCGGCGCGCACCGTGCGGCGCGGCGACCTGCCGCCGGACGCGGTGCTGGAAGGCCCGGCGCGCGTCGTGCGTCCGCAGGATTTGCCGCCCGACGCCGTGCTCGAAGGGCCGGCTCCGGGCGGGCGACCGGGCGACCGCTCGCTGTTCCGCGATCTCTTCGGCCAGTGACGCGCCGGCGCCGCACAGGCGCCGGGAGACCATGAGCCGAAAAGGCCACGAGGAACGCTCCTCGCGGCCTTTTCGTTTTCTTGAGGTCCTGCGAAGCGAGACCGCGCCCACCGGGCCGAAGCATTCGGCTTCAGGTCGTCGGCGCCAAGAAGCCGGCGGGGGAGCGGGATGGCCTCGCGGCGGCGTGATGGCGTGTCTTGCGCGCCCGAAAGCCCGTTCATATATAGCCCGCAGCACTGCCGGACGGGCCGCCATCGGTTCGGCCCGGCGAGGAGTCCAATCCGCTTAGGTGCCGCCTTTCGGAATGCCTCGATCGAGGGTCCGGGCGGCGCGCTCAACAAGGAGAGATGAATATGGCGAAGGTGATCGGTATCGACCTTGGCACGACCAATTCCTGCGTCGCCGTCATGGACGGCAAGACCGCGAAGGTGATCGAGAACGCCGAAGGCGCCCGCACGACACCCTCGATCGTCGCCTTCACGACCGATGGCGAGCGCCTGGTCGGCCAGCCGGCCAAGCGTCAGGCCGTCACCAATCCCGAGAACACGCTGTTCGCGGTGAAGCGCCTGATCGGCCGTCGCTACGAAGACCCGACTGTGACGAAGGACAAGGCCCTCGTCCCCTACAAGATCGTCAACGCCTCCAACGGCGACGCCTGGGTCGAGGCGCATGGCGACAAGTATTCGCCCTCGCAGATCTCGGCCATGATCCTTCAGAAGATGAAGGAAACGGCGGAAGCCTATCTCGGCGAGAAGGTCGAGAAGGCCGTCATCACGGTTCCCGCCTACTTCAACGACGCCCAGCGTCAGGCCACCAAGGACGCCGGCAAGATCGCGGGCCTGGAAGTCCTGCGCATCATCAACGAGCCGACGGCGGCGGCCCTCGCCTACGGTCTCGAGAAGAACGACGGCAAGACGATCGCGGTCTATGACCTTGGCGGCGGCACGTTCGACGTGTCCGTGCTCGAGATCGGCGACGGCGTGTTCGAGGTGAAGTCCACGAACGGCGACACGTTCCTGGGCGGCGAAGACTTCGACATGCGCCTCGTCGACTATCTCGCCGGCGAGTTCAAGAAGGACCAGGGCATCGACCTGAAGAACGACAAGCTCGCTCTTCAGCGCCTGAAGGAAGCGGCCGAAAAGGCCAAGATCGAGCTGTCCTCGGCCTCGCAGACCGAGATCAACCTGCCCTTCATCACCGCCGACGCGACGGGCCCCAAGCACCTGACGCTGAAGCTCACGCGCTCGAAGTTCGAAGCGCTGGTGGACGATCTCGTGCAGCGCACGGTCGGCCCGATGAAGGCCGCCCTCAAGGATGCGGGCCTGACGCCGAATGACATCGACGAGGTCGTTCTCGTCGGCGGCATGACGCGCATGCCCAAGGTCCAGGAAGTCGTGAAGGGCTTCTTCGGTAAGGAGCCACACAAGGGCGTGAACCCGGACGAGGTCGTCGCCATGGGCGCCGCGATCCAGGCCGGCGTGCTCCAGGGCGACGTGAAGGACGTTCTGCTTCTCGACGTGACCCCGCTTTCGCTGGGCATCGAGACGCTGGGCGGCGTGTTCACCCGCCTCATCGACCGCAACACGACGATCCCGACCAAGAAGAGCCAGGTCTTCTCGACCGCCGAGGACAGCCAGAACGCCGTGACCATTCAGGTTTACCAGGGCGAGCGCGAGATGGCGGCCGACAATAAGTCGCTCGGCCGGTTCAACCTCGAGGGCATTCCGCCCGCGCCGCGCGGCGTGCCGCAGATCGAGGTGACCTTCGACATCGACGCCAACGGCATCGTCAATGTCTCGGCCAAGGACAAGGGCACCAACAAAGAGCAGCGTATCACCATCCAGGCGTCGGGCGGCCTTTCGGACGCCGACATCGAGAAGATGGTGAAGGAAGCCGAAGCCAATGCCGACGTCGACAAGCGTCGTCGCGCCGGCGTCGAAGCCAAGAACCATGGCGAGAGCCTCGTCCACTCGGCCGAGAAGTCGCTGAAGGACTATGGCGACAAGGTCTCGGCAGCCGATCGTCAGGCCATCGAGGACGCGATCACCGCGCTCCGCGCCGAGCTCGACCAGCCGGAAGCCGATGCCGACGCGATCAAGGCCAAGAGCGAGAAGCTCGGCGAGGTCTCGATGAAGCTCGGTCAGGCCATGTACGAGGCGAGCCAGGGCGAGGCCGATGCGACGGGCGCCTCCACCGGCGCCCCTTCGGGCTCGAAGGACGAGCGCGACGACGTGGTGGACGCCGACTTCGAGGAAGTTCAGGATGATGGCCGCAAGAAGTCGGCCTGATCCAGCCCCAGCGCTCCGCGCATGAGACTCAAGCGGCTCCGGTTCGAAAGAACCGGGGCCGTTTTCGTTGAAGGCTTGGCTCGTCTTTAAGGTTAACCAGAGATGAAGAGGCGGCTGGGATACTTCCTCTATCCTTTTGCCGTATATTCACGGCTCAGTGACCGGGGAAAGCCACTCCGGAAAGGGCGAGCCGATGTATTTCCGCATTTTCGATTGCTGGCGTTTCGCGGCCGCCCTTCTGGTGATGACCTATCATTTCCTGTATTTCGCGCCCGGCGCGGCGGCCTACACGGAAACCGAGTATCTGCACCGGCTGCTGCCTTTGCTCGACATGTTCTTCATGATCTCGGGCTTCGTCATCATGGCCCGCTACCATGACAAGGTGGGCTCGCTGCCCGCCTATGCCGGCTTCCTGCGCCGGCGCATCGCGCGCCTTTATCCCCTGCATCTCCTGACGCTCGGCTTCTTCGTCTGCGTGGCGCTGGCGGGGTCGGCCGGGCTCGTCACGCTGGCCCAGCCGGAGCGCTGGCGCTACAGCGACATCCCGCTCCAGCTCCTCGGCATCCATGCCTGGGGCACGACGAGCGAACTCGCCTTCAACTACCCGTCCTGGTCGGTCAGCGCGGAAATCTTCTGTTATCTCCTGTTTCCGCTGGTGCCCTTCATCGCGCGGCGGATCGGCGCTCGGGGGCTGGCGCTCGTTCTTCTCGCCTATGTTGCCTGCTTGGAAGGTCTCAGCCGCGCCGGGGCTTTTCCGAGCGGCCACTGGACCGACGCCGACACGCTCGGCGCCTATCGCGCCCTTGCCGATTTCCTGGCGGGCGGCCTTGCCGCGCTGCTCGTCTCGCGCCGCGCGATCAACGTGACCTCGCACGCGCCGGGGCTTCTCAGCCTTGCGCTGGCGATCGGCTGCATGCTGACGCAGACCGACGTCTACGCGACGCTGGTCTTTCTGTTCGGAGCCATCCTCTTGATCGGCCTGTCGGAAAGCGCCCGGCCGAACTCGACGCGCTTTCTCGATCCGATCATGCCGCTGACCCGGGTGTCCTTCGGGATCTATCTCTGGCACCCCGTCATGGAAACGCTGTTCCTCTCGATCCTTTGGAAGCGCGTCGTGGCGCCCACCGGCTGGATCGACTTTCACGTTTATCTCCTCCTGCCCATGCTCGCGAGCGTTCTGGTCGCCTATGCCTGGCAGTATTCGCTGGAGGAACGGTTCGCCGGGTTTCTGGCCGGCACGCAGCGCGCCAAGCGCGCCGCGCCGGGACGGCTCGTGAAGGCCTGAGCAGACACGCGAACGAGGCGGCGTCTTTCGTCGGGCTTAAGCCCTTGCGCGCGAGTTTCTTTTCACGCACCCCTCGCCTATGGTAACGGGTTTCCACAGCCCTTACATGCGAAGGTGCGCCCTTATGGCGCGCGCCGGGATCGGCTTGTCCTGTTCTCTCCGACAGGGCCGGTCTCCCGCCTTCCATCCGATGCGAGAACGGTGAAGCAGTGTCCGTGAAGGTCGATTACTACGAAACGCTCGGCGTCGTGAAAACCTGCGACGACAAGACCCTTAAGGCGGCGTTCCGCAAGCTCGCCATGCAGTACCACCCCGACAAGAACCCCGGCGACCCCGTCGCCGAGACGAAGTTCAAGGAGATCGGGGAGGCCTACGAGGTCCTGAAGGACCCGCAGAAGCGTTCAGCCTACGATCGCTACGGCCATTCCGCCTTCCAGAACGGCGGCGGCGGGGCCGGGTTCCGTGGCGACTTCTCCTCCTCCATGGCCGACATCTTCGACGACATCTTCGGCGAGATGATGGGCGGGCGCGGCCAGACCCGGCGCCAGGGCGGATCGGGCGGGCGCGAGCGCGGCTCGGACCTGCGCTACAACATGGAGATCTCGCTGGAGGAGGCCTATCTCGGCAAGACCGCCGAGATCAGCGTTCCCACCACGATCCAGTGCGACGTGTGCAATGGCTCGGGCGCTAAGACCGGCACCGCGCCGCGCACCTGCCCGACCTGCGGCGGCATCGGCCGCGTGCGCGCGGCGCAGGGCTTCTTCTCCATCGAGCGCACCTGCCCGACCTGCCAGGGACGCGGTGAGATCATCGCCGATCCCTGCTCCAAATGCGGCGGCGAAGGCCGCCTGCCCGAAGAGCGCAACCTTTCGGTCAACATCCCGGCCGGCATCGAGGACGGCACGCGCATTCGCCTCGCCGGCGAGGGCGAGGCCGGGCTTCGCGGCGGCCCGTCCGGCGATCTCTACATCTTCCTGTCGGTGAAGCCGCACGAGTTCTTCCAGCGCGACGGGGCCGACCTGTTCTGCAAGGTGCCGATCTCGATGACCACGGCCGCGCTCGGCGGCTCCTTCGAGGTGACGACGCTCGACGGCGCCAAGACGCGCGTCAAGGTTCCCGAGGGCACGCAGTTCGGCAAGCAGTTCCGCGTCAAGGGCAAAGGCATGCCGGTGCTGCGCTCGGCGCAGATGGGCGATCTCTTCATCCAGATCTCCATCGAGACGCCGCAGAGCCTGTCGCGCCGCCAGCGCGAGCTTCTGCAGGAGTTCGAGGATATTTCCTCGTCCGAGAATTCGCCGCAATCGACAGGCTTCTTCTCCCGCATGAAGGAATTCTTCGAGGGCTTGAGCGACTGACGCTCTAGGGGGTCGATCGAGCGGAGCCAAGCGGCTGATCCGGCCGCGCGGCTCCTTGAGCGCGCCGGGCGGGCTGAGAGTCCGGCGCGCGCCGGCCGGATCGAAGCCCCCAAGAGGAGATCCGAGCCTGACCGTGCCCCTGCCCAAACCCCAGGCCAGCAAATCGAAGACCGCGAGCCCCGAAGCGCATTTCCTGCGCGAATGGCTGCGCCGTCCGCTGAAGGTCGGCGCCGTTTCGCCCTCCTCCCGCGCGCTGGCCGATCGCATGGCCTCCTTCGTCATGCTGCCGGGGGAGAACGGGGTGGTTGTGGAGCTGGGGCCGGGCACCGGCGTCGTCACCCGCGCGCTGCTGGCGCACGGGGTCGAGGCCGATCGTCTGGCCTGCCTGGAATATGCGCCGGAATTCTGCGCGCTTCTCAAGGCGCTGTTTCCCGCGGTCCACGTGATGCGCGGCGACGCCTATCGGCCGGGGGCTGATCTCGACGCCTGGCTGGACGGGCGCCCGCTTGCCGCCGTCGTCTCCAGCCTGCCCCTCATGGCGCGGCCGGAGGAGGAGCGAACAGTCGCGCTGCGCGGCTGGCTCGACCGCCTGCCCGTCGGCGCACCCTTCGTGCAGTTCACCTATTCCCCCGCCCTGCCCGTGCGCCCGGAGCGGGTCGACGCGCGCGTCGAGATCAGCCCCTGGGTAAAGCTCAACATTCCGCCGGCCCGCGTCGTCGTCTATCGGCGGGGCTGCCCGGCGCTGGCAGGCGTCATCGGTTAAAAAACATTTCCTTCGCATTTGCGTCATCACGCTTGTCTCATTCCGGCAGTATGACAGTTTCGCCCAAGCGATTCGACCGTTGGAGGAAGCGTGATGGAACGCCGCAGTGAAGCCGAGACGATGAACCGAAGCGAACGCGGAGCCGACTTGGCGCGCTTCTTCGGAACCTGGATTCGCCATCCCATCAAGATGGGCGCCGTCGCGCCCTCCTCGCCGCGCTACTGCGCCACGATGGTGGGTGCTTCGAGCACGCAGATCGACGGACCGATCCTGGAACTCGGGCCGGGCCTCGGCGTCGTCACCCGCGCGCTCTTGAACGCCGGCGTCGAGAGCCGACGCATCACCTCGATCGAATACGACCGCGAGTTCGCCTCGACGCTGCGCGAGCGTTTTCCTGGCGTCAACGTCATCCACGGCGACGGGTTCGACCTCGACGCGACCCTGGGCGACGGCGGCGAAACGCAGTTCGCCGCGATCCTCTTCGCCATTCCGATCGTCCACATGGAGCAGGCCGAGCGGCAGGCGCTGTTCTCGCGCTATTTCCGCCGTCTCCTGCCGGGCGGCAACCTCACCCAGCTCTCCTATCTTTGGAAGCCGCCGGTGAAATCCGTGGCGGGCGTGTTCGACGTGTCCTCCACGCCGATCGTTTGGGACAACATACCGCCGGCGCGCGTCTGGATCTATTCGCAGACGCAGCCGACCCATCTCGCCGGCGCGGTTCATTGATCCCACGTCTTCTCGTCCTTTCCGGCTCGCCCCTCCCCGAAACGCCGGAGTCGCGCCTCGCGGCGGAGGCGGCCCGCCTTCTGGCCGCGAGCGACGTGTCGCTGGCGGCGGCGAGCCTGTCGGACTATCCGCTGCCGCTTTTCGAGGGGGCGGCCGAGGCTTTGCCGCAGAACGCCTGGCTTCTGGCGCAGCGCCTCGCCCTGCAGGACGGGCTGCTCGTCGTCAGCGGCGAGCACAATGGCGGAATGCCGGCGGCCCTGAAGAACGCGATCGACTGGATCGCCTTTGCCGCCTCGCGCGAGAACCGGCCGCTCAGCGCCTTTCCACGCCTCGTCGTGGCGCTGGCGGCGGCGACGCCCGAGCCGGAGGGCGGGCGCGCCGCCCTTGGCCAGCTTCGCGCCGTGCTGTCGCATCTCGGCTGCGAGGTGATGACGGCGGAGTTCCACCTCTCGCGAAGCCGCGAGGCGCTGGACGCCAACGGCACCCTGGCGCACCAGGAAGACCGCGAGCGCCTCACCGATTTTCTCGACCGCGTGCTAGATCATACCGGCGCCCTCAGCCGAAAAGCCTGACGGACGAGGTCACTCGCTTGCCGCGAACCTGGATGCTCAGAGAACGCGAAGGCACACGGTCCGGCATTCGAGGCGATGGAGGTGGGGAACGGGGTCGGCGCGGCCGACCTCGCCTGATCGCTTGCCGCATCTCTGGCCGGTTGCCTTCCGCCGGGCTTTAGGCTTCATCTGGCAAAGCGGAGCCCCCGACGGGAGCTTCGAGCGTTCGGAAAAGGACCACCCTCTCGTGAGTTTCGACAACGATCCCCCGGTGGACCCCGTAACCATGCGGCGCGAGATGCGCCGCTATCTCCACGCCCATTGGCGGGCCTTCAGCCTTCAGGGCCTGCTGATGGCGCTGGCGGGCGGCGCGGCGCTGCTGGCGCCGCTTCTGGCGACGCTCGTTTCCACCTTCTTCTTCGGCTGGATGCTGATCCTGCTCGGCTTTGCCGGCCTGATCGCCTGTTTTCGCATGCGCGGGGCGACGGGCTTCTGGAGCAATCTGGCCTTCACCGTGCTGACGCTGCTGCTCGGCGGCATCATCCTGTTCGACCCGTTCACCGGCGCGGTGACGCTGACCACAGCTCTGGCGGTCTATTTCCTGCTGGTTGGCCTCGCCACCTTCCCGCTCGCCATGGCCTTTCGCGAATCGACCGGCCGCTTCGTGCTTCTGGTCCTGTCGGCGCTGGTCAACGTCGCGCTGGCGCTCTTCCTGGTGATCGGCCTGCCGGGCACCGCCGTCTGGGCGGTCGGCACCTTTCTCGGCATCTCGCTCCTGATCTCAGGCGTCAGCCTTCTCTTGGCCGCGCTCGACGCGCGCAAGGGGCCGAAGGGCGGCGCCGGGCGCCGCTGACGGCCGACAGCCGCCAAGCCCGGCGGTCAGACGTGCTGGCCGCCATTGATGTGGATTTCGGCGCCGTTCACGTAGGACGCCTGTTCCGAGCAGAGGAAGTAGATGATGTCGGCGACTTCCGACGTCTTGCCGAGCCGGCGCATCGGGATCTGCTCGACGATCTTCTCCGTGCCCGGCGAGAGGATGGCCGTGTCGATCTCGCCCGGCGCGATGGCGTTGACGCGCACCCCATCCGGCCCGAAATCGGCCGCCATCTCGCGCGTCAGCGAGGCCAGTGCCGCCTTGGACGTGGCATAGGCCGTGCCGGCGAAGGGATGGACGCGGCTACCGACGATCGAGGTCACGTTGACGATCGAGCCCTTGGCGGTGGCAAGCTCGGCCCTCAGGCCCCGCGCCAGCATGATGGGCGCGAAGAAGTTCACCTGGAACACGTCGCGCCAGACATTCATCGGCGTCTGGATCGAATCGAGGCGCGAGCCCTTGTCGCCCTTGGGCGAGATCGCGGCATTGTTGACCAGCGCGTTGAGCTGGCCGCCGTTCTTCTGCAGCCGCTGGCGGATTTCCGACACCGCGAAGCCGACATCCTCGGGGTTGGCGAGGTCGACCTTGATGTGGTCCTCCGCCCCGGCCGGCCAGGGGCAATCCACCGCGAAATCCTGCCGCGAGCAGGTGATGACGCGCCAGCCCTCGCGCGAGAAGCGTTTCACGGTGGCATGGCCGATCCCGCGCGAAGCCCCGGTGAGGACGATCGTCTTGCGTGAATCGAGCGACGCGGCTTCGGACACGGGGAACCTCATCAAAAGAAGGGCGCCCGCGCGGGAGGTCGCGGGCCTGCGGCCGGTTGATTTCGCGCCGCGCTGCTCCTCCTTTAGCGCAAGGGCGAGGGGAAAGGAAAAGAATTTGCCATACTTCCTCTTACCTCATGATTTTGCTATGTTTTTCCGGCTCCAATGACCCCTCCTGTGTACCAACGCCGTGCCCTCGGAACAACCGGAACAAACGATGAACGAAACTCTTCCTCTTCCCTCGGGATCGGCCGGCGATCACCTCGGCATCCTCGCCCGCGTTGCCGCTGAAACAGGCGCACTCAAGCCGGCCGAGATCGTTTGGCAAGCGCTTCTGGAAGCGGTCGAGATCGTCCAGAAGCTTCCAGATCAGGAACGGCGCTGGCAGCAAGCCGGCCGTCATTCAAACTGGCGCGGCCCCTCCGGCACATCGTACGGCGATGCTCGACAAATGGAGCGTCACCGGACATTGGCCGGGCTGCTGGCGGGCGATCCGATCCAGCCAATCCGCACCGCTCGGAATTCTGAGGAAGCTCTCTTGTGCCTCGAATGGCTTCGCTGGCTTCATGGCCATCGGGAAGGCGATAGGCTTGAGAACGCAGTAACTCTCTTGCTTCGCGGCGACCACAAGCAGGAAGCTGCAATGGTCTTCAAGCCGAACCGGAAATACAGTCGTCAAACGACCTACGAAATTCGCACAATCGCGACCGGACTCGTTCTTGCCGGCCTGAGGGATCGATTCGGCATCACCTTCGATGCCACAGAGGAAATTCAAGCGGCCTGACGGTCCAAAATCCGCTTCACGCCCATGGCGGTCCACTCCCCGCCACGCGCCGTCTTGACGCCGCGTGCGGTCAAGGCGGCGGCGAGGTCCCGGAGCGTCGTGAGGCCGGTCGCCTGTAGCTGATGAATGACCGGCAGGACGTTGCCGGCAAACTTGTCCGCCGTGGCCGCGTTCGAAGCCGCGCCGGCCGCTTGAGCTTCTGCGAGGTTTGTCCGGTTGCCGAGCGTCGCGCCGGCCGCTTTCTTCGCCTGTAGCGCGGCGCGGGTCCGATGTGAGATCAGCGCCCGTTCCTTCTCTCCGAGCGCCGCATACAAATGCAAAAGGAACGGGTCTACGTCCGAGCCGAGTTCGGCAACGATGAAGGGAACGCGCTGTGCCATAAGACCGCTGACGAAATGAACGTCTCGCGAGAGCCGATCCAACTTCGCGACCAGAACCGGCCCCTTCACCTTGCGGGCAGCGGCCAACGCCGCCTTTAGCTTCGGCCGGCGGTCCAGAGCGTCAGCACCTTTGCCAGTCTCGACCTCATTCGCCCACTCGACAATCTCGAAACCTTCCTTTGCGGCGAAGGCGGCGATGGCGGCGCGTTGGGCATCCAAGCCGAGACCGGAACGGCCCTGAGTCTCGGTGGAGACACGGCAGTAGGCAATCGCGGGCTTGAGCATGGGAATCACCGTCAGTGGATGGTCTGTATCATCACTATACGGTCGTCTTGGTTTGATACAACCCCGTGGCACCGCGTTGCATCGAATAAATCTGCACCATCACGCCACGGTGACGGCTGGCCGGCTCCTGACATGAATAAGGGCGAGACTGTCGCCCCGCCCTTCCGACTAACGCCATGCTTAGATAGATCAGGCGGCGACCGGCTCGGGAACCTCTTCCAGAAGCCCTTCCTCCACCAGCGTGTCCAGCATCGCGAGCAGCGTCTCCCGGACCTCCTCAAAGACGGCCGCTGCCTTTGGATGGTTTGCCGAGTAGAGCGCGGCGACCAGCGCCTCGGTGGCCTTGACGATTTCGTTCATCTGTTTTTGTTCCGGGGCCAAGATCAGCCGACCGGATCAATAGCAGATCGTACCAATTCCAGCAACGATCTACTATGCAAAGACAGACTTCAACATGCTGTAGCTTCTAGTCCAAGAGTTACAGTCTCTTGTATTTCAGCACGATGAACGTTCAAGCATGTTGTAAGACCATCTTTCTATTGGAATGGTCCGTTTTTTTATTGGGGTTCCGGGCCTGATGCCAACCCCTTCCCATTGCAATTCCACAAAAGGGCCTTTTCGCCCCCCCCTACGTCAATCCGAATTCAGGAAAAACCAAAACAGTGTCAGAAAATATCGACGTAAAAGCGGTTTTATCCGCCCATGACGAAGCATCTCCTGTCATCAAGTCGCTAATCCGCCAAGTTCAGCGACTGGAAAAGCTTACCGCCAGGGCAAATGATCCGGCGAAGATGTACGGAAAGCTTACGGGCTCCGCTGCGATTGCCGGAAAGACCGCCCACGCGCATGAACGCCAAGCCGCCGCACTGCGCGCCGGCCTCAACTCCGAACGTGCTCGCCTCCAGATGGGGGGTGAACTTCGAAAGCGCCTGAGCTTCGAAAGCCGGATGGCTAGGCAGCGCCAGGGCGAGGAAAGAAGGTCCCGAAGAGAGGCGGAAACTGCCCTTCGAAATGAGCGCGTCGCGAAGACGAAGCTGGCTCGCCTGTCCATCCAAGAGGCGGCACGAGCGGAACGACGCCGGTACGCTGAGGTGCGGGCGCGGCTGAATTTCCAAAGCCGAATGTCGGCCCAGCGCGCCGCTGAGGTCCGAGCGGAGGAACGATCCACGACCCGCCGCGAGGCCGCACATCGCCGGCAGATTGGTCTGATTGAAAGAGAAAGCCGCGCTCGCGGTAGGGCCTTCGCCAGCACCGGCCGAACGGCGACCAGTGCCCTGCGAGATGCGGGAACCGGGGTCGCGGTCGGCGCAATCACTGGCGCGGCAGCTTCGGGGCTCGCCGGCCGGCGGATCGTCCAGAATGAAACCGAAACCGACGCGGCCGAGATTGACGCCCGTATCTACGCGGACCTTGATCGCAAGGGCGCTCGCGAGCTTCGCGATAGTTGGGCGAGCAAGGTCGGCGTCGATCTCGGTGCCTCGACCGCGACCATGCTTGCCACCTATGTCGACTCGATCAAGGCTGGCATTCCGGTCAATGACGCGAAGTCTTTCTCCGAATTGAGCCTCAAGCTCTCCGAAGCCTATGGCGTATCGGTGGAAGACGCCAATCAGGTCATGGGACTCGTCAAGAATTTGCAGACCGGAGACGGCTCGCAATTTTCGATGAATAATATGAATAGTTGGGCGAACACGCTCCACGCCCTCGCTCGGCAGCAAAATACTACCCCTCAACAGCTTTTGGAGTTTACTCGCCAAGGTGCGGGCGGTGCGGCGGTGCTCGGCATGTCACAAGAGTCGGCGCTGGCGTTCGGCTCGGCCTCGACCTCGGCCGGCAACCGTCCCGGCGAATCCGGCCGGCTTTTGGACTATATCGCGTCTCGGACTGCCGGCATGTCGCGCCAGACACAGCAGCAAGGCCTCGAAGGCGACCGCGCCCGAAAGCTGATGCGCGTCCTGGGCTATGGCAGCGCGGCCAACATGGAGAAGATCAGAAAGAATTCGCCTGATGATTTTGTCTTCGACATGCTGGAACGTCTGGGCAAGATCAAGAACGAAGTCCAGCGCAATGAAGCGATGCTGTCGCTCTTCGGCCGCGAGTGGATGGGCGAAGGCGGACGACTTGTAAAAAAGATCGGAGTTGTTCGCGAGGCGCGTCAAATCCAGAAGGACGCCGCCAACGTTGACGAAATCGGCAACCTCTGGGCCGAACACACGAAGAAGATCGGCTTCGCGCTGAAACAGGCGAGCGCCGCCCTTGGCGTTCTACTGGGCGAGGCGGGCAAGACGCTCGGCCCTATGGTAGCAACGGCAGCACGATACTTTACGGGCTGGGCCGCAAAGAACCGGAAACAACTGCAAATCAACTTTTGGGCCGGCGTGAAGGGGCTTGTCGAGGGTCTTCTCGGCCGTGAGGGCAGCTTCTCGGACCTTTTGGACGCCGCCTTTGGCAAGTCGGGCCTAACCAGCGACCCCGATAAATTCTATAGGTTTTTCAAGGGGTTCGGTGACGGGCTCCGGGAATTCTGGTCGGTCCTGAAGTGGATCGGCGCGGCGGTTTGGGGGTTCGTAACGGGCCTCGGCAAACTCGCGGGCGTGGACATGTCGGATGCCGAGAACATCGGCAAGGCTGCGGCAGAATTGCTGGGCGTGGCCGTCGCGGCAAAGGCCGTCGAGCGGCCAATTTCCATCGTGAAGGATGCCCTGGTTGGCATCGCCGCCGCCGTCTACGCGGGAGCGACTGGTCTTCGAGCGCTCGGCGCTCTCGGGACGGCCGGCGCGGCGGCTGGGGCGGCTGGGGCGGTCTCGCTTCCGATTTTGCTCGGGGTTGCAGTGGTCGGCGGCGCTCTGGCGGTCGCAATCATGAACTGGGATGCGATACGGGATGGTGCCAACGGCGGTATCCGTAGCTTGGGCGACTGGGAGCGCCAAAAGCTCGGCCGGTTCGGAGATTGGCTAGGTCTGGGCTCGGCGGCACCAGCTGCACCGGCGGGCGTTGCGCCCATGTCCTCGACGGGAGCGGATAGAATCACGGGCGCGGCGCTCGGCCGAAACATTGCCGCTGGTCCGCTAGATCAGGCGGGCTTGCTGGGCGCGATCCAGAAGGCAGAGGGCACGGCGGGCGGCAATCCCTACAACGCCGTTTTGGGGAACGGGCGGTACGGTATGCCGTCCAAGCCCTTGACATCAATGACGCTCGACGAGGTTCAGCAATTCGGCAACGAGGTCCGCCGCAAGCACGGTAAGTCGAGCGCCTTGGGCGCGTACCAAGTGGTGAACGTGACGCGCCGCGAAGCCGCCAAGGCGCTGGGAATGGACCCTAAGACAACCCTTTACGATCAGGCGACGCAAGACAAAATCGCGTTGTGGGTTCACCAGAAGCAAGGATTGGGCGCTTGGAAGGGCTTCGAAAAAAACCCGGACGCGCTGGCCGCTGCGAGAGCGGCTGAAGGTCCAACGGCAAACCCTGCCAGCCTGACGGGCGCGGCGGCGGCTGTTGACCAGATGGCGAGGTTCGAGGGCTTGACCGAGCGCGGCGCGGGTCGTGGCACGTTAAACACGTTCATGGCCAAGAACGCGAAGCAGATCGACGCCGCCAGGACGGCATGGTGTGCGAATTTCGTGAATGCCTCGCTCGCCTCGGTCGGACTCAAGGGCACGAACAACATGACGGCCTCGTTATTCCGAAGCTGGGGCGTCGGCGTCTCGCCCGTGGACGTTGCGAAAGGCGACGTTTTGGTAGAGCACCGAAACGTTCAGCCCGGTTCACCCGGCGCTCATGTCGGCATGGCCACGGGCAACACCCGTCAGGGAAAGCGCGGCCTCGAAGTCGAAATGATCAGCGGCAACTCTGGTCGCGCTGGGGCCGTGGAACGGACGTGGGAGAAAGCGTCCAAACTCGACATTCGCCGCGCCGCTGGGCAGGTTCCCGCGCCGACTGCACAGTCCCTCGCGGCCACGGTCCCGGGTCCCTCTACGGCTAACCCTGTCTCCTACAGGGGCGACGGCGGCATGGGTGGCGGTGGCGGTCTAACCGTGACGAATCACATCGTGCTGCAAGGTTCGGACCTCAAGCCGAACGACGTGGCGCGGGCTGTCGAGGAGAGCATGTCCCGCCGTCAGCGCTTTGTGACCGATGACACAGAATACGATGTCTGACGGCTAGACAACGACAAACAGCCCGGGGATTGACTCCGGGCTGAGAACATATCAGAAACGGCTCTCTCTTGAGAGTCGCTTTCGTCCCGCCGGTCAGCCTCCTTTAAAAACCAGCCGGCGGGACAGAATGCGGTAACCCAGCCACCACTACGAAGCAGGATTGCCATGACAGATAACGCACCCCGGACTCGGGATCAAGCCGCGAATTACAGAGATACGGCGGAAATTACAGGACATTGTAATCGGCACCCCGACATGGGGGACAAGGTCGCCTTCTGCCTGTGGCACAGCGAGCACACGAAAATGGGAGCGACGGCGCATCGCGCGTTGTTTGTCATGGCGCTCGGCCATCACAACTCCAAGACCGGCGCGCTTTTTCCGTCCCACAAGACGCTCGCCCGAGAACTAGGCGTTAAGCGCAACGCCGCGCTCAAGGCGATCCACGAACTGGAATCCAACGGCATTCTCAAGGCAACGGCCTGCTACACGCAGAGCGCCGGTCGCACCTCTTCCTCGTACGAGTTTGTCGGTTTGGACTCGTGCCCAGGCGTCATCAAGGCCCGCGAGGACCGGCAGCGGCACGACGGCGAAGCTATCGCTCAGCGCCGTTCCACGGGGCGTTCGAACCTGCGTTTGGTGACCTCAGAAGCGGCTAACCCTGTATCCGAAAAGGGGCACCCCTGTATCGTTCCGAATACAGGGGGCTGTATCGATCGGGATACAGGGGGCTGTATCGAAACGAATACACGAACATTGGAAGGTAAAACGCTGGAAGTCGGAACTCTGGAAGGGAAAGGAGAAAAAGCCGTCCCGCCTTTTTCTTCGCGCTCGGGCGCGGAAGAAATGGGGAATGATTCTTCTTCGAAGAAAACCGGCCTCCCCGATGGATTGAGGTACAACCCCACCCGGTGGTCGGAGTTCTGTGAACGGTGGGGACCGATTTATGTGCGCATTGCCAACGATGCCGGTATCTCGGACAAGGCCGCGATCAATGCCAGTCATGCTCGTTTCGTGGACTACCACGACAAGAGGGATACCCAGTCAGGGGACTGGGAGGCTTCCATCCGTTCGTGGATCGAACGAGGCCTGACGATGCAGAGGGACCATGCCTTTCGGCCGGCCGCGTCCTCTTCCAGTCATCCGCTCCCCGTGGAGATCATGGACGCTGGGCACGAAAACCATAAGGCTGCGGTGGAGCGGCTGAGTGGCCTCGCCTCTGGCTGGGGTATGAAACCAGTCTCCATGTCCGACACGCTTCGACGTTTCGTTTCCTTCGCCGGCTTGCCTTCGAATAAGGGACTGGGTTTGGACGATGCCTGGAAGTCGCATCTGGAACGCGAAAAGCGGGAAGGCAACTGCCAGAAAACGATGGCCGAGCGACGGCGTTGTGCAATCTGAGGATTGAGATGATGGGGCTGGAAGTCTGTCCAGCCCCTCCCGCTCTTCCTTAAAAAGAAACAATTCCCCCCTTTTCCTTTTTTCTTCTCATGATGCATCCCAAGCAAACCCTTGTTCGTCAGGCTCTACAGCCAGTCCAGATAATCCGGTTATAATTCCCTCCAATTCCCGGATATTGCGTTTCATTGGATTCTACTGGGGTATTGACGGTGGCACGCGCGTCAACCATATCTCAAACTACATTCAACGCAATGCAACCATTCAATAGGACGCCTCTCATGACCCGTGAAATTCTGGAACATCACTACAAGCGATTGGTCGTTTTCCTCCCGAATGAGGTGAAGGCAAAGGTTCTTCGCGAAGCCAATGCTTCGGGACTTCAGACTTCTACGTACCTTCGACTTCTCGTTACCGCCGCGATGGACGGTATCGATAAGGAAGCCGCGTGATGTTGGGGAAATCACGCGGCGCAATGTTGGCGCCGATGGCGAGCAGGGCGCTTGGCGTTCGCCTCACTGAGGCCGGCGAGACAGAACTCGCAATGGCTGCGGATGCCGCCCTCGAAGCTGGCCTCTCGCTGGACCTTCTCTGGTGCCAGCGCCAGATGGAAGGCAATCCGAACTGGCTTGCCAGTGGCCGGCCGAAATTGCCGGGATCGATCGCAGTGAAGATCGCGGCCGACAAGTCTCGCCGTCGCCGCCGGAGGGTGGCCGCTTGAAGCGCCCGGATCGCACAATCAGCGTGGTAGTCACCGCCGATCAGTTCGCCAGCATTGATATGGCGGCTGCCCGTTTCGCAGTCTCACCGGCCGAACTTCTTCGCCGGATCGCCGCACAAACCGCCGAACTTTCTGACGCTTTACATCTTCACGGAATGAACGCCCATGCCTATGCCAATGCCAACTAATTCTGACGCGGTTGTGCGCGACCTCGAAAAGGTCACGGGGGCATCCCTGACTCCTACTGGCCGGGAGGCTGTTGCATCCCTCCTCGCGTCGGCCGGCCGGTTCGAGGTCGGAAAGCCGGTGAAAGCCCTTGGCGAAGACGGCGCTGAAATCGACGTGGAAGCTTGGTTTCGCGCGACTTTGACACGCTTCCCTGCTTTTATCGACACCAAAGCCAACGAAAAGTCGCCCTCTGCGCCGGCCGGAAATCGCACCCAACAGGCCATAGCGAAGGTCGCCGCCTCGCGTTCGAGTGAAGGGCGCATCGCCATCGCGAAGGAAGCCGCTCAGGCTGGGAATCCATGGCGTCAGGGGCCGACTTTCAATCGTACTAAACAGGGCCTGATTACCAACTTCGATTCGAACCTTGCGGCGAAGCTTAGATTGGAGGCCGGCGCGTGAGCATGAGCAACGTCGCGATCCCCGAGACTGCCGAGAACGTTGACGTTATCGCCCTGGCTGAATTCGGAGACGCAGAGAATGTTCGCCACCGCGATCTCGCTCGCGACCTCCTGCGGGGGTATGGTCGCGACCGCGCCAAGTTGCTAACCCAAGGTCTTCTGGCCGGTCTGGTCTCAGAGGCCGAGGAGCGTGAAGCCCAGCGCCTTGCCGAGGTCCGGGCGGCGACCGAGCGGTCTGTTGCCTTTCGCGAGAAAATTGATAGCGAGCGCGCCGCCCGCTATGATCCGCCTTCCGGCTTTCGCGACATTCTTTTCCGAACCTTCGACGGCCAGCCTCTTAAGCTCCGCGTTCCGATCGATTGGATCATTCCCGTCTGATAGGCTCTGAGATGCTCAGAATGGGCCGTGGAGGCGTTTCTGTCGTTTTTGGCTACCCAACTAGCCCTGAACGTCAGGAAGCGCCTCCATGGCCTGTTTTTTCAATCTTCGGGGGATGGGGCGGGGACGGGAACGATAGGTTTTATCTTCGCCAATTCTCGCCACAGCCCCGGCAGGGCCACGTCCCCTCCCCCATACCCGTCCTCGCTACCGCCAGAAGCTCGGCCCATGACCGCCAACCGCACCCTGGTCGAAGCTCCGATCTCGGTCAGGAAATCAGTCATAAGATGTCGAAAACTGTGGGAAGCTCGCAGTTCAGGACGCTCATTCAGACGGTTCTCAGATAGCCAAGAACCAATAGTATCATTGTCCTTTCCGCGAAATATGGGCCTCCCTCGCTCGCTTCGGTCCACAAGCGCAAGCAACCCTTCAGCAATCAGGGCCGGATGAACGGGAACCGTTCGCGCCGAATACTGCGTCTTGACGGTACGAAACTCATTTGTTTCGATGCGAAAGAACCATTTGCCTTCGATCTTCCGAAAGTCCTCCGGCCGAAGAAACTGCAACTCGGAAATTCTTGCGCCCGTGTAGGCAGCGAAGAATACAAGCAGGTGAATGCGAGGTTCCGGATGCTGGCGTGCGGCCAAGAGGATCGCCCGAGCTTCCTCAATGCGAAACGATCTCTCGGCCGGCGGGACTTTCTCGTATCTAGGCAACTCGACATATCGGAACGGATTCTCCGCTGGGAACAACGAATACTTCTGTTTTCGGCCCCAGTTGCAGACGGTAGAAACGTCGGTCACATAATCGCCTATGGTCTTGTTTCCGAGCTTGGGGTTCTCCTGAAGATTCACGATCCATGACGACACTTCAGCATGTGTAACGGTGGTCGCATCGTCGGAGCCGCGAAACTTAGCGAAAAGGGAAGTCTCTCGCCGGAATTTCGCGATGGTCTTGGGATGCGCACCCTTGGCGTCGCGGCCGGCAGAAAGGATTCTCACTCGCTCGTCAATGATGTCTGCGAACGACAAGGCGGCGGATTTCGGAGGCTTGACTTCGATTTCGGTCGGAAAGCTCCGAAGATTATAGTCCCGCAATGCCATCGCTTCGGCGTCCCGCAGAAACTTGGCAAATGCAATCGAAACCTCTTCGAGGACGGCGAGGCGGCTATCCTCATGGATTTCCAGCCCGCGCGCCTCTAGCTCGTCGTTGAGGTACGATCCGACAAGAATTTCTGCCATGTGGACGCGCGTTGATGGATCGTCGCCGGCCGTGGCCTTCACAAAGATATCAGCCATGCCGCGCCACCTCGTGGCATCGCCCGGATTGTCCTCATGGGCAGAGATCAGACTCTTGTAGATCGAACCGGCGATTGCGAGGAATTGGCGAAAATTGAGCGTGACGGGACCGTCCCTCAAAGACCCGTAGAACGTGGAAAGCGTGTCGAGGACCGACGCGAAGCGCACCTTTGCGATTGCCGGATCGCGCGTCTGAAGGCTTACCTTGGCGATATCCCTAAGGACGATGTTTCGCCTTACGGGGCCAACGGGCACGCAAACAGTTCGACCGGCAGCTTTTGCGACCACGTCTCTTGGAATTCGAACCCGGAACCACAGAATCCCGGTGCTAGGATGTTTCCACGGTGAAGGCATGGCGACTCGCATGTGTGTACCAACCCTGTGTACCAAACACGCCGCGAAAACGTGAGCAAAATCAATTCTATATGAGAAAACAGCGCGATAGCTTGGGCCACGAAGGAAGGAAAAGACTTCCTGGCCCTCGCTCGCGCAGCGCCCGCTCGGCTCGCCTCCGCTTTTAAGGCGCCGCCGTACGAGCGAGGCGTCTCGTCTTTCAGGAAAGGGTCTTCCCGCATGATCCCAAGCCCGCGGTCCGTCCTCTTCGCCGGCCTGGCCGCGCTTGCCTTGGCCCACGCCCCGGCGCGGGCCGCCCCCCTTCCCGATCTAGAGGACTGGGCGGGCGTGGAGCGCGCCGCGCGCGGGCAGACCGTGCGTTTCGCCATGCCGGGCGCGCCGACGGCCGCCGGGGCGTATCTGGAATGGGCCTCGGGCGAACTCGTCCGGCTCTACGGCGTGACGCTGGAGGTTTCCACCGATCCGGCCGGCGCCGCCCCCGTTGCCGCGCCGGACACCGCCAATGCCGAGGCTGCCTCGCCTGATCTCCTGTGGATCGAGGGCGACGGCTTCCCCGCCCTGAAGCGCCCCGACCGCCTGTCTCCCCCCTTCGCGGACCGTCTGCCGAACTGGCCTCTCGTGGATCTGGAGTCCCACCCCAGCAACCTCACGGACGCGGGCGAGCCGACCGAGTTTCGCCTCGTGCCCTGGGGCCTTCAGAAGCTGACCTTCTTCACCGACACGGCGCGCGCCGGCCCATCCGACAGTCTGCCGCGTACGGCCGACGCGCTTCTCGCCTGGGCCGAGGCGCATCGAGGCCGCTTTGCCCTTCCGGCGCCCGGCAGCCTCGCCGGTCGGCGCTTTCTGGAACAGATGCTGTTCGACACAGCCGCCGAGCCTTCCGTCCTGCTCGCCCCGGCCGAGAACAGCGACTTCGCCGAGGTGACGGCGCCGCTATGGCGCGCCATGGAGCGGCTGCGCGCCGCGAGCTGGCACGAGGGGCGCTCCTTCGCCTGGAGCGACGGCGAGGCGCTCGACCTCCTGGCCAAGGGCGAGGTGGACATGGTGGTCGGGCTCGATCCGCTGGCCGCCGCCGCCGCGATCCGGCAAGGGCGCCTGCCCACCACCGTCCGGCCCGTTCTGTTCGACGGAGGCATGGTCGGCGGCACGCATTTCCTCGCCATTCCCGCCGCAGCCCCCTCGCCCGCCGGGGCCCTGGTCGCGGTCAACTTTCTCCTGTCGCCGGAGGCGCAGCGCCGCAAGGCCGATCTCGCCGGCTGGGCCGACCCGACCGTGCTGGCCTTGAAGGCGCTGCCGCAAGGGATCGCCGACGCGATGCGGGCCGACGCGCGCGACCCCGCCGTGCCAAGCGCGCGGGCGCTTGCCTTCACCATCGCCGAGCCGCACCCGGAATGGGGCGACCGGCTGGTTGAGGAATGGGCACGGCGGTCCGTCCGTTGAGCGCCCCCGCCACCCCGAAGCCCCGGCGTCGCCGCTGGCTCGCCATCGTGCGAATGCTGCGCAACCGGCCGCGACTGCTCGGCGCGGTCGCCCTGATGGTCGCCGTCTTCCTGCTTCTGCCAAGCGACATACGCGTGTCCACGCGGGCGCTGGCCGGCTGGGACAGCGGCGTCCTCCTTTATCTCCTCGCCTGCGGGCGAATGATGATGCTGGCCGACCTCGGGCGCCTGCGCGCCCGGGCCCGGCGGCAGGACGAGGGGCGGCTCGCCATTCTCGTGGTCACGAGCCTCTGCATCGCCGCGAGCTTCGGCGCCATCGCCGCCGAACTGCACGGGCTGGGCGATAAGGCGGCGGCGAGCCCGGGGCGGCTGACGCTGGCGGGCGTCACCGTACTTCTGTCCTGGGTGGTGACGCAGTTCGTCATGGCGCTGCACTATGCCGGCGAATATTACGGCGACCCGAAATCCGAAGGCGGGCTCGCCTTTCCCGGAAAGGACACCGAGCCGGACTATCTCGACTTTCTCTATTTCAGCTTCACCATGGGGGCGGCGGCTCAGACCTCCGACGTCGCCGTCACCTCGCGCGGCATGCGCAGCCTCGTGCTGGCCCACACGATCCTCGCCTTCCTGTTCAACACGACGATCCTGGCGCTGGCGGTGAATGTGGGGGCGAGCGTGATCTGAGGGTGGATTCAGCCTTCGGCCCGCCCTTCGCCTTCGCGATCCCGCTCGTAATGCCGTTGAAGCGGAAAGGACGGTAGCCAGGAATCGCGGCGAACCGTCCAAAGCTCGTATGTCGGCTTCAACTGGCTCGGCGCATCCAGCGCACCGAGACTGATCTCCGTCTCGTCTCCGCTGCGTCCGAAGACGGAAGACCCGCAGCGCGGACAGAAGAAGCGGCCGGAATAGCTTTGCGCTTCACCCTCCACGGTCACAGCTTTTTCTGGGAAGATGGCGGAGGCATGGAACAGCGCGCCGTGATGCTTGCGGCAGTCGAGGCAGTGGCAGAGGCCCACCAGATAGGGTGATCCCGACGCCACGAAGCGGACATCGCCGCACAAACAACCGCCCACAAATCGATCCATGCCGATGCCTCCCAAACATCCGGGCCAATGGCCCAGTCCCCCGTCATTCGAAAAAAGGGCGGCGCCAGCGTCAAGTGGCAGCGGTCTGAGTTCATCGTCAGCCAGCGCGCGGCTTGGATGCGACGCCTGAGACCGATGGCGAAGGGAACGAGATCACGGTTCCCCGCTGGACTTACGCCCCGCCCGCCGCCAAAACGCGGGCATGATCGCGCTGCCCGAGCTCCCCGTTTCCGCCGTCCTGCCCGAGGTGTCCCGCGCGCTGCTGGCGCATGGCTCGGCCGTGCTGGTCGCGCCGCCGGGCGCAGGCAAGACGACGCTGGCGCCGCTGCATCTGCTGCGCGACCTGCCTCAAGGGCGCATTCTCCTGGTCGAGCCCCGGCGCATCGCGGCGCGCGCGGCGGCCAGCCGCATGGCCTCGCTGCTGGGCGAGGACGTGGGCGAGACGGTCGGCTGGCGCATGCGGCTCGACACCCGCGTTTCGGCCCGGACGCGGATCGAGGTGGTGACAGAAGGCGTCCTGACGCGGCTCGTGATCGGTGATCCCGAGCTTTCGGGCGTCGCCGCCATTCTGTTCGACGAGTTCCACGAGCGCTCGCTCGACGCCGATTTCGGGCTGGCCCTGGCGCTGGACGTGCAGGGCGCGCTGCGGCCGGACCTGAAGCTTCTCGTCATGTCCGCGACGCTGGACGGCGCGCGGGTGGCGAGCCTGATCGGCGACGCGCCGGTGATCCGCTCGGAGGGGCGCGCCTTTCCCGTCGAAATCCGCCACCGCGACCGCCTGCCCGACGAGCCCGTGGAGGAGGCCAGCGCCCGCGCCGTGCTGGAGGAGCTGGGCGTGGGGTCCGGCTCGATCCTCGTCTTCCTGCCCGGCCAGCGCGAGATCGAGCGCACGCTGGAACGGCTGGAAAAGCGCGTGCCGGCAGACGTGATCCTCGCGCCGCTTTTCGGCGCCATGGAGGGCGGGGCGCAGGATGTCGCCATCCGCCCCGCCCCGGCCGGACGGCGCAAGGTGGTGCTCGCCACGACGATCGCGGAAACCTCGATCACGATCGACGGGGTGACGGTGGTGATCGACAGCGGGCTGAAGCGCCAGCCCGTGTTCGAGCCGGCCACCGGCCTGTCGCGGCTGGAGACCGTGCGCGTGTCCAAGGCCTCGGCCGAGCAGCGCGCGGGCCGCGCCGGGCGCACCGCCCCCGGCACGGCCATCCGCCTTTGGCGCGCCGAGCAGACGGCGGCGCTGGAGCCCTTCGACCGACCCGAAATCCTGTCCACCGACCTGTCAGGCCTCCTGCTCGACACGCTGAGCTGGGGGGTGAGCGATCCGGCGAGTCTGCGCTTTCTCGACCCGCCGCCCACGCCCGCCGTGGCCGAAGCGCGGCTGCTGCTGGAAGAGCTTGGCGCGGTGGACGCGGCGGGCCGGCTGACCCCGGAGGGCGAGGCCATGCGCGCCTTGCCGCTCGGGCCGCGCCTCGCGCGCATGGTGGCGGGCGCGGCGCACGGCGAAAGCCGGCGTCTGGCGGCCCGCATCGCGGTGCTTCTCAGCGAACACGGGCTCGGCGGCCCGGAGATCGACCTCACCGAGCGCCTGCGCCGCTGGAGCCAGGAGCGCAGCCCGCGCGCCAAGGCGGCGAGCGATCTGGCCATCCGCATCGCCCGCCAGGCGAACGGGCCGGGCGAAGTGGAGAGCGACGAGCCCGGTGCGCTTCTGGCGCTCGCCTATCCCGACCGCATCGCCATCGCGCGCGGGGCGCGCGGCCAGTTCGTGCTCACCAACGGGCGCGGCGGCGCGCTGGAGGAGACCCACGCGCTGGCCCGCGAGCCCGCGCTGGTGGTGGCCGATCTCGGCGGGCTGGCGCAGCCGCATGCGCCCGGCCGCGTCGGACGCATCCGCGCCGCAGCGCCGCTTCCCCGGGAGGCGCTGGAACGGCTCATGGCCGAGCGCATCCGCGAGGAGGAGGTCGTCCTGTTCGACCCCGGCAGCCGCGCGGTGCGCGCGCGGCGCCTGCGCCGGCTCGGCCGCGCCACGTTGAGCGAGGCGACGCTGCCCTTGCCCGCCGACGGACGGGTGACCGAGGCGCTGATCGGCGGCGTTCGCCGCCTCGGCCTTCAGGCCCTGCCCTGGACCAAGGAGGGCGAACGCCTGGCTCTGCGCCTGCGCTTCGTGGCGGAAGCGGACGAGAGCTGGCCGCGCTTCGACGACGAGACGCTGCTCGCCGAACTCGGCGACTGGCTCGGCCCCTACCTGCCCGGCGTTTCCTCGGTCGGCGGCATCGAGCCCGGCATGTTGGCGGAGGGGCTCTTGTCGCGCCTGCCGCCCGGCGAGGCACGGCGGCTGGACACTCTCGCGCCCACGCATTTCACCGCGCCGACCGGCACCCACCATCCCATCCGCTACGAGGCGGAGGGGCCGGTTCTCGCCATCCGCGTGCAGGAACTCTTCGGCCTCACCGCGCATCCCCGCGTCGCGGGCGGGCGCTGGCCGCTGACGCTGGAACTCCTCTCGCCGGCGCAGCGGCCGATCCAGATCACGCGCGACCTGCCCGGCTTCTGGGCGGGCTCCTGGGCCGACGTCAGGGCCGACCTGCGCGGGCGCTACCCCCGCCATCCCTGGCCGGAGGACCCCGCCTCCGCCGCGCCGACCAACCGGGTCAAGCCGCGCGGGCAGTAGGGGCGGTTCGCGCATTATCCCGCCGGAGAATGATCGAGGGACGAAGCCCGGAGCTGCGGCAGGCGATCTCACCGATGTTTATGCTCGAAGGCGGAAAGCCAGCACAGCTTCGACAAGATCCAGCGGGGGCATCGACGTTCCGCTCTCGCGCAATCGGCCCAGCTGAAGAGAAGTCATCGGTCGATGAACGCGCGGAGACTTGCCGCTTCTCTTTCCAAGCGGCCTGACGGAAACACTCTGCGCTTCGTCAATCCGCCCGGGCGGACCATTTGATCGACCGGAAGCGAGAGTCATCAGCACCAAAGTCGATGCGTCTTGTGAAGGCGCTCTGGCTGTATGGCTTGCCCAAGATCGGTCGCCCCGCCTGCCCTAACGGAATGGGAAGACACGCCGCCCCGCCAAACGCGTCGAAAGCTCGCCCCACTCCTGCGCCCACTCGCGCCTCAGCCCGCCGGTGCGGCTCGAAACGCGCCGATCCGTCGCCCTATCCTTCCACCCTGTGCCGCCTTAAGTCATTGCAACCGGTCAACGAAAGCCTCCGCGATGATGAAGCTGCCCGGCCCGTCCGAGTTCGACGCTCCGGCCTGGCCACCCCAGAACCTGCGCGAAAGCCAGCGCATGCGCGTGGCGACGCTGACGCGGCTTCGCTGGCTGTCGGTCGGCGGCCAGCTCGCGGCCTGCGTCTTCGTCGCCTGGGGCCTGTGGTATCCCTATCCCGTGGCCGCCTGTCTGGCCCTGATCGCCGTTTCCGCGCTTCTCAACATCGCCATCGGCCTGCGCTTTCCCCGCACCGAGCGTCTGCCCGTGCGCCAGGTGACGACGATCCTGACCTTCGACATCCTGCAGCCGAGCGGGCTCCTGTTCCTCACCGGCGGCATTCAGAACCCGTTCGCGATCTTCCTGATCGTGCCGGCGATGATCGCGGCCGCGACGCAGCCCGCCGCCGTCACGATCGGTCTCGGCATCCTGGCGGTGCTGGCGGCGACCTTCCTCGCCTTCTTCCACTATCCCGTGCCCTGGCCGGCCGACGCGCCCTTCAACCTGCCCTTTCCCTATCTCGGCGGCATGTGGTTCGCGCTGGTGACGACCATGGTCTTCGCCACCTTCTACATCTATCGTGTCGCCGCCGAGGCGCGCACCCTGTCCAACGCGCTGACCGCGACGGAGATGGTGCTGCAGCGGGAGAACCATCTGTCCGCCCTCGACGGGCTAGCCGCGGCCGCCGCGCACGAGCTCGGCACGCCGCTCGCCACCGTCGCGCTCGTGTCCAAGGAGATGGGCCGCGCCACGCCCGCCGACCATCCTATGCGCGAGGACATCGATCTTCTGATCACCCAGACGGAACGCTGCCGGGCGATCCTGCGGCAGTTGTCGAGCCTCTCCTCCTCTTCGGAAGAGCACATGGCGCATCTGCCGCTGCTTTCGCTGGTGGAGGAGGTGATCGCGCCGCATCGCGATTTCGGCGTCGAGATCCGCGTCGCGAGCGGCCGGCGCGACGGCGCCGAGCCGGTTCTGCGCCGCAACCCCGGCATTCTCTACGGGCTCGGCAATATCGTTGAGAACGCCGTGGACTTCGCCACCGGCGCGGTGACGGTGGATGTCGCCTGGACAAGCGAGGACGTGCGGATCGACGTGCGCGACGACGGCGCCGGCTTCTCGCCCGATGTCCTGTCGCGGATCGGCGACCCTTACGTTTCGCCGCGCGAGGACGGCCCGCGCCAGTTCGGCGGCAATCTCGGCCTCGGCGTCTTCATCGCCAAGACGCTGCTGGAGCGCTCCGGCGCGCGGATCGTCTTCGGCAATCGGCCCGAGGGCGAGGTGAAGGGCGCTTTGGTTCGGATCGTCTGGCCCCGCGCGACGTTGGACGCTCGACGGGGTGCGATGGCCGATGCGGAGCGAAACGCGGATTCTTCGCCATTCTTAATGTTTGGTGAGCCACGACTTTGATTTCGATCGACTGGCGCCCCATATCCTATTGCACAAGGGATATGAGCCATGTTGATGCAAGATACCCAGACGTCGGCCCCGCCTCCTGTCCGGATCGAGGGCGACAATTCCATTCTCCTCGTCGACGATGACAAGCCGTTCGTCTCCCGCCTCGCGCGGGCTTTCGAGCAGCGTGGCTTCGACGTGCGCACCGCCGAAAGCGTGGCCGAGGGCACGAGCGCGATCCGCTCCGGCCCCCCGGCCTACGCCGTGGTGGATATGCGGCTCGGCACCGGCAACGGGCTGGACGTGATCGAGGCGCTGCGCCGGGCGCGGCCCGACGCGCGTGTCGTGGTCCTGACCGGATACGGCAACATCGCGACGGCGGTGAATGCCGTGAAGCTCGGCGCGATCGACTATCTCGCCAAGCCATCCGACGCGGACGAGGTGATCGCCGCGCTGATGCGCGACCCCGGCACCAAGGCCGAGCCGCCGGAAAACCCGATGTCGGCCGATCGCATCCGCTGGGAGCACATCCAGCGGGTCTACGAGCTTTGCGATCGCAACGTCTCGGAAACCGCGCGCCGCCTCTCCATGCATCGGCGCACGCTCCAGCGCATCCTGGCCAAGCGCGCGCCGCGCTGAGCCAAGGCGACGCTTAGCCGTCCTCGTCCAGCGCCAACCCGCCATCGGTCAGAAACGGGTTGGCACTCCACTCCGCCCGTAGGAGGCGGTCCGAGGCGATGCGCGCGAAGCGCAGCATCAGAGCCTTTCGCGTGGCCGCCGACAGGCGTTCCTCCGGCGCCTCGCGCAAGATTTCCGCGCCGTAGCCGTCCGACAGGATGAGACCGCAGCATTCGGGAAAGATGTCGGTCGGCACACCGGGATGGGTGGCGAAGTAGAGCCGGTCGCAATGCAGCCGGTAGTCCGGCCATTTGCGGTCGACGCGAAAGTCCTCGATCGAGGACTTGATCTCCACGATGGTGAACTCGCCCTTTTCCGACAGGCAGAGAAGATCGGCGCGCCGCCCGGTTGTCAGCGGGATTTCCGGCAAAACGGACACGCGCATCTGGATCATCAGCCGCTGCACGCCCCGGCGCACCAGAAGGGCACGCTCGGACTGCCGGCCATCGACCAGGGGATCGCGCAGGTTGGGAGAGACGATGGGCATGGGCCGAGTTAGCCCACTGCGCCCCGCCCCTTCAAGCGAAATTCGGAACGAATCGGAAACGCGACAGGGTGTCGCGACCCGCTCACGCTCCGGTCGGCACCTCCGGCACGAAGCGGCGGCGGATTTCGGCGGCGACCCGCATCGGCGTCTCCAGGCTCGGCAGGTGGCCGCATTCCTCCAGAAGCACGAAGCGGGCATCGGGCAGCGCCTCGGCCATGCCCTGGCCCGCGCCGGGCGGCGAGAACTGGTCGTCCGCACCCCAGATCAAGAGCGCCGGGCAGGTGATGCGGGACAGATCGCCCGTCCGGTCGGGCCGCGTCGCCAGCGCCTCGTTCTGCGCCAGGAGCCGGCTGGCCGGAGCGCGCTCCGTCATGCGGCGAAAGGCGTCGGCGGCTTCCTGGCCGCGCCCTTCCGGCTCGAACACGATGCGCCGCGCCATATCCTCCAGCATCTCCGCCCCGCCATCGGCCTCGATCGCCGCGCGCCGGCGCTCCAGCGGCGCGCGGTCGATCACGCCGGCCGGCCCCGCCCCCATGACGATCAGCCCGCGTACCTGCCCTGGCGCCATCAGCGCCACCTCGCGCGCCACATGGCCGCCGAAGGACGTGCCGGCGACGAGAAAGGGCGCATCGCCGATCTGGTTCAGAACGAGCTTGGCGCATGCCGCAAGATCAGGCTCGGCGGGCGTTACGGTCTCGCAGTCGAAATCGAGCCGCAGCAGCGGCACCAAGGGCTCGTAGAGATCGCCGTCGCAGGCGAAGGCGGGAATGAAGACAAGACGCATCGGGTCGCTCCGGGTTCGGAATCGGCGCTCGCCGCGCATATAGGGCGAGCTCCCCCGGGGCGATGGCCGGGCATGCCGTCGCAGATGCGAAAGTTTTGGTGCGGGCGCCTTTGCAGTGCGGAAGAGGGAAGCGTAAGAGGCGGGGAATTTCCCCGCATCTTGCTCGCCCGTCTCGACTGGACCCCCTCCCCATGCAGAAACGCCCCCTCGGCCGCACCGGCCTCCATGTCAGCCGCATCTGCCTCGGCACGATGACTTTCGGCGAGCAGAACACGGAGAGCGAGGCCCATGCGCAGCTCGACCGCGCGGTCGAGGCCGGCGTCGATTTCCTCGATATGGCCGAGCTCTACCCGATCCCGCCCAAGGCCGAGACGCAGGGCGCGACGGAGCGTTTCATCGGTTCCTGGCTGAAGGCGCGCGGCCTGCGAGATCGCGTCGTGATCGCCACCAAGGTCGTGGGTCGCTCGGACTCCACCTGGTTCCGGCAGGACGCGTCCAAGCCGCGCCTGGACCTTGCCAATATCCGCGAAGCGCTGGAAGGCTCGTTGAAGCGCCTCGGCGTCGAGGCGATCGACCTTTATCAGGTCCACTGGCCCGACCGGCCGACCTCCGGCTTCGGCTCGGTGCCCACCCGCTGGAAGTCGCCCGCCGCCGACGCCACCGAAGTGCCGATCGAGGAAACGCTCGACGCGCTGGGGCAGCTGGTTTGCGAGGGCAAGATCCGCCATCTCGGCCTGTCCAACGAGTCGGCCTGGGGCACGATGCGCTATCTCGCCCATGCCGAACGCACCGGCGCGCCGCGCGTCGCCAGCATTCAGAACGCCTACAACCTTCTGAATCGCGTTTTCGAGCCGGCTCTGGCGGAAGTGGCGCTGCGCGAGGATGTCGGCCTTCTCGCCTATTCTCCGCTTGGCCAGGGCTATCTCACTGGCAAATACGCCAATGGCGCCCGGCCCGAGGGCTCGCGCAAGGCGCTGTTCGACCGGCTCCAGCGCTACGAGAAGCCCGGCACCGCCGAGGCGGTGGACGCCTATGTGGCCTTGGCGCACGAGTTCGGCCTCCAGCCGGCGACCTTCGCCAACGCCTTCGTCCTGGCGCAGCCCTTCGTGACGGCGACGATCATCGGCGCCACCACCATGGCGCAGTTGGAGGAATGTCTGGCGGCGGAAGACGTCGTGTGGACCGACGAGATGCAGGCGGCGGTGGACGCCGTGCACCAGCGCGTGGGCAATCCCGCGCCCTGACGGCGCGCCACGGCGTCGGCGCCCCCGACCCGGGCTTCGACGCTTGCGGCCTTACGTCCGTCAGAAGGCGCTCTCTCCCGGCGAAGGACGCCCGAGTTCCGGCATCGGCAGAAACGCTCGACCGCCGCGATCCCCCTCCAGGGGCAGGTCGCGGTGGAAACAGATGCGCCCCTTGCCGATGCGCTTGCCGTGGTAGAGCGCATCGTCGGCCCGGTGCAGGAGTTGGCGCGGGCTCGACCCGTCGACCGGCGCGATCACGACGCCGATCGTCGCGCCGACCAGAACCTCGGCGCCGTTGCGCAGAAGCATGGGCTCGCCGATCGCCTGGATCAGTTTCTCGGCCATGGGCTGCACGCGCGCCGGCCCCGCGCCTGAGCCGAGCACGACGCAGAACTCGTCGCCCCCCAGGCGAACCGCGAGATCTTCGGCACCGATCAGCGCCGCGATCCGCTCCGCCACGAAGCGCAGCACCTGGTCGCCGGCATCGTGCCCCTGCGTGTCGTTGACCGCCTTGAAGCCGTCGAGATCGAGATAGAGCACGGCGAAGCCGCGTCCCGTATCGATAAGATCTCGGGCCAAGCCGTCCAGATGTTCGAGGAGCAGGATGCGGTTCGGCAGCTCGGTGAGGGGATCGTGCCTGACGCGCCAGTCGCCAATGCTGATGAGGCGCGCCGCCGTGTCGGTCTGGTGACGCACGAGAATGACGGTAACCGTGCAGGCAACCGCGAGGACGAACCAGATCGGAAGGGTCACGCGCAGGAGGTCGTCGCCGATCGAGCTCGCGTGCCAGGTGATGAATCCGAGCGTCCGATTGTCGATGGTCTTCAGCGCCAGATGGGAGTCGCCCTCCGGCCGCGACGCCGTCGCCTCTAAATTCGACAGGGAATAGGTGTGCGACAGTTCCCCGAGAAGACGAGGCTGGAGCCGATGGGCGAACACCAGAATGGGAGGCGGACCGTCACCGCCGGGTTCCGCCAGGACCAGGGGGCTGGCGGCGGCGATCGCGAGCTTTCGGTCGGCGAGAAGGAAGCCCAATACGGGCTGCCCGACGGGGGCACGGCGCGCCGCATCGAGAAGCGGCGACCAACCTTCGCCCATGATCGCCTCGGCGGGAAGTTCGGTGAGGAAGCCGTCGCGGAAGGCATAGGCGGTCCGCCCGTTCGGCTGGATCACGAAGGCGAGGTCGATGCCGAACGTCTTCAGAAGCGTCAGGCCGAGATTCGCCTCGGCCCAGGCCTTGTCCCCCGCCTTGACGACGCGCTGGCCGACATCCTCCCAGGTGGCGTAGTCGACCGTGTTCTGGGCGAGATGGATCTTCTCGGCCTTCAAGGCTTCGGCGACGCGTCGGCTGTTGGTCTCATCGGCCTGACGCGTCTGCTGCCCCGCCACGAGGACGATCCCGGCCAGCAGCGCGGCCAGCAGACAAGCCACAAGCACGGCGACCGGCGCCGTCGCGCGCGTCAGCGCCCTCCTGTGGCTTTCATATGCACTCAGCATTCCTGTGCCTTGGATTGCGCGTCCAATCCTGTATCGCGCAAGAGCGTGAAAATCCGCTTTAGCTGGCCACGCAAAATGTTCACGCCAAAGGGGGATCGTGGGGTCTCCGGACGATGAACGGACACGCCCCGCGACACGGCCCGACGCTCCACCTTGCACGCGAAAAAGGGCGGGTGTCGCCACCCGCCCTTTCCGATATCAACCGTGGAGAGGCGCGATCAGGCCGCGTCGTCTTCCTTGCCGGTCTTCTTGATCTCTTCGCCCGTGGCCTGGTCCACGACCTTCATCGAGAGACGGACCTTGCCGCGCTCGTCGAAGCCCATGAGCTTGACCCAGACCTTCTGGCCTTCCTTGACCACGTCGGAGGTCTTCTGGACGCGCTCTTCGGCCAGCTGCGAGATGTGGACGAGGCCGTCGCGCGAACCGAAGAAGTTCACGAAGGCGCCGAACTCGACGCACTTGACCACCGTGCCCTCGTAGACCTCGCCGACTTCCGGCTCGGCGACGATCGAGTGAATCCACTTGCGGGCCGCCTCGATCTCCTTGCCGGAGGAGGAGGCGATCTTCACCGTGCCGTCGTCCTCGATGTTGATCTTGGCGCCGGTCTTCTCGACGATCTCGCGGATGATCTTGCCGCCCGAGCCGATCACGTCGCGGATCTTGTCGGTCGGAATTTGCATGACCTCGATGCGCGGGGCGAACTCGCCGAGCTCGGCCCGGGCCGAACCCAGCGCCTTGTTCATCTCGCCCAGGATGTGGATGCGACCACCCTTGGCCTGGTCGAGGGCGATGCGCATGATCTCCTCGGTGATGCCCTGGATCTTGATGTCCATCTGCAGCGAGGTGATGCCGTTCTCGGTGCCGGCGACCTTGAAATCCATGTCGCCGAGGTGATCCTCGTCGCCCAGGATATCGGACAGGACGGCGAAGCGCTCGCCTTCCAGGATCAGGCCCATGGCGATGCCGGCGACCGGGTTCTGCAGCGGGACACCCGCATCCATCAGCGCCAGCGAGGTGCCGCAGACGGTGGCCATGGAGGACGAGCCGTTCGACTCGGTGACCTCCGACACGGCACGGATCGTGTAGGGGAAAGCTTCCTTGGCCGGCAGCATCGGGCGGATGGCGCGCCAGGCGAGCTTGCCGTGGCCGATCTCGCGGCGGCCGGGCGAGCCCATGCGGCCGGTCTCACCGACCGAGTAGGGAGGGAAGTTGTAGTGAAGGAGGAAGGTCTCCTTGTAGGTGCCGGTCAGGCTGTCGACGAACTGCTCGTCTTCGCCGGTGCCGAGCGTCGCGACCACGAGGGCCTGCGTCTCGCCGCGCGTGAACAGGGCCGAGCCGTGGGTGCGCGGCAGGATACCGGCTTCCGCGACGATCGGGCGAACGGTCTCGAGATCGCGGCCGTCGATGCGGCTCTTGGTGTCGAGAATGTTCCAGCGGACGATCTTGGCCTGCAGTTCCTTGAAGACGCTGCCGACGTCTTCCTTGGAATAGCGAAGCTCGCTCGCGCCTTCCGGGAAGAAATGCGCCGTGACCTTGCCCTTCACCACGTCGACCGCGGCGTAGCGGGCCTGCTTGTCGGTGTTCTTGTAGGCGTCGCGCAGCTCGCCCTCGGCGATCCCGAGCATTTCGCGCTCGAGCTCGGCGAAGTCCGGCGCGTTGTGCTGACGCGGCTCCTTGGCGGCGTGCTCGGCAAGGCGGATGATCGCGTCGATCACCGGCTGGAAGCCGCGATGGCCGAACATGACGGCGCCGAGCATGGTCTGCTCGTCGAGCTCGCGGGCTTCCGACTCCACCATCAGGACGGCGTCCTGCGTGCCGGCGACGACGAGGTCGAGCTTCGACTCCGCCATCTCGTCGACATGCGGGTTCAGCTTGTACTCGCCGTTGATGTAGCCGACGCGCGCGCCGCCGATCGGGCCCATGAAGGGCACGCCCGAGAGCGTCAGCGCGGCGGAGGCGGCGACCATGGAGACGACGTCGGGATTGTTCTCGAGGTCATGCTGGAGAACGGTGACGACGACCTGCGTGTCGTTCTTGTAGCCTTCCGCGAAGAGCGGGCGGATCGGACGGTCGATCAGGCGCGAGACCAGCGTCTCGTTCTCGCTCGGACGGCCCTCGCGCTTGAAGTAGCCGCCGGGGATGCGGCCGGCCGCGAAGGCCTTTTCCTGGTAGTTGACGGTCAGCGGGAAGAAGTCCTGGCCGGCCTTGGGCGCCTTGGCGGACACGACGGTGGCGAGCACCGTGGTCTCGCCATAGGTCGCCAGCACCGCGCCGTCAGCCTGACGCGCGATCTTGCCGGTTTCGAGAACCAGCGTGCGGCCGGCCCATTCGATTTCGACCTTGTGGGTATTGAACATGAGGGTATGCCTCTCGTGCGGGCCGCGCTCGGGCGGCCGGGGCAAAATTTCAAAACGCGCACGGGCAAGACGGCGGGCTGCTTCCGGCGGGGCGCTCCGGCCCCGGGCACGGTGCGGTTTCCGGCCAAAGCCGAGAACCCATGCCGGGAAGCAACCGGCAATCCTGCCCCATGAGCGTTCAACTCGTCGAAGGAGCGAAGGGGCTCCTCCCGGAAAGGGCGATGAACCCTTTCCGTGGCGGACGCTGCGATCGGCGCGGCGCCGCCGGGGCATTCGGCCCGCGTGGAAGCGAACCGGAAAGAGGTGCGGCGACGGAACAGCGAGGCTCCGGCGCCGCGTGGTCCGTTAGCGGCGCAGGCCGAGACGGGTGATAAGCGTGGTGTAACGCTCTTCCTCGCGCTCCTTGAGATAGTCGAGGAGACGGCGACGCTGCGACACGAGCTTCAGAAGGCCACGACGGGAGTGGTTGTCCTTCTTGTGGCCCTTGAAGTGTTCGGTCAGGTTGGCGATGCGCTCCGACAGGATCGCGACCTGGACCTCGGGCGAACCCGTGTCGCCGGCCTTGGTGGCGTATTCCTTGAGAAGCTCGGACTTGCGCTCGGGCGTGATCGACATCGTAGATCCCCTTTTAAGTTGGAGGTTTCGAGTCGCCCTCAGCCGGGATGTCGTCCAGCAGGGGCCGTGAAAGGCGTCAAGGGGCGGATCGTGACCCGCCCCGTCGGCGCCCCCGATATAAGGGGCTTTGCCCGGAAAAGCCAGCCCGGCCCAAAGACGCGGGATTTCGAAGTCAAAACGCCCCGCCGGCGCGAGCCGTGCAGGGCGTTCGGGTATCATGTCCCGCCATGGGCGGGGACACGTGGCGGCAGCGCGGATCAGGCTGCGAGCGAGAGGGGCGCGGCGCGCTCGCTGGGCTGCGCGGGCCGGTCGGCGGTGGCTGCCAGGGTGGTGGGAGCGGCGGCGCCCGGACCGGGCAGGTCGGCCTCCAGCTTGAAGAAATCGATCCGATCCTGAAGATCGCCGGCGCCGAAGTTCAGCTCGCCCGCCGAGGCGGACAGATGGTCGGCGCTCGCGGCGTTCTCCTGCGTGACCTGGCTCAGCTGCACGATGGCCTGGTTCATCTGCTCGATGCCGATCGCCTGCTCTCGGCAGGAGGCGGAAATCTCGCTGACGAGTTCCGAAGTGCGCTGGATGTTGGGCACGAGCGCGGTCAGCATCCGGCCCGCCGTCTCGGACGCGGTCAGCGTCTCCTGCGACAGGCTCGCGATCTCCACGGCGGTGGTCTGCGAGCGCTCGGCGAGCTTGCGCACTTCGGAGGCCACCACGGCGAAGCCCTTGCCATGGCTACCGGCGCGGGCTGCTTCGATCGCGGCGTTCAGCGCCAGAAGATCGGTCTGGCGGGCGATTTCCTGCACGAGGGCGATCTTCTCCGCGATGGCCCGCATGGCCTCCACGGAGGACAGGACGACTTGCTCGCTCGACTTGGCGTGAGTGAAGGCCTCGCGCGCCACCTTCTCGGTCTGGTTTGCGTTGTCGGAATTGTGCCGCACATTGCCGGCCATTTCCTCCATGGCGGAGCTCGCCTCTTCGGAGGCCGCCGCCTGCTCGGCCGAGCCGGAGGCCAGCTGCTGCGACAGGGAGGCGGTCGAGCCCGCCGTGTGCGTCAGCCCATGGGCGCGCAGGCCGACGGCCGCGACGATCTCGTTCAGCTTCAAACGCATCTGGCAAAGCGTGGTGAGAAGCTCGCCGATCTCGTCCCGGCGATTGTGGACGATGCGATGGGAAATATCGCCCGTGCCGACGCGCAGCATGTTGGCGCGCAGCTCGGCGAAGCCGGTCGAGAAGCTGCGCAGGATCAGGAAGCCGAGCACGGTGCCCATGAGCAGCGAGGTGGCGATCAGCGCGACGGAGACGGTCCAGGCCGAGCCGTAGTCGGCGTCCGCCTTGGCGACGAAGCCCTGCACATTGGCCTTGGCGGCATCGCTGAGGGCGGCGAGATCGGCGCTCACCTGATCGGCAGCGGGCCCCTCGTCCTTGCGGATCGCGTCGAGGATCTCCGCATCGCCGCGCCCCTCGCCGATCCAACGCAGGACATCGTCCATCTTGACGCGCAGCGCCGTCAGCGAGGCGGCGCGGGCTCGCGCGGCCGCCTGCCCCTCGGGGCCGACCGTCGCCTCGAAGCTCTTCATCCAACGATCGGCGTCCGACCAGATGCCGCCATACTCGGTCTGGATCGTCGCGCGCTCCTCGGGCGAAACCACCATGGCGCGAAACAGGATGCGCCGCGCGTCGGCGAGCGCCAGGCGCACCTGGCCGACGGCTTCGACCTGAAGGAAGGGGCGCTTGGCAAGCTCGTCCAGCGCCGCGAACGTATGGCTGGACTGTCTCAAGCCAAGAACGCTGCCGGCCGCGCCCAATAAAGTTAGAAGGACGAAAGCCAGGGCCAACCTCAGCTTGATGGAATGCCACATGCGCATGAAACGTTTCCTCCAAACATTAGAGGATCATGCCAGCGGGAAGTTAAATCTTGGAGAATCCAACAATGGCGACTGGGCTCATCACCCAATTTTCAAGATTCGATTTCGGCTCTGCAATCATCATCGAGAATCAACATCGAAACGACCAAGAGAAGAACATCTCACTATCAACGCATTATTGCCACACGCTTCGCAGAGTAGGCGAATGAATACGAGTGAAAGGCATTAGGACAATCGCGTCCCAATTAGTCGCGGCGATGAGAAGGCCATCAGCAGAACCTAGAAATCTTTTATCGAAACCTTAGATTGCAGAACGATCTACTGGTCACGGACCGCGCCGGCCGTCTCGCGCCCCTCAAGCCGGTGCGAGCCACACGAAGCCGAGCGGCGGAAGCGTGAGACCGTCGCCAAGAATTACCTGCTTCCCGCCCACGAGATCGCGCATGGAGAACGGCAGCGCGCCGAAGCGTTCGGGCGAAAGCACCTGCGCCTCGTCCGACAGGTTGGCGAAGACGAGAACCCCGCCCCGCTCGGGCCGGTGGAAGCCCAAGACATGCCGATTGCCGGTCCAGAAGCCGCGCAGCGCCGTGCCGCCGAAGGCCGGCGTCGCCTTGCGCAGGGCGATCAGATGACGCAGCCCGGCATAGAGCCGGCCGGCCACGGTGCCCTCGTCGTGCCGTTGCTCGTAGAGCGCGTCCGGGCGGAAGGGCCGGTGAACCCAGCGGCTGTCCACCGCTTCGGCCGGGCGGTCGAGATAGGTGAGGTCGTTGAGTTGGCCGACCTCGTCGCCGAGATAAAGAAGCGGAATGCCGGCGGCGGCCAGCGCGACGGAATGAAGCAGCAGGACGCGGCGGATGCCCGCGTCGGGATCGCGCCCCAGGCCCGCGAGCGAGGCCGTGGTGCCGGTGATGCGGCAATCGCCCGTGCGCGGATTTTCCTGAAAGGGCTCGCCTTGCGCAAAGGAGCCGGGAAAGCGCCCGACGAAGAATCCGTTCAGGAAGCGCCGGTGGTCGCCGCCGTGGATGCCGAGTTCGGCCGCTTCCTCGTCAGCGAAGGTCCAGCCGATATCGTCGTGGCTGCGGACATAGTTGACGAAGGCGCAGCCCGGCGGCAACGACTGGCGCCGGTCGAAGGCCTGCTGCAGCAGGCGCGCGTCCCGCGTCGCCAGCGCTTCCCAGCCCAGCGCCATAACCAGCGGATTGTAGGACATCGGGCATTCGGCGCGGTCGATATAGGAGACGACCTCGTCCGGGTGGACGATCGCCTCGGACTTGAACACCATGGCCGGCGCGCCCATGCGGCAGAGCGCGTTGAAGGCGCGCAGCAAACGGTGTGCCTCGGGCAGGCTCTCGCAAGGCGTGCCGAGCCGCTTCCAGATGAAGGCGACCGCGTCCATGCGCAGGATCTCGACGCCGCGATTGGCGAGATACAGCATCTCGCCCGCCATGGCGCGGAAAACGGCGGGGTTGGCGTAGTTCAGGTCCCATTGGAAATGGTAGAAGGTCGCCCAGATCCAGCGCCCGTCCGGCAGCTGCACGAAGGAGCCGGGATGGTCGTCGGGAAAGATTTCCCGCGTCGTGCGCTCGTACTGGTCGGGCAGCGTCCGGTCGGGAAAGACGAGGTAATAGTCCTCGTAGGTCTTTTCGCCGGCCAGCGCCCGGCGCGCCCATTCATGCTCGTTCGATGTATGGTTGAAGACGAAGTCGACGGTGAGCGAAATGCCGCGCCGGCGCAGGGTGCCGGCCAGATGCTCGAGATCGGCCATGGTGCCGAGCTTCGGGTTCACCTCGCGATAGGAAGAGACGGCATAGCCGCCGTCGGAATTCTCTTCCGGCGCCCGGAACAGAGGCATGAGATGGAGAGTGGTGAGACCCAGTTCCTCGAAATAGGAAAGCTGGTCCTCGACGCCCTTCAGCGTTCCGGCATAGCGATCGACATAGCAGACGCCGCCCAGCATCCGCTCGTCCGTGAACCAGTTCGGCTCGGCCTCGCGCGCGGCGTCCAGCGCCTTCAGCTCACCCGAGCGCTCGGCATAGGACGAGGCGGCGCAGTTCACCGCCTCGGCGAGCTCGCGCAGGAACGCGGGATGCCCGGCATAGACCGCCGAGAACTCGGCGAACAGCGCGGGGAAATACGTGTCGAACCGGCGCCGGAACGCCGCGTCCCAGCCTGCGGCTTGGGGATGGGCCAGCACATGAGCGAGGGCGTCGGAAAAGCTCGGCACGTCGGACACGTCTGATCTCGCCTATGGGTTGAACCGACAGGCGCGATATCATGCGGCCGCGCGGCCGGGAAGCAGCCGCCCGGCGGAGGGCGCGCCATCCGCGCGACGCCCAACCGCTCGCCAGCCATGCAGATGGGGAAACGCGGACACGAGGGATCAGTCGTCGGCAAGTATGAGGGCGGAGCTGATGCTCCGACGACTTGCCCCGGGCCAGACGTGTTCTTCACGCGCGAAGCATTCACCCAACCGCGATACCCCCTCATCTCGTCTCTTATGTTATAACATAACACCACTGGAGCCCGTTTCGAATTTTTCAACTGGGCTGTCACGCGGATGTTATGAAGAAAACCTATGCCGCAACCGACAGATCCCAGTGGAGACAATCGATGCGCCACCTTCTCAGCTTGCTCGTCGTCACCAGCGCGCTCACCGCCACCGCCCATGCGGCGACGGTCATGCCTCTCGACCGTGCGACCATCCTGGCGGGCTCGCCCTTCGACATGAAGGTCGAGTTCAAGGGCGTTGTGAAGGAAGGCGACGTCGCCGTCACCATCAACGGCAAGCCCGCCGCCGAAGTGCTCGGTCAGCCCGTCGAGTTCATCGAGAAGGAAGACGGCGTCGAGGCCTCCGCCATCCGCATCCATGGCGGCCATATCCTGGCGCCGGGCAGCTACAAGGTCGAGGCCAAGGCCGGCGACGAGACCAAGGCGGTGACCTGGGAGGTCTACGGCACGCCCGCCACGGCCAAGGCCAAGAACATCATCTTCCTGCTCGGCGACGGCATGACGGTGGCCAACCGCACCGGCGCGCGCATCATGTCCAAGGGCATGACCGAGGGCAAGGCGAACGGCCGCCTCGCCATGGACGATCTCGACCACATGGCTTTCGTCGGCACGTCCTCGACCAATTCCATCGCCACCGACAGCGCCAACACGATGTCGGCCTACATGACTGGCCACAAGTCGGCGATCAACGCGCTCGGCGTCTATGCCGACCGCACGAAGGACTCCTTCGACGATCCGAAGGTCGAGACCATCGCCGAGGCGCTGCGCCGCACCACCAAGAAGTCGGTCGGCATCGTCGTCACTTCCGAGGTCGAGGACGCGACGCCCGCCGCAGTGGTGTCCCACACCCGCAAGCGCGCCGACAAGCCCGAGATCGTCGACATGCTGTTCAAGGTGAAGCCGGACGTGCTGCTCGGCGGCGGCTCGGCCTACTTCCTGCCGCAGTCGACGCCCGGCTCCAAGCGCAAGGACGACAAGAACTACATCCAGATGTTCCAGGGCGCGGGCTACGCGCTGGCGACCGACAAGGGCGAGCTGGAGACGGCCAAGGGCTCGAACCAGGAAAAGCTGCTCGGCCTGTTCCACACCGGCAACATGGACTTCATGCTGGATCGCGGCTTCCTGAAGAAGGGCACCGTGTCGAAATTCCCCAACCAGCCGGGTCTGGTCGAGATGACCGAGATCGCGCTGGACCGCCTGTCGAAGAACCCCGAGGGTTTCTTCCTGATGGTCGAGGGCTCGTGCATCGACAAGGCCTCGCACCCGATGGACTTCGAGCGCTCGATGATCGACACGATCGAGTTCGACAAGGCCGTGGGCGTGGCGCGCGAGTTCCAGCGCACCCATCCCGACACGCTGATCGTCACCACGGCCGACCACACGCACGGCATCTCGATCATCGGCACGATCGACGACGACAAGCCGGGCACGGAAATGCGCGAGAAGGTCGGCGTCTATGCCGATGCCGGCTTCCCCAACTACGAGGACAAGGACGGCGACGGCTATCCCGACCGCGTGGACGTGTCGCGCCGCCTCGCCATCTTCGCCGCCGACTTCCCGGACTATTACGAGACCTTCCGCCCGAAGGTGGACGGCCCGTTCGAGCCCGCCGTCCAGAACGAGAAGAAGGAATACGTGGCGAACGAGGCCTACAAGAACGTTCCCGGCGCCGTGTTCCGCGAAGGCAACCTGCCGCGCTCGGCCGACACCGCCGTCCATGCGGTGGACGACGTGGTGCTGCAGGCCGCCGGCCCCGGCGCCGAGGAGTTCAAAGGCTACATGGAAGAGAGCGACATCTACCGCGTTCTCGCCGATGCCTTCGCGTTGGCGCCCGCCAAGAACTAAAACTTCACGTCCCTTCGGACGCAGACGGGTCCCGGCGCGCCGCGCCGGGGCCTTTGCCATTGGAGGACTTCGCCATGACCGGGCTCGCTCTCTCCCGCCGGCGCTTCACAGCATCGCTGCTCGGAGCGCTCGCAGCGTTTCGCGCGCCCTCGGCCCGCGCCGCCGAAGCGCTCGGCTTCGACGATCTCTACGGCAAGATCAGCGTGCTCGGCCTCGCCTTCTCCGACAAGCTGAAGTCGCTGGCCGGTCAGAGCGTCGAGATGCGCGGCTTCATGGCGCCGCCGCTCAAGGCCGAGGCGCAGTTCTTCGTGCTCACCGAAATTCCCATGTCGATCTGCCCCTTCTGCTCCTCGGACGCGGACTGGCCGGCCAATATCGTCGTCGTCTATCTCCGCGAGCGGCAGACCTTCGAGCAGGCCAACCGGCCCATCGCGGTGTCGGGCCGGCTGGAGGTGGGCTCCTGGACCGACCCCGAAACCGGCTTCGTCAGCTTGGTGCGGATCGTCGACGCCCGTTTCTCCTCCGTGTGATCCCATGTCCGCGCTCGTTCTTCGCGATCTCGAAGTCCGCTTTCCCGGGCTGGACGCGCCCGCCCTCGCCATCCCCGCGCTCGATCTCCAGCCCGGCGAGCGCATCGCGCTGACCGGCGCCTCGGGCTCGGGCAAGACGACCTTTCTCAACGCCGTCAGCGGCCTTGAGCGGGTGCGCCAGGGCACGGTGCGCTGGGGCGAGACCGATCTCAGTGCCTTGAGCGAAGCGGGGCGCGACCGCTGGCGGGCCCGCCATGTCGGGCTGGTGATGCAGGATTTCCACCTCTTTCCCGGCCTGTCGGCGATCGACAACGTGCTTCTGCCCCATCGCCTGTCGCGCGCCCTGCCGCTGGCTGAGGCGCGGGCCGAAGGGCAAAGGCTGCTCTCGCGCTTCGGCATCGAGCGGCCGGCGCAAAGGGTGGAGACCCTGTCGCGCGGGCAGATGCAGCGCGTCGCCGTGGCGCGCGCCCTGGCGGGCCGGCCGGCGATCCTGATCGCCGACGAGCCGACCGCCAGCCTCGACGCAGAGGCCGGCGCGGCGGTGGGCGATCTCCTCCTGGAACTCGGGGCCGAGACGGGCGTCACGCTGATCGTCGCCACGCACGATCCGCATCTCACCGGCCGCATGAACCGCGTCGTCAGGCTCGCCAACGGCCGCCTCCTTTCGGCCCCGGAGGCCTGAGCCATGTTCGGTTTCATCTGGGCCGACCTTCGCCGCCATGCCGCAGGCGTCGTCGCCGTTGTGCTGCTGATCGCGCTGGCGACGGCCCTCGGCGTCGCCGTGACGCTGGGCGAGCGAGCCATCCGGCTCGGCAGCGCCCGCGCCGCCGCCGCCTTCGACCTCGTGGTCGGCGCGCCGGGCAGCGAAACGCAGCTCGTGCTGTCCTCGGTCTTTCTCCAGCCGGCCCCCCTCCCCCTTCTGCCCGGCCATGTGCTGGCCGATCTCGCCGCCGACCCGCGCGTGCGCTACGCCGCGCCGGTAGGCTTCGGGGATTTCGTCGGCGACGATCCGGTGGTCGGCACAACGCTTGACGTCGTGACGGGGCTCGGCGGTCTCGCGGAGGGGCGCAGCTTCGAGAAGCTGCAGGACGCCGTGGTCGGCGCGGGGGTGGCGCGGCCGATCGGCTCGCGCTTCAAGCCGCTGCATGGCCGCCTGTCGGAAGGCGGGCATGTCCATGGCGAGATCAGCTACGAGGTGGTCGGCCGCATGAAGCCGACGGGCACGGCCTGGGACAAGGCGGTGCTGGTGCCGATCGAGGCGGTGTGGCTGGCCCACGGCCACGAGCCGCACGAGGCGCACGACGAGGCCGCGCCGGAAGCCGGCGACGCCGCACATCGCGGCGAGGCTCCCGCCGCCGCTTCAACCACTGGCCCTGCCCCCGCGCATGTCGGCCCCGGCCTCGCGTCCATGGCGTCCTTCGTCGATCCCGAGGAGCGCGAGCTTCCGCGCGTCGTCGATCTCGACCGGCCCGTGGACCCCGCCGCGCTGAGCCGGGCGGACGCGCCGGGCGTTCCCGCCATCGTGGTGAAGCCGCGCACCATCGCGGATGCCTACAAGCTGCGCCAGGAATATCGCCGCGAGGGTAGTCTCGCCGTGTTTCCGGCCGAGGTCCTGACCCGGCTCTACGGCACGCTGGGCGACGCGCGCAGCGTCCTCTCCGCCATTGCGCTGGGCGCGCAAGCGCTGGTCGGCGCGGCGATCCTCTTCGTGGTGATCGTCCATGTCCTGCAGCGCCGGCGCCAGATCGGCGCGCTTCGGGCCTTCGGCGCGCCGCGCCTCTCAGTCTTCGCCATCGTCTGGGCCGAGGTCTTCGCCATGGTTGGCGCCGGCGTGCTCGCCGGCTTCGGCCTCGGCTTCGCGGCGGCCTCGCTGCTCGCCCGGCTCGGCGGCCGCACTACGGGCATCGCGCTGCCGATCGAGCTGCATCCGTCGGACGGCTGGAGCCTCCTTGGCCTGCTCCTGACCGTCGCGCTCGTCACGCTCGTCCCCGCCGCCCTCGCCTATCGCCAGTCCCCCGCCGAGGCGCTGCGCGGCTGAGAACCAGGGATAGAACCTGAGGGAGGCCGGCGGGCGGGATTTTCTCCCCGCTCACTGGGTCGCGACCGTCCACCAATGCGCTCGCGCATCGGCTGCGCTCCGCGCCTCGCGAGCCGAGAAACTTGCTCGGCGATTGTCCGCCAGCAGCTATTGTCCCGAGTTCCAAGAGCTCCTTTCGGGGCGCAAGTCGGTCGCAGGGAGCCCGACCCATGCAGCAGACGCTCGCCCTCACCGCGCTTCTGGTGTCTGACTACGACGAGGCCCTTCACTTCTATGTCGGCGTGCTCGGCTTCGAGCGCATGGAGGATCTCGCGCTTTCTCCTGACAAGCGCTGGGTCGTCGTCCGCCCCAAAGGCGCCGCCGGCGGCGAGCTGCTTCTCGCCAAGGCGGCCGACGCTCGCCAGCGCGCCGGGATTGGCGATCAGGCGGGCGGGCGGGTCTTCCTGTTTCTCCAAACCGACGATTTCGAGCGCGACCATGCCGCTTATCTCGCGCGCGGCGTCGTGTTCGAGGACGCGCCGCGAGACGAGCCCTATGGCCGCGTCGCGGTGTTCCGCGATCTCTACGGCAATCGCTGGGACCTGATCGAGCCCAACAAGGCCTGACGCTCAGCCGCCGTGGTAATCCGCGTCGCTGACCTGCTCCATCCAGTCCACGACCTTGCCGTCCTGGTTCTCCTGAATGGCGATGTGGGTCATGGCCGTGGTGGGCGAGGCGCCGTGCCAGTGCTTTTCGCCCGGTTCGAACCAGATCACGTCGCCCGGCCGGATTTCCTCCACCGGTCCGCCCTCGCGCTGCACCAGCCCGAGCCCTGCAGTGACGATCAGCGTCTGGCCGCGCGGATGCGTGTGCCATGCGGTGCGCGCGCCCGGCTCGAAGGTCACGCTCGCCGCCGCCGCGCGCCGCGCCTCGTTGGCGGCGAACAGCGCGTCGACGCGCACGGTGCCGGTAAACCAGTCCGCCGGCCCCTTGGCCGAGGGCGTCGAGCCGTTTCGGGTAATGTCCATGGGAAATGCCCGCCTCGTGAATCGGGAAATTGGATCGGAAAATCTGCGGGGGAAAGAATAGGCCGCCATCGCAGGCCTTCCACCGCTCGCCGTCAGATCGCAACGCCCGCGTGGGGCGCGCAGTCGCCTCAGTTGGAGACGACTGTTCATGAAAGAAACGGGAGGGCTGCACCGCGCGCCCTCCCCGATCGCTCAATACATCGGAATGCCACCCGTCACCGGGATCACCGCGCCCGAGATGTAGCTTCCCTCCTTGGAGGCCAAAAGCACGAAGGCGGGGGCGAGTTCGCTGGGCTGGCCGGCGCGCCCGAGCGGCGTATCCTGGCCGAGCACCTCCAGCTTGTCCGAAGGCTTGGCGATCGGCTGGATCGGCGTCCAGACCGGGCCGGGCGCCACGGCGTTGACGCGGATTCCCTTGGGCGCCAGGAGATTGGACAGGCCGATGGTCAGGCTGGAAATGGCGCCCTTGGTCGCGGCGTAGACGATCATATTTTCCGTCGCGACCTTGGCCTGGATGCTGGTCGTGTTGACGATGGTGGAACCCGGCTGCATGTGCGGCACGGCCGCCTTGGCGAGGCGAACCATGGCGATGACATTGACCGCGAAGGCCTCTTCCATCGTGTCGTCGTCGATGTCGTTTAGATCTTCGTTGGTGGTCTGCGCGGCGGCATTGTTGACGAGAATGTCGAGCCGGCCGAGTTCACCGACCGTGCGCTCCACCAGTTCGGTGCAGAGCGCGCGGTCTCGGATATCGCCCGGCAGCAGAAGGCAGCGGCGCCCGGCCTTCTCCACCCAGGTCTTGGTCTCGTCGGCGTCGGCCTGTTCGGCCTCGAGATAGGAGATCGCGACATCCGCGCCCTCGCGGGCATAGGCGATGGCGACGGCGCGCCCGATCCCGGAATCGCCGCCGGTGACGAGGGCGACGCGCCCCTCCAAAAGGCCCTTGCCGACATAGCTCTCTTCGCCATGGTCGGGCTTGGTGCGCATTGCGGTCTCGAAGCCCGGCCGCTTCTGCTCCGGCTCGGAAGGAAAGCGGGTCGGCTGGCTCGTGCGGGGATCGTCGGTCATGATCGATGGTTTCCGATTGGGAAAGGAGACAGGGGCAACTCGCGACCGCCCCAATCGCTCCCTCGCTTCCCAGACGGATCGACGCCGCCGGGCGCGCGCCTCTTCGGACGCCCCGCCAGGCGCGAAGCGCTCTACTTGTTGCCGATGATCCCGAGTTCGGCGGGCCATTCGTTGCCGCTAAGATCGATTCGCAGGTCGAAGCCGTTGAGAAGGGCGAATTCGTTGGCGTCGCGCAGCACGGTCGGCAGATCGCCCCGCATCGTTTCGAATTCGACGCCTTCGCCCTCGGCCGCGCCATCCAGCGTAGCGTCGGCCCGCAGGGCACCTTCGCCGCCGATCAGGCGAACGAGAACATAGGTCGAGGTCTCGTCGCCCGTGCGGAGAAAGAACAGATCGTCGCTGGCCATGGGGCGCATCCTTTGGGTGGTCGGTGACAGTTGAACTAGGCCAGCATGTTCGATCGTCACGGCTTTTCCCGCGATCGTCATTCTGCCCCGCCGGAGAGGCCACCCTGCGGCGAAGACGCACGAGGTTTCAACGCCTTGCGGTGGAACCTGTTCTTGTCCGCAATCGTAGTGGTTCTGTCGCGGCCGGATGGAGGGCGCGGTCCCAATGGAGAAGCGTTCATGAGCTCCATGCCCTATCCCACCCTTGTTTCCGCCGAATGGCACCCGATCCGCAGCTTCCTCGCCGCCTTTCCCACGGCCTGCTTCACCCTGACGCTCGCGACGGACGTCGCCTTCTGGCAGACCGCGAACCTCATGTGGCAAAATTTCTCGGCCTGGCTTCTCTTCGCCGGCCTCGTGTTCGGCGGCCTCGCCGCCTTGGGCGAGTTGATCGGCCTCGTGTTCCGCCGCGCCCGCGCCTCGAGCGGCGCAAGCTGGCCGCATTTCCTCGGCACCTTGATCGTTCTCGCGCTCGCCTTACTCAACAGTCTCGTTCACGCCGGAGACGGCTGGACCGCCGTGGTGCCCTATGGGCTGGCGCTATCGGCCGCGACCGTTCTCGTCATGTTGGCGACGGCCTGGCTCGGACGCCCGACGGCCGTTCGACATGACTTGCGCCCCGCCGCCCATTTCGGAGATCGCCGCGATGTCTGATCCAATCTTCACGGCCCGTCGCGCCGCCTCCGCCAGCGCCCTTGCAGCGCTTCTGGCGCTTGGGGCCTGCAGCGAGAGCGGCGCGGTCGATGTCTCTCAGCAGATCGGCCCCGACCCCGTTCTTCCCGCACCCAGCCAATCCCTCCTGCCCGATCTCAAGGTGGCCAAAGTGGTTGGCTGGCAGGAAGGCCAGACCCCGAGCGTTCCGCAGGGCTTGACGGTGACGGCCTTCGCCAAGGACCTCGCCAATCCCCGCACGGTCTACACGCTGCCGAACGGCGACGTGCTCGTGGTCCAGTCGCGCGGACCGTCCGGCGAGCCTCTCTCGCGGCCGAAGGATCTCATTCGCGGCTGGATCATGTCGATCGCCCATGGCGGCGGGGGCGGCGAGCAGAAGGAGAGCAATCTCGTCACGCTCCTACGCGACACCAATCGCGACGGCGTGGTGGACGAGCGGCACGATATCCTCACCAAGCTCTCCTCGCCCTTTGGCCTCGCCTGGGCCGACGACACGCTCTATGTCGCGGCCACCGACGGTGTGCTCGCCTATCCCTATAAGCTGGGCGAAACCAGCATCTCGGCGCCGCCCCGCCTGCTGACGCCGCTGCCCGGCGGGCCGATCGACCACCATTGGACGAAGGACCTGGCGCTCAGCCCCGACGGGCGGTTCCTCTACGCCTCGGTCGGGTCGAACTCCAACATCGTCGAAAACGGGCTGGAAGCGGAAAAGGGCCGGGCGGCGATCTGGCAGATCGACCGGCAGACCGGGGCGGCACGCGTCTATGCCTCGGGCCTGCGCAATCCCAACGGCCTCACCTTCCAGCCGGGCACGGACACGCTCTGGGCCGTGGTCAACGAGCGCGACGAACTCGGCCCCAATCTCGTGCCGGACTACATGACCTCGGTGAAGGACGGCGCCTTCTACGGGTGGCCGTGGAGTTATTACGGCGCCCATGTGGACGAGCGCGTCCATCCGCAGCGGCCCGACATGGTGGGCAAGGCCATCGCGCCGGACTATGCGCTATCCAGCCATGTGGCGGCGCTGGGCCTCGCCTTCTCGCAAGGCTCCGCCCTGCCGCCGCAATTTGCCGACGGGGCCTTTGTCGGCGAGCACGGAAGCTGGAACCGCGACGCCTTCAATGGCTACAAGGTCGTCTACGTGCCGTTCCAGGACGGCAAGCCCGCTGGCAAGGCGGTGGACGTCGTGACCGGCTTCATCGACGGCGACGAGGCGCATGGGCGCCCGGTCGGCGTCGGCATCGACGGCACGGGCGCGCTTCTGGTGGCGGACGATGCCGGCAACACGGTCTGGCGCGTCGCCTCGTCGGATGGGCGCGTGGTGGCCCAGCCGATAGGCTCCGACCCGATCCGCCTCGCCAAGGCCGCTGCGACAGGTTCGAACGGTAGTTCGACCGTGGCGCTCAGCGACAACCCGGCGACGCCTCTGACTTCGACCAGCGAAGCCGCCCAGCCCTTGGCGCCGTCGCAGACCCAGATCGCCCCGGCGACTCTTCCGGCCGCCACACCGGCGCAGTAGCCCAGCATCAGCCGGCTTGGCGCATTAACGCGTGCCAAGCCAGATCGCAGAGCTTCGGGTCAGATGTCGAGATTGGCGACCTGAAGCGCGTTTTCTTGGATAAATTCGCGGCGGGGCTCGACCTCGTCGCCCATCAGGCGGGAGAAGAGCTGGTCGGCGTCCGTCGCGTCTGGCACCTTCACCTGAAGGAGCGAGCGCACTTCGGGGTCGAGCGTGGTTTCCCAGAGCTGCTCGGGGTCCATCTCGCCAAGGCCCTTGTAGCGTTGAAGCGAGAGGCCCTTGCGGCCGACTTCGAACACGGCGGCCACGAGATCGAGCGGCCCCAGGATGGTGCGCTCGGTTTCCTTGCGGCGCAGAACCGGGGCGTGCGGATAGACCTCGGAAAGGCGGTTCGCAATGCGGTGCAGAGCGATCGCGTCGGCGGACTGTATCAGCGCCGCGTCCACCGCCTGCACGTCGAGAACGCCGCGCACCGTGCGCTGGAAGCGATAGCCGCCCATGCCGTCGGCTTCGCCGATCCAGCCGCGCTCGGTCTCCTCGGCCACCTGATCCAGCGCCTTGGCGATGCGGTCGGCCATCACTTCCGCCTCGCCTTGGTTCTCGGCAACGGAGGGGGACAAGGCGCCGGCGACCGCCGCCTGTTCCACGACCTGACGGTTGTAGCGGGAATGGAGGCCGGCGAGGATCTGGCGAACGCCGAGCGCGTCCTCCACCACGGAGCGCAGGTCGCGGCCCGAGCGCGCCTCGCCATTGTCGAGCTGCAGGATCGCGTCCTCCAACCCGCCCTCGATCAGGTAGTTCTCCAGCGCCTTCTCGTTCTTGAGATACTGGCCCTGCTTGCCGCGCGTCACCTTATAGAGCGGCGGCTGCGCGATGTAGATGTGGCCGCGCTCGATCAGCTCCGGCATCTGCCGGAAGAAGAAGGTGAGCAGAAGGGTGCGGATATGGGCGCCGTCGACGTCGGCGTCCGTCATGATGATGATCTTGTGGTAGCGCAGCTTGTCGGGGTTGAACTCGTCCTTGCCGATCGAGGTGCCGAGCGCGGTGATCAGCGTTCCGATCTGGTCCGAGCCCAGCATGCGATCGAAGCGGGCACGCTCGACATTCAGGATCTTGCCGCGCAGCGGCAGGATCGCCTGGTTCTGGCGCGAGCGGGCGCCCTTGGCCGAGCCGCCGGCGGAATCGCCCTCGACCAGGAAGATCTCGGATTTCGCCGGGTCCTTCTCCTGGCAGTCGGCCAGCTTGCCCGGCAGCGAGGTGATGTCGAGCGCGCCCTTGCGGCGCGTCAGCTCGCGGGCGCGCTTGGCAGCCTCGCGCGCGGCGGCCGCCTCCACCACCTTGGCGGTGACGATGCGCGCTTCCTGCGGATGTTCCTCGAACCAGGTGGCGAGCGTCTCGTTGACCAGCCCCTCCACCACCGGGCGCACCTCGGAGGAAACGAGCTTGTCCTTGGTCTGCGAGGAGAATTTGGGGTCCGGCACCTTCACCGACAGGATGCAGGACAGGCCCTCGCGGCAATCGTCGCCGGTCGGCTGGACCTTTTCCTTCTTGAGGACGCCCGAATTCTCGGCATAGCCGATGACCTGGCGCGTCAGCCCGCCTCGAAAGCCCGCCATATGCGTGCCGCCGTCGCGCTGCGGAATGTTGTTGGTGAAGCAGAGCACCGTCTCGTTGTAGCTGTCGTTCCACCAGAGCGCGGCTTCGACGGTGATGCCGTCCTTCTCTCCGAACAGAACGATGGGCTCGGAGATCAGCGGCTTTCGCGCCCGATCGAGATAGCGCACGAAGGCTTCCAGCCCGCCCTCGTAGAACAGCTCGGTGCGCTTCTCGTCGGCATGGCGCTTGTCGGTCAGGATGATGCGAACGCCCGAGTTCAGGAAGGCGAGCTCGCGCAACCGGTGCTCCAGCGTGCCGTAGTCGAAGCTGGTGACGCCCCGGAACGTGTCGGTGGAGGGCAGGAAGGTGATGGCGGTGCCCGTCTCGTCGCCGGCATCGCCCGTCTCCACAAGGGACGCGTCGGGCACGCCGTGCGTGAAGCTCATCTCGTGGATGCGGCCCTTGCGGCGGATCTTCATCTTCAGCCACACCGACAGGGCGTTGACCACCGAGACGCCGACGCCGTGCAGGCCGCCGGAGACCTTGTAGGAATTCTGGTCGAACTTACCGCCCGCATGGAGCTGGGTCATGATGACCTCGGCCGCCGAGACGCCCTCGCCCGTGTGGATGTCGGTCGGGATGCCGCGCCCGTTATCGGTCACGGTGCAGGAGCCGTCGGGGTTGAGCGTCACGGTGACATGCGTCGCGTGGCCGGCCAGCGCCTCGTCGATGGCGTTGTCCACCACCTCGTAGACCATGTGATGGAGGCCCGAGCCGTCGTCCGTGTCGCCGATATACATGCCGGGCCGCTTGCGCACGGCGTCGAGACCCTTCAGCACCTTGATGGAATCGGCGCCGTATTCCGCGCTGGCGGTTTCGGTGGTCTCGGGGGCTTCGGACATGGCATTCCTAACGGGTCGGGGCGCGGCGGGCGGAGCCGCGCGGCTCCTCTGTTCGACCGCCATCATATAGAAGTTTTTGCATCGCAATCCAAGCTTTACGGGCTTTTCGCCCTATCGGGATCGCACAATCCTCCCACCCCTTCGCCGCCCCGATCCCGCTCTCCTATCGGCGGGCGGGCGAAAGCCGCAGCTCCGCCCGGATCAGCTCGTTCGACCCGAGGAGACAGCAGGCATGACAGACCTCTCGCGGGGCGCCGGCCCGTCCGGGCCCCGCGACCAGCGTGACGTCCTCAGGGCGCCGTGACGACGCCCTGCGAGGGCGCTTCCGGGCGCTCGTTCACCAGCGTCCGGTTGGCCTCGGGCGCCTCGCCGGCGCCGAGATAGCGCGAGGGGTCGGCGTCGCCCGGCACGATGCGCTGGATGGCGCGCGGCTCGCCCTCCGTCCCGAAGCGCTCGGTGAAGATGCGCCGGATCGCCTGCGCGGTGCGGCGCTGGGCGTCCGTGGTGGCTCCTTCGCGCACCACGCCGCGAAACACGATGACCTGCGTGTCGGCGGTGAGCTGGTCCAGAAACGCGACGGGCTCGGACAATTGCTCCTCGCCCGCACTCTTCGGCCAGGCCGAGATCAGCGCCTCGTGCGCAGCCTCGAAGGGCACCTGGCGCGGCACGGTGATCTGCCACGCCAGAAGCCGCGAGGCGGCGCGCGAATGGTTGCGCATCCAGACGTTCCAGAGCGTGGAATTGGGCGCGAAGACGAAGAGCCCGTCGAAGGTTTCGAGATGGCAGGTGAAGAGGCCGATCTCATGGACGCGGCCGGCGAAGTTCTGCGTCTCGATATAGTCGCCGACGCGGAACGGGCGCAGCCAGAGCAGCATGATGCCGGCGGCGATGTTGGTGAGCGTGCCCTGCAGCGCGAGACCGACGGCAAGGCCCGCGGCGCCGAGCACGGCGAGCAGCGAGGTCATCTGCACGCCGATCTGCCCCAGCGCGATGATGAGCGCCATGACGATCACGACATAGCGCACCATGGCGACCAGCGGCCCGCGCACCGTCTCGTCGATGCGCGACAGGCCGAAGGCGCGCCCGACCAGCGCCGCGAGGCGCCCGGCGATGAAGAAGCCGAGCGCCATGACCAGGACGGCGACAAGGAAATTGGGCAGGAAGCTCGCCGCCTGGGCGGCCAGCGTGCGCAGGAAGGTCTGCGAGGATTCGATCGTGTCTTGGATAGGCATCGAGACCCTTGAAGGTTGCGGATCGCAAGCGATGCGACGCCCCTCCCCGGCGCCGCGCGAGCCTATCAAGAAAGGTCAGCGCCCCGAAAAGGAAAGGGGCCGCGCGGCGAACCGGCGGCCCCTTGGATGATGATCGAAGCGGGAGAAGGCGCTCAGATCGACGGCGCGCCCTTCGGCTTTTCCTTGGGCTCGTCCTCCGCCACCAGCCCGTCGAACAGGGCGGTGGAGAGGTAGCGCTCGGCGAAGGAGGGAATGATGACGACGAGGTTCTTGCCGGCATTCTCGTCGCGCGCGCCGACCTTGGCGGCGGCGGCGAGCGCGGCGCCCGACGAGATGCCGACCGGCACGCCTTCCAGGCGCGCCACGAGGCGGGCGGTCTCGAAGGCTTCGTCGTTGGAGACGGTGACGACCTCGTCATAGATGTCGCGGTCGAGAATGGCCGGCGCAAAGCCCGCGCCGATGCCTTGGATCTTGTGCGGCCCCGGCGCGCCGCCGGAAAGGACGGGCGAGGCCTCCGGCTCGACGGCGATCACGCGCAGCCCGGGATTGCGGCTTTTCAGCACTTGGCCGACGCCGGTGATCGTGCCGCCCGTGCCGATGCCGGATACGAAGAGATCGACATGGCCCGCCGTGTCGTTCCAGATTTCCTCGGCCGTGGTGACGCGGTGGATCTGCGGATTGGCGGGGTTCTCGAACTGCTGGGGGATCACCGAGTTCGGAATTTCGCTGCGCAGTTCCTCGGCCTTGGCGATGGCACCCTTCATGCCCCTGGCGCCTTCGGTCAGCACCAGCTCGGCGCCCAGCAGCCGCAGCATCTTGCGCCGCTCCACCGACATGGTCTCGGGCATGGTGAGGATGAGCTGGTAGCCCTTGGCGGCGGCAGCGAAGGCGAGCGCGATGCCGGTGTTGCCCGAGGTCGGCTCGATCAGCGTGTTGCGGCCCGGGCGGATCGTGCCGTTGGCCTCCAGCGCCTCCAGCATGGCGACGCCGATGCGGTCCTTGACCGAGGAGATCGGGTTGAAGAATTCGAGCTTGGCGAGAAGCTTGGCCTTCACGCCCCGTTCGTGGGCGAACTTGTCGAGCCGAACGAGCGGCGTGTCGCCGATCGTGTCGAGGATCGAGTCGTAGATCCGGCCCCGTCCGTGGGTCCGGGCGGTCTGGTTGTTCGCGGGCGTATCCATGGCGACGTGTCCTTGTCCCTCTCCGACCGCGCTGTCCGAGCGCGCATGGGCGGCAATCTAGCGCGGATGCGTCCCGATTGGCGAACCTCAAGCGATCACGATCCCGAAGCGAGGAAGCAAATCCATGCGCAACGCGCCGAGATGGGAGAAAGATTTTCCCCGACAGGCGGCACTGACGTCTCCACCGCCCTGGCATCGAAGGGCACGCCAAGCCTTTGAATCAAATCGCGCCTCCAGGATTCAACCCATCTCAGGAGGCTGTCAGGCAAGCTGGCGAGCTAGAGGCTGTCATGAACCATGGGCAGGCGATGCGGGCGGGCGGCTCTTCGGTCGCCCGAGGGCCGTCGACCCATCCGCAACTGCCCATGGTTCATGGCAGCTTCCAGGCCCTTTCGAGCCTGTTTGACAACTCGATCGGGCCGGGCGGCCAGCCCTCACGGACTGCCGCCGCAACGACGCTGCGGGCCGACGCTTCAAGCGTTCGCCCTTCCTCGTTCGCCGGGCCGGCAGGGCATCCTGCGGGCCTTCTAGACGCCTTTTGTCAAACCGGTCTCGGTCTGGATCGCCATGCTCCCATCCGCTCTTCAATCCCTTCGAATGCTCTGCCTCGAACTCTTCGGCCTGACGCTGACCATGGCCGGCGTCATGGTGATCGCGGCCTATTGGTATTTCGGCAGCTTCTCGCTGCCGGCCGCGCAGAGCACGCTCGTGTTCTGCCTTCTCATGCTCTTCGTGTCGGTCCTGCCGCTGCAGCTTTATGCCGCGACGCGCATCGTCGCGCTGCGCCGCGCCAACCACCAGCTCTTCCACATCGCCACGCGCGACGGGCTGACCAAGGTTCTGAACCGCGCCGCCTTCCAGAAATCGGTGGAACTGCGCATCGGGCAGGAGGGGCGGCGCCGGGCCGAGGACGACGTGCCCCACACGCTCCTGATTCTCGACGCCGACCACTTCAAGCGCATCAACGACCGGCTGGGCCACGGCACGGGCGATCAGGCCCTGTCGCTGATCGCCGCCACGCTGCGCCAGAGCGTGCGCAAGGACGATCTCGTCGGGCGACTGGGCGGCGAGGAATTCGCCGTCCTCCTGCGCAATGCCGGCTTCGAGGAGGCGCAGATCGTGGCCGAGCGCCTGCGCGCGCGCATCAACATGCTGGAGGTCGGCCCGCGCAGCCAGCGCACGCGCCTGTCGGTGTCGCTCGGCGGCATCGCCTTTCGCACCGCCATTCCCTTCGACGCGCTCTACAAGATCGCCGACACCAATCTCTACAAGGCCAAGTCGGCAGGCCGAAACCGCGTCACCCTGTCCCAGCTCGGCGCGCTGCGCAGCGTCGGCGAGCCGGGACGCCAGATCGAGGGCGCGGCGCGGCGCTGGGCCTGAGACCCCATCATCCCGCCGCTCTCTCCATGCAGGGGGCGGCGGGCCGGCGTCAGGCCGCTTCCAAGGCGGGATGGGGGAAATGCAGCCCACCCGCGATGCGGTTCCAGGCGTTGATCTGCGCGACGACGAGCGTCAGGAGAAGCGTGTCCTCCGGCGTGAAACCCGCGGGCGGAGCGGCCTCGGCTGACGCCCGCCCGCCAGGCAGCGTGAGATGTTCCGCAAAACCCAGAGCCGCCTTTTCGCGCGGAGAGAAGGCCGGGCTTTCCCGCCACACGGCGAGAAGATCGAGCTTGGCGGCCTCGACGCCGATGCGTCTGGCAATGTTCAGGTGAAACGCCACGCAGAAGGCGCAGCCATTGATCTGCGACACCCTGAGCTTGACGAGCTCGCTCAGCCGCTTGTCGAAGCCGGCTTCGTCCACCGCCTTTCCGAGCGCGAACAGCGCGGCATAGGCCGCGGGAGCCGTGGTGCGAAAAGACTCGATCGAGAAACCCGAGGCCTCGGCCTCGACGGCAGCACTCGCCATGGTTCGGCAACTCCTTTAATGTCAGAACACGAACATAATATCAGAGCTCTGACATTAGGCAAGGCGGAGGGGAACCGATGGGATTGCCGGAGGCAGGTGAAGGCAAGCGCGGGGAACAGGGGCATCTCGGCTATCTGCTGCGGCAGGCGTCGAACGCGCATCGCCTCCGCGTGGACGGGGCGCTGAGCGATCTCGACCTGACGCATCCCCAGTTCTCGGTGCTGACGATGCTGGCCGCTTATCCCGGCACCAGCAATGCGGATCTGGCGCGTCTGGCGCTCCTGACGCCCCAGACCATGAGCGTCATCGTCGCCAATCTTCTGAAGGCAGGCTTGGTCGAGCGCCGCGCGCACGCGGTTCACGGGCGCATTCAGACGATCGAACTGACGCCGGCGGGAGAGGCGATCCTGGCGAAGGCCAAGGAGCGCGTCTACGGGCTGGAGGCCGGCATGGTGGCCGGCCTTTCCGCCGAAGATCGGTGGATCGTCCAGGACTGGCTCGTCCGGCTCGCCAAGCCGGACATGGGCTAGAGATTGCTCGACAACCCAGCTGGGGTTCAGGCGCGGCGGACGAGACTCCAGATGGCGGCGCCGCCGAGGATCAGGGCCGCGCTCCGGTTGAGCCGGGCGAGAACGGAGGGGCGGCGCAAGACATGGCGCGCCCGCGCCGCCAAGGCGGCATAGGGCGTCATGACGAGGAAGAGCACGAGCGTCGTCAGGACGACCAGCACCGCATAGTCGGCAAGGCCGACATGCTGGAGATCCACCAAAGTCGGCAAGAGCGCGAGATAGAAGACGATGGTCTTGGGGTTGGCGAGTGTCACCGTCAGCCCGGCCAGGAAGCTGCCGAGCACAGTCTCCGACGCCATGGCCTCGACCTCGGCGGCGTTGCCGGCGGCGCGCCAGAGCTTCCACGCCAAATAGCCGAGATAAGCGGCGGCCAAGAAGCGAACGATCGTGAACAGCTCGCCCATCGCCTGCGCCACAAGCGCGAGGCCGAACACGGCGGCCGTGAGGAAGGTGAGATCCCCCAGGATCAGCCCGAGCGTGAAGCCCATGGCCTGCCTGAAGCCGGCGCCGAGCGCGCGGGCGACGAGCGCCACCACGCCGGGGCCGGGAATGGCGGCGGCCAGCGCCAGCGCCAGCGCATAGGCGAGAAAGCCGGCGGCGCTCATGCGCGGCCCGTGGAGCCGAAGCCCCCCGCCCCGCGAGCGGTCTCGCCGACCCCGTCCACCTCGGCGAAGCGCGCCTGCGGCGCGGTCGCGACGACGAGCTGCGCGATGCGCTCGCCCCGCGTCACCACGAAGGGCTCGGAGCCGAGATTGACGAGGATCGCCATGACCTCGCCGCGATAGTCGCTGTCGATCGTGCCCGGCGTGTTGAGCACCGTGACGCCGTGGCGCGCCGCCAGCCCCGAGCGCGGCCGCACCTGGATCTCGAAGCCCTCGGGAATGTCGAACACGAGACCGCTCGGCACGAGCGCCCGGCCGAGCGGCGGGATCGTCACATCCACCTCCACCGCGGCGCGCAGGTCCGCCCCGGCGGCCCCGGCACTGGCATAGGCCGGCAGGTCCAGCCCCTCGGCATGGGGCAGGCGGTGAACGCCGATATGGGGGCCGGTGCCGGGAAGTTCGCTCATGGGGCGCGCTCCGTCTCGAGAAGCATCCGGCTTATCTCGGCGGCGAGCCGTTCGGCAACCTCCTCCTTGGCCAGTTCGGGCCATTCCTCGATTCCCCCGCGCGAGACGAGCTTCACCGCGTTGCGCGCGCCGCCCATGACGCCCCCCGACACATCGTTGGCGACGATGAGATCGGCGCCTTTGGCCTCCAGCTTGCGCGCGGCATTGGCGAGGAGATCGTCGGTCTCGGCGGCGAAACCCACAACGATGCGGGGGCGGCGCGGGCCGGTGCCGACGTGACGCAGAATGTCGGGGTTCTCCACCAACGGCAGGGCGGGCGGGCCCTCGCCGGGGCGTTTCTTGATCTTGGCGCCGGCCTCGGATTGCGTCCGCCAGTCCGCCACGGCAGCGACGAAGACGGCGGCATCGACGGGCAGTTCCGCTTCCACCGCTGCCAGCATCTCGCGCGCCGTCTCCACATGCCGGGTGCGAAGGCCGGCGGGATCGGGCAGCGCCACCGGGCCGGAGACGAGAACCACCTCCGCCCCCAGTCGGGCGAGACTCTCGGCGATCGCATGCCCTTGCCGGCCGGAGGAGCGGTTGGCGATGTAGCGCACGGGGTCGATCGGCTCATGCGTCGGGCCGGAGGTGACGAGCACGCGCCGGCCGGCGAGCGGGCGCTCCCCCGGCACGAGAAGCGACTCGGCGGCGGCCACGATCTCCAGCGGCTCGGCCATGCGCCCCTCGCCCGCTTCTCCGCTCTCGGCCATCTCGCCCCGGTTGGGGCCGACGAAATGGAGCCCGTCGGACTTAAGAATGGTGAGGCTGCGGCGCGTGGCGGGATGCGCCCACATGGCGGGGTTCATGGCAGGGGCCAGCAGCACCGGCGCGTTGGTGGCCAGAAGAATGGCACCGGCGAGATCGTCCCCAATCCCGGCCGCCATCTTGCCCATGCGCGTGGCGCTGGCCGGCGCGAGGATCACCAGATCGGCCGAGCGCGCGAGGCGGATATGGCCGACATCGTGCTCGTCGTCCCGGCTGAAGAGCTCCCCATAGACCTTGGTGCCGGCCAGCGCCCCCAGCGACAGGGGGGTGACGAACTCGGCCGCCGCCGCCGTCATGACCGGCGTCACCCTGGCGCCGCGCTCGCGCAGGCGGCGCACGAGATCCAGGCATTTGTACGCCGCGATGCCGCCGCCGACGATGAGGAGGATGCGCTTGTCGACAAGGGTCGAAGCTGCGGTCATGAGCGCTCGCGTCACAAGGCGGGGCGAATGTCGGTGTGGACGAAGTCGTCGCCCTTGAAGAGAAGCGGAGCGTTGTGTCGACGCGCCAACGCATAGGCGAAGCAATCGCCATAGTTCAGTTTGGCGGGATGCCCGGAGCCGCGCCCGAAACGCCGATGGGCATCGATCGCCAATTCCATCTGCGGGGCGTCGAAGGCACGCAGTTCCACGCCGCCTAGTTTTAGAAGCGCATCGAGGCGGGAGACTCCCTCCTGCCCCCAACGAGAGCGAACGACGATATACGCTTCGACCGCCGTGGCAGCAGAAAGAACGAGGTCCGTTCTGGAACCCAAGATAGCGCCAAACTGTGCCGCATCAGACTCTCTCGCGATGATCGCCACCAACGCGGATGTGTCAATGACGATCACGGAAGGAAGTCGTTGATTTCGTCCGACACAGCCTTCTGGTCAAAAGGCTCCAGCGGCGGGTGGGCGAGCGCCATGATCCGCTCGAACCGCTCGCGCGCGTCCGCCTCGCTTCTGTAGGGAGACTGCGGCACCTCCTCGACGAGCGCTTGCAAGGCCAAGCGCAGATCCTGCTCCATCGAGCGGCCGTTGTGGGCTGCGCGAATCTGGAGCTTGCGCTTGAGATCCTCGTCGATGTTGCGAATGGTCAAGCTGGCCATAGCGCGATCCTCCTGTCTGAAGGATACGCCTCCAGAGTCATGATTGCAATGCAATCACCCTACCCGAAGGTCAGCTGCCAAGCGATCACCACTAGAGCGATCGCCGAGGCGATCTGGGCGATGTGGCTGATGACGAGGCCGGTGCGCGATTCCTTGGCGAGTTCCAGAAGATCGTCGTCGTTGATGTGGATGCCGTTCTCGATGAGATCCGGCATGTTCTTGGCGAAGACCTCCAGACCCGTCGCGAAGTCGGGCAGGCGCTTGGCGATGCGCCCCAGCGCCTCCAGCCCCTCTCGCGCGTCGCGCAGCTTCGCCGCCGGGCCGATCTCCGACAGGATATAGTCCGACACGACCGGCTCGGCCGCCTGCCACATGTTAAAGCGCGGGTCGTAGGAGCGCGCGACGCCTTCCACCACGACCATGGTCTTCTGCAGCAGAACCAGCTCGGGCCGGGCATGCATGTCGAAGAGCTCCGTCACCTCGAAGAGAAGCGTCAGGAGATGGCCCATGGAGATGGTCTCGGCCGGCTGGCCGTGGATCGGCTCGCCGATGGCGCGAAGGGCCTGCGCGAAGGACAGGACGTCCTGATTGCGCGGCACGTAGCCGGCCTCGAAATGCACCTCGGCGACGCGGCGATAGTCGCGCTGGATGAAGCCGTAAAGAATCTCGGCGAGGAAGCGGCGCGAGTCCGCCGACAGGCGGCCGACGATGCCGAGATCGACCGCGACGATCGTGCCGTCCGGGGCGACGAAGAGGTTTCCCGGATGCATGTCGGCATGGAAGAAGCCGTCGCGCATGGAATGGCGCAGGAAGGCCTGGATCAGGTTGACGCCGAGGCGCGGCAGGTCGTGGCCCGCCGCGCGCACGGCGGCCACGTCGTTCATCTTGATGCCGTCCACCCATTCCATGGTGAGGACGTCGCGCCCCGTGCGCTCCCAGTCGATGCCGGGCACGCGAAACCCGGGATCGTCCCGGGTGTTGTCGGCCATCTCGGAAGAAGCCGCAGCCTCGAGGCGCAGGTCCATCTCAATGCGGGTGGACTGGGCCAGCGTTTCCACCACGGCGACGGGCCGCAGGCGCCGCGACGAGGGAACGACGATCTCCAGCACCCGGGCGATGAAGGCGAAGGCCTGCATCTCGCGCAGGAAGCGCACGCGCACGCCCGGCCGGATGACCTTGACCGCGACGAAACGCTCCTCGCCCTCGCGCGTCAGGACGCGGGCCTTATGGACCTGGGCGATCGAGGCGGCGCCCACGACCTCGCCGAACTCGATGAACAGATCGTCGATGCGCCGGCCGAGCGTCACCTCGATCGTCTCGATCGCGACCTGCCGGGGATAGGGCGGCACCTTGTCCTGCAGGTCGCTGAGCTCCAGCGCGATTTCGGTGCCGACGATGTCGGGCCGCGTGGCGAGGAACTGGCCGAGCTTGACGTAGGACGGCCCGAGCCGGTTCAGCGCGGCGGCGAGCCGGTCCTTGCGCGCCCGGCGCACGGCCGAGCGGCGCGCCAGAAGCCCCGCCGCCTTGTGGGCGAGCGCGGCCATGGGCGGCAGGCCTTCTGCGGGAAGCGCGGAAAAGACGCCCTCGCGGGCCATGATCCAGACCGCCCGGACGAGGGCGATCGTGCCGGTGACGGGATTGCTCACGCCGATTACAGCTTCCAGCCGGAATGGATGGCCGAGATGCCGCCCGTCAGATTGCGATAGGACACGCGCTCGAAGCCGGCCTTGCGGATGGCGCTCGCGAAATTCACCTGATTGGGAAAGCGGCGGATGGATTCCACGAGATATTCGTAGGAATCGCGGTCCTTCGCCACGGCCTGGCCGATGGCGGGAATGGCCTTGAAGCTCCAGAGATCGTAGAGCTTGTCGAGAACCGGCAGCTCGACCTCGGAGAATTCGAGACACAGGAAGCGCCCGCCCGGCTTCAGGACGCGGTAGGCCTCCGACAGGGCGAGGTCGATGCGCGGCACGTTGCGAATGCCGAAGGCGATCGTATAGGCGTCGAAGCTTTCCGCCGGCAGCTTCAGGTCCTCGGCATTGCCTTCCACGAAGAGAAGGTTCTCGTCCAGCCCGCGCTTCTTGGCGCGCTCGGCGCCGACCGCCAGCATGGAGCCGTTGATGTCGAGCACCGTGCCCTCGGCCTGCCGGTTCGAGGCTTCCACGATGCGCATGGCGACGTCGCCCGTGCCGCCGGCGACATCCAGAAAGCGCCAGCCGGGCCGCTTGGACGGGGCCAGCCAATTGACCAGCGCGTCCTTCCAGAGCCGGTGCATGCCGCCCGACATGAGGTCGTTCATGATGTCGTAGCGCTCGGCGACGCGGTGGAACACCTCGTTGACGCGCGCCTGCTTCTCGTCGCGGCCCGAGACGGTCTCGAAGCCGTAGGACGTTTCCATTCCTTCCGCGGAGCCGACTCGGGACTCGGACATGGGTTCACCTCGTGCGTTGGACCTGGGCGCAAGCCGGCCTATAGGAGAGGCGGCCGGCGGGAGCGCCCTTTCGATTTTGCGCCGGTCTTAACGCAAGCGACCGGCGAGCGCCATCGCGTCGGCGGCCGGGAACCGCGCTATGACGACAAGCCAGTACGACAGGTAGGTGACATGCCCGAATTGCCAGAGGTGGAGACGGTGCGTCGCGGCTTGCAGCCGGTGATGGAAGGCGCGCGGATCGAGCGAGTCGAGGCGCGCCGGCCGGACCTGCGCTTTCCCCTGCCCGAGCGCCTCGCCGAGCGGATCGAGGGCCGCCGCATCGAAAGCCTGTCGCGCCGGGCGAAATATCTCCTGGCCGATCTCGAAGGCGGTCTCGTGCTCGCCATGCATCTCGGCATGTCCGGCTCGTTTCGCATCGAGACGGCGGAGGGCGACGGAGCCGCCGCGCCGGTGGCGGGCGCGGCCTTCCATCTCGCCCGCAGCGAGGACCGGCTGCACGACCATGTGATCTTCCATCTCGCGCGGCCCGAAGGCGGCCCGGCACGCATCGTCTTCAACGACCCCCGCCGCTTCGGCTACATGACGCTGGTGCCCAAGGCCGAGATGGCGGACCACCCGCATTTTCGCGCCCTCGGCCTCGAACCCACCGGCAACGCCCTGTCGGGCGCCGATCTCGCGCCGCGCTTTCGGGGCAAGGCCGCGCCGCTGAAGGCGGCGCTGCTCGACCAGACGATCATCGCGGGCCTCGGCAATATCTATGTCTGCGAGGCGTTGTGGCGCGCCCGCTTGTCGCCCCGGCGCGAGGCGGGCTCGATCGTGAAGAAGGACGGCACGGCGACGCAGCGGCTCGACACGCTCGCCCTTCACATTCGTGAGACCATCGCCGACGCGATCGAGGCCGGCGGCTCCACCTTGCGGGACTATCGGCAAGCCGACGGGAGCCTCGGGTATTTCCAGCATCGCTTCAACGTCTACGACCGCGAGGGCGAGCCCTGCCGGCACGAGACCTGTCGCGGCATCGTCCAGCGCATCGTCCAGTCCGGCCGTTCGACCTTCTTCTGCCCGGTCTGCCAGCGCTGATCCGGAAACGCTTAAGGGATTTGCCCGAGTCCCCCTGTCGCAGGACCCTGTTTATACGAAGCATGAGGCCTACGATCCCTCTGAAGGCGACGGCCGCGGGACGAGAGCAGGATCGATTTTGGACACGACGCCGATCAGAGACGATCTTAAGGCCAAGACCGGCGCGGCTGGGGCGCTGAGCCTCGACGTGCGGGGCCTCGCCAAATCCGTCGGCGCCGACCGGCAGCTCTTCTCGGGGCTCGACCTTGCGGTGCGGCCGGGCGAAGTGGTGGCGATCGTCGGGGAATCGGGCGTCGGCAAGTCGACCCTCCTCAACATCCTGGCGGGGCTGGACGATGCGGACCGGGGCGAGGTCCGCATCGAAACGACGGAACTCGGCGCCTTGGGCGAGGCGGCGCGCACGAAGCTGCGGCGCGAGCGGATCGGCTTCGTCTTCCAGGCCTTCCACATCCTTCCCTATCTCACGCTCCGGCAGAACGTCGCCCTGCCGCTGGCGCTCGTCTCGGCCGACCGCGCGACGATCGAGGGACGCGCGGACGCGATGCTGGAGGCGGTCGGCCTCGGCACGCGCGGCGGCGACTATGCCCGCGATCTGTCGGGCGGCGAGATGCAGCGCGTCGCTATCGCCCGCGCCCTCGTCCATCGCCCGGCGCTAATCCTCGCCGACGAGCCGACCGGCAATCTCGACCCGGAAACCGCCGGCCGCATCTTGGCGCTGTTTGCCGAGCGGGCGCGCGAGGGCGGCTCGGCCGCCGTGATCGTCACCCATTCGCGCGCAACGGCTGCGATCGCCGACCGGGTCCTGGTTCTCACCCGCCAAGGGCTCGAAGCCGGCGAAGGGCCGGCCGCGTGAGCGGCGCGCGCTCCGATCTCGCCGGCGCCCGGCTGGCGCTCGGCTGGCTGATCGGGGGCGAATGGCGCGCCCACCCTTCCCGCTTCCTCGCCACGGCCCTTGCCATCGCGGTCGGCGTCGCGCTCGGCTTCGCCGTGCATCTCGTCAACGGCTCGGCGCTCAGCGCCTTCGGCGGCGCGGTGCGAGCGGTGAACGGCGCGGCCGACCTTTCCGTGCGCGCCACGACGCCGCTCGGGCTGGACGAGGCGCTTTATGGCGAGGTGGCGCGGGCCGCAGGCGTGCGCGACGCCAGCCCGGTGGTGAGTTTGGAGGCGCGGGGCGAGCGCGGCGCGCTGACGCTGCTCGGGCTCGACGTGATCCGCGCCATCCGCGTGACGCCAAGCTTGGTCGGGCTGTCTCCGCGCGGGCCGGACACGAGCAACAACGACGTGTTCGACGCGGACGCGCTCTATCTCTCCCGCGCCGCGCAAGCCGCGCTCGGCACCGGCATCGGCCAGTCGCTCGATCTCTCCGCCAACGGCCGAACCGCGCGCTTTCGCGTCGCCGGCGCCCTGCCCGGCGTGCCGGAGGGGCAGGCGGTCGGGGTGATCGACATCGCCAGCGCGCAATGGCGCTTCGACCGGCTGGGGCGGATCGACCGGATCGACCTGAATTTGAGCGATCGCAACGCCGCCGAGCCCGCGCTGCGCGCGGTGCTTCCCACGGGGGCGACGCTCGCCAGCACGCAGACCGAGGAGGCGCAGGGCAGCGCCCTGTCGCGCGCCTACCGCGTCAATCTCGACATGCTGGCGCTGGTGGCGCTGCTGACGGGGGGCTTTCTCGTGTTCTCCGCGCAGTCGCTTTCCGTCGCGCGGCGTCTGCGCGCCTTCGCCCTGGTGCGCACGCTCGGCCTGCCCCGGCGCGGCGTGGTCGCGGCGGTGGCGCTGGAAGGGCTGCTGATCGGCGTTCTCGGCGCCGTCGCCGGGCTTGCCGCCGGCTACGGCCTTGCGGTGCTGGCGCTGCGCGTCTTCGGCGGAGATCTCGGCGCCGGATATTTCAGCGGCGCCTCGCAGATCGTCTTCCAGCCGCTCGCCGCACTTCTCTTCTTCGCGCTCGGCCTCGCGGCGGCTTTGGCCGGCAGCATCCTGCCGGCGCGCGCCGCCTCGCGCGCAGCGCCCGCCGCCGCCCTCAAGAACAGCGGCGATCTTCTCGACCCGCGCGCGCCCGTGCCCTGGAAGCCGGCGGCCATCCTGCTGGCGCTCGGTGTCGGGGCGGCGCTCCTGCCCGCCGTCGCGCGGCTGCCCGTCTTCGGCTTTCTCGGCATGGCGCTGATGCTGGCGGGGGGCGTGGCCGGCGTGCCCTTCCTGTCGCGCCTCCTGCTCGGCCCGCTCGCGCGCCGCCAGAGCCGCTCGGTGCCCTTCCTGTCGCGCCTCCTGCTCGGCCCGCTCGCGCGCCGCCAGAGCCGCTCGGTGCCGGGCCAGCTCGCGACGCGCCATCTCCACGGCGCGCCGGGTCAGGCCGCGACCGCGCTTTGCGGCATCGTCGCCTCCACCGCCCTGATGATCGCCATGGCGACCATGGTGACGAGCTTTCGCGGCGCAGTGGACGAATGGCTGGGGCAGGTCCTGTCGGCCGATCTCTATCTCAGAACCGAGGGCGCCGGCTTCGACCCGGAAACGCAGAGCCGCCTCTCCGCCGTTCCCGGCGTCGGCACGCTGACCTTCAGCCGGCAGTTTCCGCTCACGATCGAGCCCGACCAGCCGCCCGTGGTGCTGATCGCCCGGCCGGTCGACCCGGCGCACCCGGAAGGGCTGCTGGCGCTGATCGGCGGAACCCAGGCCCCCGCCGCCGGCACGCTGCCCGTCTATGTCTCCGAGCCCGCCTCGCGCCTGTACGGCTGGCGCCTCGGCGATACGATCGCCCTGCCGATCGGCACCGGGGCCGAGCGCTTCTCGGTCGCCGGCATCTGGCGCGACTATGCAAGACAGGCCGGCGCGGTGATCTTGGCCGAGGCGGACTACACGAGCCTGACCGGCGACCGGACGCGCGACGAGGCCATGGTCATGCTCGCCCCCGGCGCGGACGAGGCCAAGGTGCAGGCGGACCTTCGGGCGAGCCTGCCGGAGGCGACGCGCGCCACGGTCGCGCTGTCGCGCCCGGCCGAGCTTCGCCGCTTTGCTCTCGACCTGTTCGACCGGTCCTTCGCCGTCACCTACATTCTGGAAGGCGTTGCGATCCTCGTCGGCTTGGCCGGCGTCGCCGCCACCGTCTCGGCGCAAACGCTGGCGCGCTCGCGCGAGTTCGGCATGCTGCGCCATCTCGGCCTCACCAAGGGGCAGATCCTCGCCATGCTGGCGCGCGAAGGCGCGCTGCTCGGCCTTGTCGGCGGCGTGGCCGGGGTGCTTCTCGGCCTCGCGCTGGCGCAGGTCTTGATCCACGTCATCAACCCGCAATCCTTCAACTGGACCATGGCGACCCTGGTGCCGTTCGGCACGATCCCGGCCGTGGTCGCGGCGCTGGTTCTGGCGGCGGCGGGAACCGCGATCCTCGCCGGCCGGCGCGCGACGCATCAAAGCGCGGTTCTGGCCGTGCGGGAGGATTGGTGATGCGCGGTTTCCTCGCCCTTCTTCTCGCCTTCGCGGCGTTCGTCGCGCCGCTGCGCGCCGCCGAGATCCAATATCCCACCGTCGCGCCCGGTGCCGCGCTCGCCTTCCCGCGCGACCATGGCGCCCATCCCGAGTTTCGCACCGAATGGTGGTATGTCACCGGCTGGCTGAAGACGGCGGACGGGCGCGATCTCGGCTTTCAGGTCACCTTCTTCCGCACCCGGCCGGCGATCGACCCCGCCAATCCCAGCCGCTTCGCGCCGGCGCAGGTCCTTTTCGCCCATGCCGGCCTGTCCGACCCCGCGCTCGGCCGCCTGCTGCATGGCGAGCGCGCGGCCCGCGCCGGCTTCGGCCTCGCCGAGGCCTCGGAGGCGGATGCCGACGTGACGCTGCAGGACTGGCGCTTCCGGCGCGAGGCGGACGGGCGGTTCACCACGCAGGTCGCGACGGGCGAGTTCGCGCTCGACCTCTCCTTCCAGCCGACCCAGCCGGTGCTTCTTCAGGGCGATGAAGGCTACAGCCAGAAGGGGCCGAATCCGGCGGAAGCCAGCTACTATTATTCCATGCCGCATCTTCAGGTTTCCGGCAGCGTGACGCGCGAGGGCAAGAGCGAGGCGGTGACGGGCGAGGCCTGGCTCGACCGCGAATGGTCCTCGACGCTGCTGGCCGCCGACGCGGCGGGCTGGGACTGGACGGGCCTCAATCTCGACGATGGCGGCGCTCTGGTCGCCTTCCGCATTCGGGGCCGGGACGGCGGCACGGTCTATGCCGGCGGCTCCTATCGCCGGGCCGATGGCTCGGTCACGCGGTTCCGGCCGGAGGACGTCAGCCTGGAGCCGCTTCAGACCTGGCGTTCGCCGCGCACCAATGCCGTCTATCCCGTCGAGCAGCGCCTGACCCTGCGCCTGCCGGAGGGCGAGCGCAGCTTCCATCTCGCGCCGCTGTTTCCCGACCAGGAACTCGACGGGCGCGGCGGTGGCTTGCCGGTCTATTGGGAAGGCGCGGTTTCGGCGCCCGGCGCGCGCGGCTATCTCGAACTCACCGGCTATGCTTCGCCGCTGCGCCTGTAGGCGGCCCCGAACTCGGCGGTGAGCGCGTCCTCGCCTCCCTCGTAGCGCGGCGAGAAATGATGCGGCACGGCCCGCCTTGCCCCGGCTTCCCGCGCCAAGGCGCCGGCCTGCGCGGCGGTCAAGTGATGCCGGCCGTTGGCGATGGCATGGTCGGCATGGAGAAAGCCGGCTTCGATGAAGAGTGTGTTGGCGCCGGCCGCGATACGAAGGATGCGCTCCCGGTTGCCTTCGCTCCAGCCGGCATCGGTGATGTAAGCGACGCGCTGGCCCGGCGCGCGGTGGAAGGCGCCGGCTCGAAGCAGGGTGCCCAGCGAAAGCGCCTCGCCGTTCGGCCCCTCGACCACCGCGCCCTCCCCGGCCCCGGCGCGCAACTGCGCCTTGGCTGCCGAGAGCCAGGGGCCGACGGGAAGTTCCATCGCGTCCAGCTTCGCCTTGTGCACGTTCACCCGCAGCCGCTCCTGCAGCGCGAAGGCGAGCGAGGGAATGCCGTGGTCGAGTTGGACGGCTTCCACCATCAGTTCCGGCTCGCTGAGAACGAGGCCGGGCGGACAGTCGGGCAGATCTATCGGCCGGCGGGCGAAGGCCCCGCGCGCCCGAAACCGCCAGGCGCCGGCAAATCCCTGCTCCGTCCAGTCCTGCGCCTCGATGACGAAATCCGCCGAGTTTTCGTCCAGGAGGTTCCAGCGATAGGCGGCAAGTTTGGCAGCGACGCCGTCGGCGAGGCCCGGCGGGCCGAACAGGCGCAACATGCCGGGCTGGTTCAAGCGCAGGCGCAGCAGCCGGTCGAAGCCGGCAAAGTGATCCATATGAAGATGCGAGACGAAGACATGGCTGACCCGCCCGATCTCGCGCGCCGACAGTGGCGAGAGGTCGCCGCAATCGAACAAGAAGGCGCGCCGCCCGAAAGCGAAGTCGAGAAACAACGTGGAGTCGCCGGTCGGCCCGTTGACGAGGCGAGGCTGAACCAAAGAGCTCATCGGCGCTTTCTTCTCACAATGCGCGAGCCACACACCCGCCCTTTCCTAACCAAGACGCAAGCCATGGAGACGAGCATGACCGAGCGCCGCACACTTACCGGATTTGCCAGCGAAGGGGCGGACGGCACCTTCACCATCCATATCGTGGACGATAGCAGCGAAGTGTTCGAAATCAGCGCCAGCCGCGAGAACGTCGAACTCATGATCTCCACGCTCCAGGCGGTGCTGGCCGGGCACTCCGGCGAGGCCAACCATGCCAAGGGCTGACCCCACCTGATCGGCATCCCTGACCTCTGTCCCCGATCGCGAGCGTGGCCATCGGCCGCCATTCGATGGCGCGCGATGGAACCGCCTCGCCGCGTGTGGGGTTGAAAGCCAAACCCGATGGAGTTTGGAAAGGCTCTGACAACATGACATCCGCTCCCGTTCGCTATTCCCCCTCGGTCGAGGACATTCGCCCGGACGAGAAGGAAACAGAGGCCAGCCTGAACGAAACGTTCGACACGATCTTGGAGACCACGGCCGAGGATTACGGCCATGCCGTGCGCTCGGTCCATGCCAAGGCGCATGGCATTCTGGAAGGCACGCTGCGCGTGCACGACGACCTGCCGCCGGAACTGGCGCAGGGGCTTTTCTCCAAGCCGGGGCAGCACAAGGTCTACCTGCGTCTGTCCACCAATGCCGGCGACATCCTGCCCGACGCCATCTCGCTGCCGCGCGGCCTGGCGCTGAAGGTGCTGAATGTCGAGGGAGAGCGCCTGCCCGGCGCCGAAGGCTCGACGCAGGACTTCGTCATGGTCAACGGGCCGGTGTTCCAGACCAAGACGGCCGACCAGTTCCTCGGCAATCTCAAGATGCTGGCCAAGACGACCGACCGGCTGGAAGGCACCAAGACGGTCATGTCCTCGGTGCTGCGCGGCGTCAACAAGGCGCTGGAGAGCGTCGGCATCGAAAGCTCGAAGATCCAGTCGCTGGGCGGCGCGCCCAATGTCGATCCGCTCGGCCAGACGTATTTCAGCGTCACGCCGTTCCGCTACGGACCCTATATCGCCAAGTTCAGCGTCGTGCCTGTTTCGCCCGATCTCACCGAACTGGAAAGCAAGGAGATCGACGCCAGCGACCGGCCCAATGCCATTCGCGAGACCGTGCAGGCCGAGATGAGCGAGCGCATGGGCGTCTGGGAGTTCCGCGTACAGCTCTGCCGCGACCTGGAGAAGCAGCCGGTGGAGGACCCGACCGTCGAGTGGAAGGAGGACGAGGCGCCCTTCCAGACCGTCGCGACCATCACCGCCGAGCCGCAGGATAGCTGGGACGCCGCGCGCGTTCAGGCCGTGGACGAGGAAATGCGCTTCAGCATCTGGACCGGCCTTGCCGCCCACCAGCCGCTCGGCAACATCAACCGCGCGCGCCGCTCGGCCTACCAGCACTCCTCCGAGTTCCGCGCCCGCTTCAACCGCTGCCCGATCCACGAGCCGGCCTGAGACGAAGCGCCCTCCACGAACCATTCAACGGCGCGGAGCCTGGCTCCGCGCCGTTAAACGATCGATCAGAGATCAACGAAGGTCGCGTCCTGACTGGTCAGGCCGTAATTTCCGAGAATGCGGATTTCATCGCGCACCATCCCGTCCGCATCGCTGACGACATAGATATCGCTTTGGCCGACTTGCGAGAAACGCGCGTCGCGGCCGTAACCGACGAAGACGAGCTTGTCGCCGAAGTTCGACCAGCCCGGCATGGGGCGCTGGAAATCCAGAACCCAGTCGCCATCCGCCTCGCCGGCGCTGAAACGGAACGTGTCGTTCCCCATTCCGCCCATCAGAACGTCGCGTCCCGCTCCGCCGTCGAGGACGTTGGCTCCGCTATTGCCGATGATTCGGTTGCCGAGAGCGTTGCCCGAGCCGCCGATATCGTTGAAGCCGCTAAGCTGAAGATCCTCGACATGATCGCCGAGCGTGTAGCTCACCGACGAGAAGACGAGATCGTTTCCGCCTCCGGCCTGCTCGATGACCTTGTCGCGGAGGTCGTCGACATAATAAACGTCGTTGCCCGCTCCGCCGTCCATCGTGTCGGCGCCTGAGCCGCCGTCCAGCACGTTGTTTCCGGCATGGCCGCCCATATAGTTGTTGAGGCTGTTGCCGGTGATCGCGATATTGCCTTTGTTGACGATCTGGATGTGCTCGACATTCTCGGGCAGCTTGTAGTCGACGGAGGTCATGATGCGGTCGCGCGTGCCCTCGCCAGCGGCCTCGATCACGACGTCCTGCACGGAATCGACGATGTAGTCGTCGTTGCCGAGGCCACCGATCATCGTGTCCGCGCCGCCCTTGCCTTCCAGGCGATCGTTGCCGGCGCCACCCTCCAGCCGATCATTGCCGGCGCCGCCGGTCAGCGAGTCGTTGCCTTCCAGACCTTTCAGCACCCAACCATCGGACGTGGTGGCGGTGAGAGTGTCGTTACCCTCCGTGCCCACCAGGATCTTGCCGCCGCCGCGAACGACATCCGTAACCCGCAGGTCGAGCCGGCTAGGTCCACCGTCGGTCGCGACCAACGTGCCGCCCGTCACGCCTTCCAGTGTCACGGCGCTTTCGAACACGCCGTCGCGGTTGGCATCGATCTCGATCCGGCTGTCCGAGCCCAACGTCACCAGTCGCAGGTCGGGCAGGCGCACAAGTCCAGTTGTTGGATCCGTGTTCTCGTAGCTGTAATAGGAGAACGAGATCTTCTCGCCGCTCTCATAGTCCGTGATCCGGTCGCCGTTCAGGTCGCTGCCGTTCGACAGGTAGCCCAGCTCGAACACGTCGTTCCCCGACCCGCCTGTCAGACTATCGGCCCCCGCGCCGCCATGGAGCGTGTCGGCGCCCGCCCCGCCACTCAGCGTGTCGTTGCCTTCGTCGCCATAGAGCGTGTCCGTGCCGGCGCCGCCGTAGAGCTTGTCGTTGCCCGTGCCGCCCATCATGATGACCGAAGCCGCGTAGCCGCCGCTCGCCACGATGCCGCGCGCGTCCAGAACGTCGTCGCCCGCGTCACCATAAGCCTGGCCGGCGTTGTTCAGGCGCAACGTGTCGTTGCCGTCCCCGCCGTAGAGATAGTCGTAGTCGTAAGAGCCCGTGCCGCCGTCCAGCGTGTCGTTGCCCTCGCCGCCGCGCAGCGTGTCGCTGCCCGCACCGCCAGCAAGGTTGTCGGCTCCCGCCAGACCCAGAACCTCGTCATTGCCCGCTCTGCCGTCGATCGTGTCCGATCCCGATGTCCCGAACAAAACGTCGTTGTCGCTCGTCGCCTGGGCTGGCGCTGCAAACACCACCCGCAGGTCGAGCCGGCTAGGTCCACCGTCGGTCGCGACCAACGTGCCGCCCGTCACGCCCTCCAGCGTCACGGCGCTTTCGAACACGCCGTCGCGGTTGGCGTCGATCTCGATCCGGCTGTCCGAGCCCAACGTCACCAGTCGCAGGTCGGGCAGGCGCACAAGTCCAGTTGTTGGATCCGTGTTCTCGTAGCTGTAATAGGAGAACGAGATTTTCTCGCCGCTCTCGTAGTCCGTGATCCGGTCGCCGTTCAGGTTCGCGATATTGTCCATCTCGAACTGATCGATTGCCGCACCGCCCGACAAGCTGTCAGCGCCCGATCCGCCGATCAGCGTATCCGTATCTGCTCCTCCCACCAGGGTGTCATTGCCATTGTCGCCGGCCAAGAGATCGGCGCCGTTTCCACCGTCTAGAAAGTCGTCGTCTTGATTTCCATTCAAGACATCTTCGCCGGCTCCCCCAAAGAGCGTGTCTTCGCCGGGGCCACCTTGTAGGGTGTCGTTGCCCAATCCGCCCGAAAGATGGTCGGCGCCTGTCAAGCCCACCAACAGGTCGTGTCCTGCTCCTCCGTGGATCGTGTCCGATCCCGACGTGCCAAATATAAAGATATCGTCGTTCATCGCCTGCGTCTTTCGGATTTCTTCGCTCTTCACGCCATCGAACGGCATGTTGGTTGTCGTTCCCATTCGCGAACCCGCATAAGGCACAACTCACAGAAGATAAAAGTCATCATCCACACATCAGAAGAAGTGCGTTTCACGATGCCGTGACAGCCAACGCGCTCGGATCGGCGTCGCTGAACGACGTCCCCTACCCTTTCCTTGTGCGGCGCAATGGGATAGACGGGCCGCCCTGCTGCCCGAGCCCCGGCGCGCCGTTTCGCGGCACTCGGGGCTTCTGTTTTGCGAGCCGCCCATGTCCCGCTTCTTTCCCGGCCTCGACTTCGGCACCACCAACTCCACCCTGTCGCTCTGCGCGCCGGGCGGGGCGCCGCGGCTTCTGCCGGTGGAAGGCGAGAACCTGACGATCCCCTCCGCCCTGTTCTTCAGCCTGGAGGACGGGCACACCTATTTCGGGCGCCAGGCCGTGTTCGAATATGTCGACGGGGCCGAGGGGCGCTTCATGCGCGCGCTGAAAAGCATTCTCGGCTCCTCCTTGATGAAGGAGACGACGCAGGTCGGGCGCGAGCGCATGACCTTCGAGGACCTGATCGGGCGGTTCCTCCGGCATCTGCGCCAGAAGCTCGAGCAGGAGACCGGCGGCGAGGCCGACAGCATCGTGCTCGGCCGCCCCGTGCGCTTCGTGGACGAGAGCGACGAGGCCGACGCGACCGCGCAGGGCCAGCTCGAGGCGGCGGCGCGCGCGCAAGGCTTTCGCCACATCGAGTTCCAGTTCGAGCCGGTCGCCGCCGCGCTCTATTTCGAAAGCACGATCAATGCCGAGCAACTGGCGCTGGTGGTGGATATCGGCGGCGGCACGTCGGACTTCTCGCTTCTGCGCCTGTCGCCCGAGCGCGCCCGCTCGACGGAGCGGGCCGACGACATTCTCGGCACGACCGGCGTCCATGTCGGCGGCACGGATTTCGACCGGCTCCTGAACACCGCCAAGATGCAGCCGCTGCTGGGCCTCGGCTCCTCGACGGCGGACGGCAAGCGCCTGATGCCGGTCTGGTATTTCAACGACATGGCGACCTGGCACCGGATCAACACGCTTTATACGCCCAAGATCCTGTCCGACATCCGCGCGCTGCGCAAGGAAGCGGGCGAGCCGGAGAAGCTCGCCCGCATGGAGCACATGCTGACGCATCGCTCCGGCCATCGCCTCGCAGGCGCTGTGGAGCGCGCCAAGATCGCCCTCAGCGACGCGGAGTCGACCCGCATCAGCTTCACCGAGCCGGGCCTGTCGCTGGAGACCGAGGCGACGCGGGGCGAGTTCGAGGCGGCGACCGCCGAGCTCGTCGCCAAGATCGAGCGCTCCATTACGGAGGCGCTCAAGCTCGGCGGCGTCGGGCCGGAAGCGGTGGACACGGTGATCCTGACGGGGGGCGGCGCGCAGGTGCCCGCCGTGCAGCAGGCGGCCACGCAGCGCTTTCCCGGCGCGCGCATCGCCCATTCCGACGCCTTCGGCTCGGTCGGCCTCGGGCTCGGCATCGACGCGGCGCGCCGCTTCGGCTGAGACGACCTGACAAACCCTTTGGCCAGCGGATGGTCGAGAGGTTTCGGTCGGGGCGATGCGAGGGCGCAGAGCCAAGGTTTGCGAAAAGTCCACGGCGAGACGAAACGGCCGACTCCCGCCCGCGAAATTTCGATAGGCGCTCGAAGGCCCGGCGCGGTGCTCGAGCCTTGACGCGGCTCGAAGCCGCATGAGAAAAAGCCGGCGTGCCTCTGTCGCTCCGTAAGCGTTAACGTCAGTCAACGCGCATCTGGGCCGCCCCTTGCCGGGGTCGCCCGACGGAGTGTTGTCATGCCTGCTTTTCGCAAGCTTCCGCCGCGCTATGGCGCGTTCGTGGTTCCCTTTCTTCTCTCGCTGATGATGTGCGGGGTCGTGTCGGCCATCTCCACCGCGCGGGCGCTCGGCCTGTCCAGCGAATTGCCCGCGCAATGGGCGAAAGGCTGGGGCCTGTCCTGGTTCGTCGCCTTTCCGACGCTGCTCGTCGTGATGCCGATGGTGCGGCGCCTCGCCGGCCTTCTGGTGGAGATGCCGGCGCCGCGCGGCTGACACGAACGGGAGCGCCCCGCGCGCTCCCATTCGCCCACGGGCAAGCGCGCGGTTTGCGGTCGAAGAGCCCGCGCGGTAGGACGGGGCTCCCCATCGCAAGGAGACGCCTGTTCCATGACGACGCTGACCCTCGACACCGCCCGCACCATCATCGCCGCCGCGCTTGCCAAGGGCGCCGAGCTGAAGCTGAAGCCGCTGACCGTCGCGGTGCTCGACGCCGGCGGCGCGCTGGTCGCGCTGGAGCGGCAGGACGGCGCCGCGCGCATGCGCCCCGAGATCGCCATCGGCAAGGCCAATGGCGCGGTGCAGATGGGCATGGGCTCGCGCGCCCTGTGGAAGCGCGCCGAGGAGCAGCCCTATTTCATCCAGTCGATGAACGCGCTCGCCGGCGGCTCGCTCGTGCCGGTGCCGGGCGGCGTTCTGATCCGCCGCGATGGCGCGGTGATCGGCGCGGTCGGCATCACCGGCGACACGTCCGACAATGACGAGACGGCCGCCGTCGCCGGCATCGAGGCCGCCGGCCTCACCGCCGACAAGGGCTGACGTTTCTACAATTGGGAATCTGGGCGAGCCGGCCGGGGTCGGCTCGCCGATGCTTTCGTCCGTCCCGTCGCCGCGAACGCTGGAGCCATGCGCCCTCGCACCCTTCATGCTTCGCGCCTTGTGAACGGGCAGAGTTCCCTGCCCTACTCGACTCTCAACGGGCGCGGCGATTTCGCCGCGCCGCAGCATTTCGGCCCTTGCCTCATTCCTCGGCTTGCTGTGAAGATGGGCATATGGAGCCCAGCGCCCTTGCCGTTCTGATCGTCGACGAAAACCGGGCGCGGGCTGCCATCATCGAGGATGGGCTGCGCGAGGCTGGACATGCTCGCGTGCATGTGGTCACCGCCATGAACGGTCTGGTGCGCGAAATCGAGCAGTTCCGGCCCGACGTGATCGTGGTGGATCTCGAAAACCCCAATCGCGACCGGCTGGAGCAGTTCTTCCAGGTCTCCCGCACGGTGCAGCGGCCAATCGCCATGTTCGTGGACCGCTCCGACGCGGAGTCCATGGAGGCGGCGATCTCGGCCGGCGTTTCGGCCTATGTCGTGGACGGGCTGAAGAAGGAGCGTGTGAAGGCCATTCTCGACATGGCCGTCCTGCGCTTCCACGCCTATTCCCGGCTGGAGCGCGAGTTGCACGACGCGCGCTCGGAGCTCGCCGACCGCAAGGTGGTGGAAAAGGCCAAGGGCATTCTCATGCAACGGCGGGCATTAAGCGAGGACGAGAGCTACAGGCTGCTGCGCCAGACGGCGATGAACGAGAAGAAGAAGCTGGTGGAGATCGCCCGCAGCATCGTGACGGCGGCCGATCTTCTGGGCGGCGAGGTGAAGCGATGAGTTCGGCCCTGCCATCCCCCGCCTTGCTGTCCTCCCATACGAAAGTGCGCCTCGGCTTCATTCCGCTGGTGGACGCCGCCGTGCCGATCGCCGCCGCCGCCCTTGGGCTCGACCGGGCGGAAGGCGTGGAACTGGTGCTGGTGCGCGAGGTCTCCTGGTCCAACATCCGGGACCGGCTCGCCTTTCGCCAGTTCGACGCGGCCCATATGCTGGGGCCGATGGCGGTGGCCTCGCAGCTGGGCCTTGGGTCCAACCCCTATCCCGTGATTGCCCCCTTCTCTCTCGGGCTCGGCGGCAATGCGGTGACCCTGTCGCTGCCCCTGTTCGAGGCGATGCGGGAGGCGGCGGGCGAGACCTATCGCGACGAGCCGGCCGCCCACGGGCAGGCGCTGGCCCGGCTGGTGCGACAGCGCGCGAAGGCAGGCCTTTCGCCGCTCGTCTTCGCGATGACCTATCCCTTCTCCTCGCACAATTACGAGTTCCGCTTCTGGATGGCCGAGGCCGGCATCGACCCCGACCGCGACGTGACGATGACCGTCGTGCCACCGCCGCTGACGGTGGACGCGCTGCGCTCGGGCGCGATCGACGGGTTCTGCGTCAACGCGCCGTGGAACGTCGCGGCGGTGGAAGCGGGCGTCGGGCGCATCGTCGCCGTGAAGGCCGACATCTCCCCCTCCTCGCCCGAAAAGGTGCTGGGCGTGCGGCCCGACTGGTGGGCGGAAAATTTCGAGACGGGCGCCGCCCTCCTGCGCGCGCTGGTGCGCGCCGCGCTCTGGTGCGACGCGCCGGAGAACCGGGCGGAGCTGGCCGCGATCCTGGCGCGGCCGGAGCATTTGGGCGCCGAGGCCGGCTCGCTGGAAGCGATCCTGTCCGGCGACCTCGCGGTCAGCCCGGACGGCACGCGCCGCGCCATTCCCAACTATCTCACCTTCCACGGCCCGGCCGCCAACCGGCCGCGTCAGGCGCAAGCGCTCTGGGTCTACAGCCAGATGGTGCGCTGGGCGCAGGTGCCGCTGGGCGAGCCTCTTGCCCGCCGCGCCGCCGGCGCCTTCCGGCCCGACCTGTTCGACGCCGTGTTCGGCCCCGCAGCCGACCCGCAAGCGCCCGGCACTGAGCCCGCCCTGACGCCCGATGCGATCGGCCCCTATGTCGAGAGCTTTGCCGTGCGCCGGCCGGGCGTCACAACCGACGGCGCACCGAGCAGCGAGTAGTCGGTGTCCGCCGTGTCGAGGCGCGGGCAAGCAAGCCGGGTTTCGCCAACGATCCTCCCAGTCTGCTAGACATTCGCTGCCAACGCACCTTGCCGCCGTGGCTCGCGCGGTCGAGACCATGGCCCACGCCTCGGCACGCCGCGCTCATGCTCCTGCCTGCAATTGACGCATCTTGCCCAAACCGCACGCAAGGGGAAGAGCAGTTTAAAACGCTTGTAAAATCGGGCTTTCCTCAGCGTTTGCCCATTATTTGCACATGCTGCATTGCCGCACATTTGGCCTTTCCAAAGCGCTGATTTTTCGCTTCAATACAAACCGTGCCCGCCAAGGACGACGGGCCGCCTGACACTTCCCCAGCGAAGTATCCGCGAAGACATCGACGTCGCGCGTTCTAAAGCCTCCTTCCGACCGACCTCGGAAGAGCTTTCAGGACGGCGGCGTTTTTTCGTTTTTCCCTCCCCGCTTCCCGACGCCCGCCCGACGACAAGAGGAACCGCATGTCCGATATTTCGAAGATTGGTCTCAGCCGGCGTCGCTTCCTGCAAGGCACGATGGCCAGCGCGGGCACGGCGGCGCTCTTCTCGGCCATCGGTGCGAGCTTTCCGGCGGGCGCCTTCGCGCAGAGTGCCGGGCCCGAGACCTCCAAGGCGATCCTCGGCTTCATCGCGCTGACCGACGCCGCGCCGCTGATCGTCGCCAAGGAAAAGGGCCTGTTCGACAAGCACGGCATGACCGGCGTCGAGGTGGTGAAACAATCCTCCTGGGGCACGACGCGCGACAATCTCGTGCTCGGCTCGGCGGGCTCGGGCATCGACGGCGCCCATATCCTGACGCCCATGCCCTATCTCATGAGCGCGGGAAAGATCACGCAAGGCGCGCCGCTGCCGATGCAGATCCTGGCGCGGCTCAATCTCGACGCGCAGGGCATTTCCGTCGCCAACGCCTTCGCCGACCTGAAGGTCGGGCTCGACGCCGGCGTGCTGCGCGAGACCTTCGCCAAGAAGAAGGCCGCCGGCACCCCCTCCAAGGTCGCCGTCACCTTTCCCGGCGGCACGCACGACCTCTGGATGCGCTACTGGCTGGCGAGCGCCGGCATCGACCCGAACAGTGACGTCGAGACCATCGTCGTGCCGCCGCCGCAGATGGTGGCGAACCTCAAGGTCAACACGATGGACGCCTTCTGCGTCGGCGAGCCCTGGCACGAGCAGATGGTCGGCCAGAAGATCGGCTACACCGCGCTCAACACGGGCGAGCTCTGGGCCAACCATCCCGAGAAGTCGCTGGCCATGCGCGCCGACTGGGTCGCCGCCAACCCCAACAGCGCCAAGGCGTTGACCATGGCCGTACTGGAAGCCCAGCAATGGTGCGACAAGATGGAGAACAAGAAGGAACTGGCCGAGATCGTCGCCAAGCGTGCCTGGTTCAACGTGCCGGCCAAGGACATCGTGAAGCGCCTGTCGGGCGAATACGACTATGGCAACGGCCGGCCGGTGGTCGAGAACTCGCCCCATATCATGAAGTTCTGGCGCGACCACGCCTCCTACCCGTTCAAGAGCCACGACCTCTGGTTCCTGACCGAGGACCAGCGCTGGGGCTATCTCCCCATGGGCGCCGACACCAAGGCCATGGTCGAGGCGGTAAATCGCGAGGACATCTGGCGCGCCGCCGCCAAGGAGCTTGGCGTCGCCGCCTCCGACATGCCGGAAGGCACCTCGCGCGGCGTCGAGACCTTCTTCGACGGCAAGAGCTTCGATCCGGCCAACCCGTCTGCCTATCTCGACAGCCTTTCGATCAAGCGCGTCGCCTGAGCGATCCCGTCTTCTCTTCTCTCCGGCGTGAGGCTTCCATGTTCCAGACCGTTTCCAAGCTCCCGGCCGCGAAGGTCGCGCCCTCCGCCGCTGTCGCGCCAGTTGCCGCCCCGGCACAAATCGTGGCCCTTCCGCGCCGGCGCGCGCCCTTCACCGCCGCGATCGGCGAGCGCCTGCGGGACTTCGCCGCCGCGACGCTGCCCTTTCTGGTGACGCTGGCCGTGCTGCTCGGGCTCTGGGAACTGGCCTGCTCCGGCCCCGGCGCGGCGCTGCCGCCGCCGAGCCAAGTGCTCTCCACCAGCTGGGAGCTGATCGTCCATCCGTTCTACGTCAATGGCGGAACCGATGTCGGCCTCGGCTGGCAGATCTGGGCGAGCCTGCAGCGCGTCGCCATGGGCTATGCCATCGCGGTCGTGGTCGGCATTTCGCTCGGCGTGCTGGTCGGCCAGTCGACGCTTGCCATGCGCGGCCTCGACCCGATCTTCCAGGTGCTGCGCACCGTGCCGCCGCTCGCGTGGCTGCCGCTCTCGCTCGCCGCCTTCCAGAACGGCCAGCCCGCCGCGATCTTCGTGATCTTCATCACTGCCGTCTGGCCGATCATCATCAATACCGCCGTCGGCATCCGCAACATTCCGGCCGACTATCGCAACGTCGCCGCCGTGCTTCGGCTGAACGGCTTCGAGTTCTTCGCCAAGATCATGCTGCCGGCCGCCGCCCCCTACATCTTCACCGGGCTTCGCATCGGCGTCGGCCTGTCCTGGCTCGCCATCGTGGCGGCCGAGATGCTGATCGGCGGCGTCGGCATCGGCTTTTTCATCTGGGACGCTTGGAACTCCTCGCTGATCTCCGACATCATCGTCGCGCTCGCCTATGTCGGCGTGGTCGGCTTCGTGCTCGACCGGATCGTGGCCCTGGTCGGCCGCCTCGTCACCCGCGGCACGTCGGCCGCCTGACGCCCTTACCCCAGATTCGGAGCGAACCTGCCATGACCACAAAACCGTTCCTGTCCATCGAAGGCGTCGACATGACCTTCAAGCGGGGCCATGCGACGACCCAAGTCCTCAAGGGCATCGACCTCAGCGTTTCCAAGGGCGAGTACATCTCGATCATCGGCCATTCCGGCTGCGGCAAGTCCACACTTCTGAACATCGTGGCGGGCCTCACCCAGGCGACCACCGGCGTCGTCCTTCTGGAGGACAAGGTGGTGGATCAGCCGGGGCCGGATCGGGGCGTCGTGTTCCAAAACCACTCGCTCCTGCCCTGGCTCACCGTCTACGAGAACGTGGCGCTCGCCGTGGACAAGGTCTTCTCGCGCACGAAGTCGGCGGCCGAGCGCCGCGAATGGGTCATGCGCAATCTGGAGCTGGTCCATATGGGCCACGCCAAGGACAAGCGCCCGTCCGAGATTTCGGGTGGCATGAAGCAGCGCGTCGGCATTGCCCGCGCGCTCGCCATGGAGCCCAAGATCCTGCTCCTCGACGAGCCCTTCGGCGCGCTGGACGCCCTCACCCGCGCCCATCTGCAGGACCAGGTCATGCAGATCCAGACCGATCTCGCCACCACGGTGATGATGATCACCCATGACGTGGACGAGGCCGTGCTCCTGTCGGACCGGATCGTGATGCTGACCAACGGCCCTTCGGCGCGGATCGGCGAGATTCTCGACGTGCCGCTTGCCCGGCCGCGCGACCGCATCAAGCTCGCCACCGACCCGGTCTATCTCAAGTGCCGCCAGGCGGTTCTGAAATTCCTCTACGAGCGCAACCGCTTCGTCGAAGCCGCCTGACGCTTCTCGACGCCGCCTGACGCGCCCGCCGTTCTCTTCCAAGGACCCACCCGATGCCCCAGAAACTCGTCGTCGTCGGCAATGGCATGGCGCCCGGCCGGATGCTGGAACACCTGTTCGAGGCCGCGCCCGGCGCCTACGAGGTGACGATCTTCAACGCCGAGCCGCGCGTCAACTACGACCGCATCATGCTCTCGCCGGTTCTTTCGGGCGAGAAGCAGTTCGAGGACATCGTGATCCATGGCGACGGCTGGTACATCCAGCACGGCGTCACGCTCTACAAGGGCCACCGCATCGTCGCCATCGACCGCGCGGCGAAGACCGTCACCTCCGACCACGGCGTGACCGAGACTTACGACCATCTCGTCATCGCCACCGGGTCGACGCCCTTCATCCCGCCGGTGCCGGGCCACGATCTGCCCGGCGTTCTCGCCTATCGCGATCTCGACGATGTGGAAGCGATGATCCTCGCGGCGCAATCGCGCGCCAAGGCCGTGGTGATCGGCGGCGGCCTGCTCGGCCTGGAAGCTGCGGCGGGCCTGCGGGCGCAGGGGCTGGAGGTCACGGTTCTCCATCTCATGCCGACGCTGATGGAGCGACAGCTCGACCCAGCCGCGGGCTTCCTCCTCCAGCGCGCGCTGGAAAAGCGCGGCATCGAGGTCATCACCTCGGCCAACACCGATTCCATTCTGGGTGACGGCAAGGTCGAGGGTGTGAAGCTCAAGGACGGCCGCGTCATTCCCGCGACGCTGGTGGTCATGGCGGTCGGCATCCGCCCCTCCGCGCAGCTGGCCAAGGACGCGGGCCTCGCGGTCGGGCGCGGCATCCATGTGGACGATCAACTGCTCACCTCCGACGAAAGCATCTCGGCGCTCGGGGAATGCGTCGAGCTGGACGGGCGCGTATACGGGCTCGTTGCCCCGCTCTACCAGATGGCCGAGATCGCCGCGCGCCGGCTCGCCGGCCAGCCCGCCCCAGGCTTCCGACATTCCGACACGCCGACCAAGCTGAAGGTCACCGGCATCAATCTCTATTCCGTCGGCGACTTCGCGGACGCGCCGGACCGGGAGGAGATCGTGCTGCGCGACGCCTCGGCCGGTGTCTACAAGCGCCTCGTCCTGCAGGACAACAAGATCCTCGGCGCCGTGCTCTATGGCGAGACGGCGGACGGCGGCTGGTTCGCGGACCTCATGAAGAAGGGCTCCGACATCACGGAGATGCGCGACACGCTCATCTTCGGCCAGAGCTATGGCGGAGGGTCCCCGCTGGACCCTATGGCGGCCGTTGCAGCCTTGGGCGATGACGCAGAGATCTGCGGCTGCAACGGCGTCTGCAAGGGCAAGATCACCTCGGCCATCACCACCAAGGGCCTGACCAGCCTCGACGACGTGCGCGCCCACACCAAGGCTTCGGCCTCCTGCGGCAGCTGCACCGGCCTCGTCGAGCAGCTGATGAGCCTGACGCTCGGGAGCGCGTTCAACGCCAAGGCGGTCAAGCCCATGTGCGGCTGCACCGATCTCGGCCATGGCGAGGTTCGCCGGCTTATCAAAGCCAAGGAGCTGAAGAGCATCCCGGCCGTGATGCAAGAGCTGGAGTGGAAGACCTCCTGCGGCTGCGCCAAGTGCCGCCCGGCGCTGAACTACTATCTCCTGGCCGACTGGCCGGGCGAGTATCAGGACGACAAGCAAAGCCGCTTCATCAACGAGCGCGTCCACGCCAACATCCAGAAGGACGGCACCTATTCCGTCGTGCCGCGCATGTGGGGCGGCATGACCTCGGCAGCCGAGCTGCGCGCCATCGCGGATGTCGTGGACAAGTTCGCCATTCCGGCCGTGAAATGCACCGGCGGGCAGCGCATCGACATGCTGGGCGTCAAGAAGGAGGACCTGCCCGCCGTCTGGGCCGATCTCAACGCCGCCGGCATGGTCTCCGGCGCGGCCTATGCCAAGGGCCTGCGCACTGTGAAGACCTGCGTCGGCTCCGACTGGTGCCGCTTCGGCACGCAGGATTCCACCGGGCTCGGCATCCGGTTGGAGAAGTTCATGTGGGGCTCCTGGACCCCGGCCAAGCTGAAGCTCGCCGTCTCCGGCTGCCCGCGCAACTGCGCGGAGGCGACCTGCAAGGACATCGGCGTCATCTGCGTGGATTCGGGGTTCGACATCCATTTCGCCGGCGCCGCCGGGCTCGACATCCACGGCACGCAGGTTCTCTGCCATGTCGATACGGAGGACGAGGCGGTGGTGGTGATCGCCGCCCTCACCCAGCTCTATCGCGAGCAGGGCCACTATCTCGAGCGCATCTACAAGTGGCTGAAGCGCGTCGGCATGGAGTCGATCAAGGCCGCGATCGTCGACGATCTCGACAAGCGCCAGGCCTATTTCGAGCGCTTCGTCTTCTCGCAGCAGTTTTCGCAGGTCGACCCCTGGGCCGACCGCGCGAGCAAGGGCGTCGCCGCCCACGAGTTCAAGCCCATGGCCGACATCGCTCCCTTCCGCGAGGCCGCAGAATGAGCCCTGTTTCACAATGGGTGGCGATCGGCCGCCTGGACGACATTCCCCGGCGCGGCGCGCGCTGCGTCACCTCTCCGCTGGGGCGCATCGCCGTGTTCCGCACGATGGACGACCGCGTCTTCGCCACTGAGGACCGCTGCCCGCACAAGGGCGGGCCGCTCAGCCAGGGCATCGTGCATGGCGGCGCCGTGACCTGCCCGCTGCACAACCAGGTGATCGCGCTCGACACCGGCCTCGTCCAGGGGCCGGACGAGGGGCAAGTGCGGACCTTTCCGGTTCGGGTGGTCGGCGCGACGGGCGCGCTGGAGCTCCTGATCGAGACGGCAATCTTCGCGCAGGCGGCGGAATAGGAGGCGGGCCATGCTCTCGAAAAGCGACGTGACGGAGATGATCTACGAAAAGAAGCGCGGCGCGGGTCTCAGTTGGGCCGAGATCGCCGAGGGCATCGGCATGAGCGAGGTCTTCGTCACCTCGGCCTGCCTCGGGATGAACGCCCTGCCGCGCGACAAGGCCGATCTCCTGACCCGCCATCTCGGCCTGCCGCAGGAAGCGGCGGTGGTGCTGGCGGAATATCCGACCAAGGTCTGGGACCGCAGCGTCCCGACCGACCCCTGCAT
>NZ_BBWL01000031.1:0-58770 GCF_001463785.1 Aureimonas sp. AU40
GGTCTGGGACCGCAGCGTCCCGACCGACCCCTGCATCTACCGCCTCTACGAGATCGTCGGCGTCTATGGCGACACGCTGAAGGAGCTGATCCAGGAGAAGTGCGGAAACGGCATCATGAGCGCCATCGACTTCTCCATGGAGGTCGAGAAGGTGCCCAACCCCAAGGGGGACCGGATCGAGATCCGCATGAGCGGCAAGTATCTCGGCTACAACGCGTGGTGAGATGAACACGCTGGCCGAGACGGGTTCGACCCGCACCACCTGCCCCTATTGCGGCGTCGGCTGCGGCGTCCTCGCCACCCCCCGGCCGGACGGCACGGTGGGCATCGCGGGCGATCCGGAGCATCCCGCCAATTTCGGCCGCCTCTGCTCCAAAGGTTCGGCGCTGGCCGAGACACTCGTGCCCGACCGCCGGCTTCTCCATCCCGAGATCGCAGGCGAGCGGGCGAGCTGGGACGCGGCGCTCGGCCATGTCGCGGCGCGCTTTGCCGAGACCATCGCGCGCAAGGGGCCGGATTCGGTCGCCTTCTACGTCTCCGGCCAGATCCTGACGGAGGACTATTACGTCGCCAACAAGCTGATGAAGGGCTTCATCGGCTCGGCCAATATCGACACCAATTCCCGCCTCTGCATGGCCTCGTCGGTGGCCGGCCATGCCCGGGCCTTCGGCGCCGACACGGTGCCGAACACCTATGAGGATCTGGAGAAGGCGGACCTTCTGGTTCTCGTCGGCTCCAATCTCGCCTGGTGCCATCCCGTCCTATTCCAGCGCATCATGTCGGCCCGCGCCGCGCGCCCCTCGCTGCGCCTGGTGGTGATCGACCCGCGCCGCACCGTGACGGCGGCGGAAAGTGATTTGCACTTGCCGCTTCGGGCGGATGGCGATACGGCGCTGTTTCTCGGCCTGCTCGCGCATCTGGAAGAGGCTGGGGCGATGGATCGCGCCTTCATCGAGGCGCACACGGAAGGGTTTGCGGCCGCGCTGGACGCCGCCCGCCCCTATCTCGACCTCGCCCGCCTCGCGGCCGAGACCGGCTGCGAGGCCGAAACCCTCCGGCGCTTCTTCACGCTGTTCGCGGAGACGGAGCGCACCGTCACCGTCTACAGCCAGGGCGTCAACCAGTCTGCCGGCGGCACCGACAAGGTGAACGCCATCCTGAACTGTCATCTGGCGACGGGCCGGATCGGACGCGAGGGCGCCGGTCCCTTTTCCGTCACCGGCCAGCCCAACGCCATGGGCGGGCGCGAGGTCGGCGGGCTCGCCAACCAGCTCGCCGCCCATATGCAGATCGGCCAGTCGGCGCATGAAGACATCGTGCGCCGCTTCTGGAACGCGCCCGCTTTGCCGGCAAAGCCCGGCCTCAAAGCGGTCGATCTCTTCCGCGCGGTTCACGAGGGCCGCGTCGAAGCGCTCTGGATCATGGGCACCAATCCGGTGGATTCGCTGCCCGAGGCGGACATGGTGCGCGAGGCGCTGGCCCGCTGCCCCTTCGTCGTGGTTTCCGACGTGGTGCGCGACACCGACACGGTGCCCTATGCCCATGTCCTCCTGCCGGCCAGCGCCTGGGGCGAGAAGTCGGGCACCGTGACCAATTCCGAGCGCCGCATCTCGCGCCAGCGCGCCTTCCTCCCCGCGCCCGGCGAAGCGCGGCCGGACTGGTGGCAACTGGCCGAAGTCGGCCGTCGCATGGGCTATAGTGAGGCCTTCCGCTATGACGGCCCGGCCGCGATCTTTCGGGAACACGCCGCGCTCTCCGCCTTCGAGAACGGCGGCACGCGCGACTTCGACCTTGCCGGCCTGCAAGGGCTGGACGAAGCCGCCTACGAAGCGCTGGCGCCCGTGCAATGGCCGGTCGCCACTGATGGCACCTCCCGCCCACGCTTCTTCGCCGACGGGCGCTTCTTCACGGCCAATGGCAAGGCACGCTTCCTCACTGTTGCCCCCGCCGCAGCGCCAGAGACCTGCGAGCGCCGCCCCTTCGTGCTCAACACCGGCCGCATCCGCGACCAGTGGCACACGATGACGCGCACCGGGCGCTCGGCGCGGCTTTCGGCGCATCTGGCCGAGCCCTTCTGCGAGATCCACCCCGAGGACGCCCGGCGCCTCGGCGTGGCGGAAGCCGAACTCGTCCGGGTCGAGACCGACCATGGTGCGGCGATCCTGCGAGCGCTCGTCACAGACCGGGTGCCAAGCGGCACATTGTTCGCCCCCATGCACTGGACCGGGCAGTTCTCCGGCGCCGCGCGCATCAACACGCTGATCCCCGGCCGCACCGACCCCGTTTCCGGCCAGCCCGCCTCCAAGGCGGCCCCTGCCGCGCTGTCGAAATTCGAGGCCGCTTGGTATGGGTTCGCCGTGTCCACGGCCGAGCCGCATGCCGCCGCCAGCGCCTATTGGGCGCTGGCGCGGGCCGTGGGCGGCTGGCGGCTGGAGCTTGCCGGCACCGATGCGGTCACCGACCCCGAAGCGTTCGCGCAGCGGGTTCTTGCCCTTCCCCCCGAGGCCGAGCTTCTTCATTATGCCGACCGGGCGGGGCATCATCGCTTCGCTTGCTTTCAGGGCACCCGCTTTCTCGGCGCGCTCTGGCTTTCGCCCGAGCCCGTCGCCGTGTCGCGCGCCTATGCCGTGTCCTGTCTCGACGGCGCGCCGATGGAATCGGCGACCCGCTTCCGGCTTCTCGCCGGACGACCGGGCTCCGACCGGCCCGACCCCGGCGCCTTGGTCTGCTCTTGTTTCGGCGTCGGCGTGAACGACATCAAAAGAGCCATCCGCGAAAAGGGCTGCACCAGCGTCGCCGCCATCGGCCGGGACTTGAAGGCCGGGACGAATTGTGGCTCCTGCCGAACGGAACTTCAGGGATTGATCGATGCCGAGCGCGTTCTCGAACTCCGCTGACGAAGCCAGCTCCCAGGCCGCCCGCACGCGCCCGCAGCGCATGGGCGAGCTTGCGACGCTGCCGGTCTTCTTCGACCTGAAGGAGAAGCGCGTCGCCATGGCCGGCGGCTCGGAGGGCGCGGCCTGGAAGGCCGAGCTTCTGGCCGCGGCCGGCGCCCATGTCGATCTCTACTGCGAGGCGGGCGACCTCTCCGACGAGATGCGCACCGTGCTCGCCCTCCGCTTCGCGGACGGCGCGATCCGGCATCACGACCGGCCCTGGGCGCTGGACGTGTTCGAGGGCGCGGCGCTCGCCGTGGCCGATTGCGAGACGGAAGCTCAGGCGCAGAGCTTCTATTGCGCGGCGAGGCAAGCCGGCGTTCCCGTCAACGTCATCGACAAGCCGGCTTTCTGCCAGTTCCGCTTCGGCACGATCGTCAACCGCTCGCCGGTCGTGGTCGGCATCTCGACCGACGGCGCGGCGCCGATCCTCGGCCAAGCCATCCGCCGCCGCATCGAGACGCTGCTGCCGGCAACGCTCACCGGCTGGGCTAGGCTCGCCGCCAAGGTGCGCGCCGAGGTGATGGACCGACTCCAGCCTGGCCCGGCGCGCCGCGCCTTCTGGGAGCGCTTTTCCGACGAGGCCTTCACCCGCCGCGCGCCGGACGAAGTGGCCGAGGCCGACGCCCGCCGCTTCGTGCGCGACCTCGCCAACCGCCCGCAGGCGGGCGGGCGCGTCACTCTGGCCGGCGCCGGCCCCGGCGAGGCGGAACTCTTGACGCTGAAGGCCGTGCGCGCCCTGCAGGCGGCCGACGTCATCCTGTTCGACGATCTCGTGTCCGACGACATTCTGGAGCTGGCCCGCCGCGAGGCCAAGCGCATGCTGGTCGGTAAGCGGGCGAGCCGTGATTCCTGCCGCCAGGAAGACATCAACCGGATGATGGTGCAGTTCGCCAAGGCCGGAAAGCATGTCGTGCGCCTGAAGTCGGGCGACGTTTCGGTCTTCGGCCGCTCGGGCGAGGAGATCGCGGAGCTCAAGCGCGAGGGCATTCCCGTCGCCATCGTGCCCGGCATCACGGCGGCCTCGGCGCTCGCCGCCGGCTTCGGCGTGTCGCTGACGCACCGGGATCGCGCCCAGCAGGTGCGCTTCGTCACCGGCCATTCGCAGAAAGGCGGCCTGCCGGACGATCTCGACTGGCAAGCGCTGGCCGACGACCATGCCACAACGATCTTCTACATGGGCGGGCGCATGGCGCCGCGCATCGCCGAGCAGCTGATCGCCCATGGGCTTCCGGCCGAAACGCCCGTCGCCGTCGCCGCCTCGATCTCGCGGCCGGAGGAAACGCGCCTCGTCGGCACGCTGGCGACGCTGGCCGACATCGTCGGGCGCATCGGCGTCGAACGGCCGATCCTGATCGGCGTCGGCCGCGTCTTCGCAGACTGCGAGCCGGAAAGCCTGACTGGCTTCGAGCCGGAGCGCGACCGGGGGGCTGGCGAAACCTCCCGCCTTCAGGCAAAGGCGTCCTGACGCGGGGAGCGGAGTGCCTTCCCGAACCGGGGAGACAGGATGCCATGACCGAACGCTCGACGCTCGCAGCCCTGACCGACGCGCTTCTCAGCGAAGAGGGCGAGCGCCGGCGCATCGTCGCCATCGCCGGCTCGCCCGGCTCGGGCAAGTCCACGACGGCCGAGTCGCTCAAGGAGCGGCTGAACGCCCGACGCGCCGGCGTCGCCGACATCCTGCCGATGGACGGCTACCATTTCGACGATCTGGTTCTGAACGCGCGCGGCGACCGGCCGCGCAAGGGCGCGCCGCACACGTTCGACCTCGACGGGTTCCGCGCCATGCTGGAGCGCCTGAAGCGCGACGAGGGCCGCGAAGTCGCCGTGCCGGTCTTCGACCGCTCGATCGAGATCGCCCGCGCCGGCGCGCGCATCATCGCGCCCGACGTGCGCATCATCCTGGCGGAGGGCAACTATCTCCTTCTGGACGAGCCGGGCTGGCGCGATCTTGGCGCCCTCTTCGACCTGACGGTGATGATCGAGGCGCGCGAAGAGGTGCTGATCGAGCGCCTGACCGAGCGCTGGCTCGGCTTCGACTACGGGCCGGAAGCCCTGATCGAGAAGCTGGAAGGCAACGACCTGCCCAACATGCGCCGCGTCCTGTCGAACAGCCTGCCGGCGGACATCGCCATCCGCAGCGACGGCGGCGCCTGAGTTCCTATCAGGCGCCGCCCCCCAGCCAGAGCGCCAGCACGATCCAGAACGGCAGCGTGACGACCGAGAGGGCGGAGGAGGCGACGAGAACGCCGCCGGCCTCCGCCCCGCCCTCGCGATAGACCGAGGTGAGGATCGTTCCGACGAAGCCGGAGGGGATCGCCATGGCGACGATGGCGCGCGTTTCCAGCGTGCCGGGCAGATGGATGAGCGTGCAGGCGAGAAGCGCGACGGCGGGTTGCACGATATTGGTGGCGAGGACGCCCCACATCACCGCGCGGGTCGGGCGAAGCTGCTGCGTCGACAGGATGACGCCGGTCAGGAACAGGCCGGCGCCGGCGGTGGACTGCGCGAGCGGGCGCAGCGCCGAGACGAAAAGATCGGGAAAGGGCAGATCCAGAAAGGCCACGACGAAGCCGAGCGTCGGGATGATCGTCATGGGCTTCAGGAGCGCGGCCGAGACGGCGCGTAGCGGATGGCCGCCGCGCTGCATCTCCAGCCGGACGAAACAGGCCAGGATCACGGTGAGCGTGCCAACGAGATTGGCGACCGCCAGCGACACGGCGGCGTCCGGCCCCTCCAGCGATTGGAACAGGGCGAGCCCGATGCCGCCGAGATTGGGCATGCCGACGGTCAGCGAATAAAGCGCGGCAGTGACGGGCGTGAAGCCGGCGCGCTTGGCGTACCAAAGGCCGATCGCGAAGCCCGACAGGAGCGAAGCGCCGTAGACGACCGTCGGCACCAGCTCGGGCGCGAGCAGCTGGCGCGGCGCGGTGACGATGGCCAGAGCCAGCGAAACGGGCAGCGCGAACTTGGCGATATAGGCGCCGAGCATCTCGGTCGCATGCGGGTTCACCCAATGCCTTCGCCCAGCCACGAAGCCGAGCCCCAGCATGAAGAAGACCGGCGTCAGCACGAAAACGAGCGTCTGGATCATGGGGCGGCGGTTCGCTTGGAATGAGGATTCGAGACTGAGAGCACCTGACAGAACGTCGTGGGGTTGGCTGGTCGGGTCTTTCCGCCGTGGACTTCGTCGCGAATGCTTGGCCCTGCCGCCAGCATCGACTGCGCTTCGCTCCTCGTCACCGACGGAAACCCCTCGACCAACCTCCGCCCAGAGGTTTTGTTAGGCGCTCCAAAAGGCTGTTTGACAACTCGGCGGTAGAAGGCCGCCGAGTGATTTTGCAACGTTCGCGAGGCGCCCAACTTGAATGACGCGAGGCGGGCATCGGCGAGGATTGGCAACCAAGCGGCGGCGGACCGACCCGACCGAATTGTCAAACAGCCTCTACGACCTTCGGGCTCGGCCGGCCGGTTCCCGTCTCCGCTGACGTCGCCACGAACAGGCGACGCTCCGCCGCCGGCATCATGTCAGCCTCGCATTTCGCCAACGGACAAGATTTCTCGCCCCGCCTCCCCGCCCGCCTTTGTCGTTCCGCGGTTTGAAGCGGAAACGGCAAAGGCCGGCGGGATGCCGCCGGCCTTTGGCAGGTTTGGGGAGCGATGGGAAGCCGCAAGCCCGCACCAGGGAACGGGCCGGCGCGATGGCGCGCCCGCTTCATCCGCGCGGCGCCTCGGTCGCCCGAGCCCTCCGGGCGCGCCTCCCCTCGCCCGGAGGGCTTTACCGCATGACCGGCATGGAGAATTCCGCGCCCGACTTGATGCCCGACGGCCAGCGGCTGGTGACGGTCTTGGTGCGGGTCCAGAACTTGATGGAATCGGGCCCGTGCTGGTTGAGATCGCCGAAGGAGGAGCGCTTCCAGCCGCCGAAGGAGTGGTAGGCGAGCGGGGTCGGGATCGGCACGTTGATGCCGATCATGCCGATCGGCACGCGCGAGGCGAAGTCGCGGGCGGCATCGCCGTCGCGGGTGAAAATGGCGACGCCATTGCCGTATTCGTGCTGGGTCGGCAGCGCGAGCGCTTCCTCATAATCCTTGGCGCGCACCACGGTGAGAACCGGGCCGAAGATTTCCTGCGTGTAGATGTCCATATCCGGGCGGACATGGTCGAACAGGCAGGCGCCGACGAAGAACCCGTCCTCGTAGCCCTGCATCTTAAAGCCGCGCCCGTCCACCGCGAGCGTGGCGCCTTCCGCGACGCCCTTCTCGACCAGGGAGAGGATCTTCTCCTTGGCGGCCTTGGTGACGACCGGACCGAAATCGGCGGTGCTGTCGGTGGCAGGGCCAATCTTCAGCGCCTCGACCTTGGGCACCAGCTTCTCGATCAGCGCGTTGGCGGTCGCCTCGCCCACCGGCACGGCGACGGAGATGGCCATGCAGCGCTCCCCGGCCGAGCCGTAGCCCGCGCCGATCAGCGCGTCCGCCGCCTGATCGAGATCGGCGTCGGGCATGATGATCATGTGGTTCTTGGCGCCGCCGAAGCACTGGGCGCGTTTGCCGCGCTTGGTGGCCTCGGCATAGACGTAGGACGCGATCGGCGTCGAGCCGACGAAGGACACGGCAGAGATTTCGGGATGGGCGAGAATGCCGTCCACCGCCGCCTTGTCGCCGTTGACGACCTGCAGCACGCCCTTGGGCAGGCCGGCCTCGATCATGAGTTCGGCAAGGCGCATCGGCACGGAGGGATCGCGCTCGGAGGGCTTGAGGATGAAGGCGTTGCCGCAGGCGATCGCGGGGGCGAACATCCACATCGGGATCATGGCCGGGAAGTTGAAGGGCGTGATGCCCGCGCCGATGCCGACCGGCTGGCGGATCGAATACATGTCGATCCCCGGGCCGGCGCCCTCCGTGAACTCGCCCTTGATAAGGTGCGGAATTCCGATCACGAACTCGCAGACTTCCAGCCCGCGCACGATGTCGCCCTTGGAATCCTCGACCGTCTTGCCGTGCTCGGCCGACAGAAGCTCGGCCAGTTCCTGCATATGGGTGTTGAGGAGTTCGACGAACTTGATGAAGACGCGGGCGCGGCGCTGCGGGTTGACGGCCGACCACTTGAGCTGGGCGGCCCGCGCGGCGTCCACCGCGCTTTGAAGCTCGGCCTCGCTGGCCAGCGCGACGCGGGCGCTCACCTGCCCCGTGGCGGGGTTGAACACATCCGCCGTACGGCCCGACGTGCCCGCGACATGTGCGCCGTCGATGAAGTGCCCGATCTCTTTCATGGCCGTTCTCCCATTTTCGTTGGGCGCCAGAGAGCCGCAGCGCGGACTTGAAATCAAGCAAAACTCCTGCGCATCCGTTGTGCGTGGATTGAAGCGCCGGAGACGAGCGGTGAATTGGGATGATGTGCGCGTGTTCCTGGCCGTGGCGCGGGCCGGGCAGATTCTGGCCGCCTCGCGCCGGCTGGGGCTGAACCATGCCACCGTCGGCCGGCGGCTCGACGCGCTGGAGGCGGCACTCGGCGCCAAGCTCTTCGACCGGCGGCCGAACGGCTGCGAGACGACGCGCGAGGGCGCCGACTTCCTCGCCGCCGCCGAGCGGATGGAGGCGGAGATGCTGACGGCGCGCGCAAGCCTCGGCCGCAGCGAGGCGCAGCTTTCGGGCACCGTGCGGATCGGCGCGCCGGACGGGTTCGGCACCGCCTTCCTGGCGCCGCGCCTTTGGGCCCTGACCGAGCGCCATCCCGGCTTGACGATCCAGCTCGTGCCGGTGCCGCGCGCCTTTTCCATCTCGCGGCGCGAGGCCGACATCGCGATCACGGTGGAGCGGCCGGCGCAAGGGCGGCTCGTGGCACGCCGGCTCGTCACCTACGCGCTCGGCCTCTATGCCGCGAGCCGCTATCTCGACCGGTTCGGCCGGCCCGAAACGGCAGCGGACCTCCGGCAGCATAGGCTGGTCGGCCATGTCGAGGATCTCGTCTACAGCCCCTCGCTGCACTATGCTGGCGAAATCCTGGCCGACTGGCAAAGCCGCTTCGAGATTTCCTCCGCGCTGGGGCAGACCGAGGCCGTGGCGGCGGGCGCGGGGATCGGCATTCTCCATGCCTTCATGGCGGCGGGGCGGCCGGGGCTGGAGCGGGTTCTGCCCGAGCGCGAGATCCGGCGCGAATATTGGCTGACCACGCACGAGACGGCGCGGGACCTCGCCCGCATCCGCACGGTGGCCGACTTCATCGCCGAACTGGTGCAGGCCGAGCGGGCGCTGTTCGGCTGAGATGGATCAGTCATCAGGGGAGACGAGGCCGCGTCGGCAGGCCGCATGCGGCTGGGCAAAATCTTGGGTCGCGTGAACGAAGACCGCAGGAGACCGGCCCGGCATCGATCTCGGACAGGCTCCAAGACCCTCTCAAGACAAAGGCCGGGCGGGCATTCCTGCCCGTCCGGCCTCTTAGCTCGTTCGATCGAACCCGTCTCTTAGAACAGGAGATCGTCGATATCGTCGCTCGCCGGCGCGGCGGCCGCGGCCTGGACGGCGGGGGGCAGGCCGACGCCGCGGAACGAGGCTTCGAAGATCGCCCGCTCCTCGGCCATCGTATACTGGCCGGCCAGAAGGCTGTGCAGGCGCAGCGCGTCTTCCGGCGTGATCGCTTCGTCCGGCAGTCCGTCGCGGATCACCCGCAGCTGGTCGATCGTCTGGCGCATCAGGGCGCAGCCTTCGACATGCGGCGTCATCAGGCTGGCGATGGTGCGGATGCGCTCGTCGAGGCCGCGCGCGTTGGTGGCCGCGTCGCGCAGCTTGTCGAGGCAGGCCGCCTCGATGCGCGACAGGATGTCGGTCGCGGTGTTGAAGCGCTCGGCGATCCAGGTCTCGGACGTGGCGATCTGCGGCAGGATCGTGCCTTCCAGCTCGCGCGTCGCCGACACGGCCATCTCGATGCCTTCGCGCACGAGGTCGGCCTGCGACTTGGCGACGGTGGCCTGCTCGCGGATCTCGCGGGCGATGTAGCCGATCGTCTCGTCACCCGAGTCGACATGGGCGGCGCGCACGGCGGCGTTGAAGCCGGCAAGGCGCAGCGTGTGCTCGAGCGAGGCCAACTCGTCCGTCATGGCGATCAGCGGGCCGGCGGCCTCGACGCACTCGTGCAGCGAGGCGGCGATCTGGCGGCGGTCGTCCTCGCCGCGCTCGAAGCGATGACGCACCTTGGTGGCCTCCGCTTCCAGAACCGCGATGGCGCTCTTGCCGCCATTGCCGGCGTCGTCGGAGAAGAGCGAGGACAGAAGACGGCTGCTTTCCACGATCTCGACGGCCAGGACGTCGAGATTGGCGTGAACCTCGCCCATCTTGGTCTCGTAGAGCTCGGTCAGGCTGGTCAGCTGGGCGATCTCGAGTTCCACGATCCGGCGGATCGTCAGGAGCCGCGACTTGCCCTCGAAGGGCGCGCCGTCATGCGTGAGACGGCCGGTCTCGGCCAGTAGGAACAGGCGCTCCAGATTGGTCAGCGTGTGTTCCAGGCGCTGGCGGGCGATGTCGTGGAACTGAAGGCCCATGACGACGCCGCCGACGGCGTCGCGGATCACGGAGAAGGAGCGGTGGGCCGCCTCGCGCGTGGTCGACGCCGCGTCGCGCTCCTGCGCCAAGCGCCGGTTGAGCGAGCGGAACTGGAAGGCAAGGCTTGCCTCCCCCACCAGCGCCCGCCCGCCGACGCGCGCGTCGATGGCGCGGCTTTCGGCAATGTGGCCCTGAACGGTGCGCACGCGCGCGTCGAGCGCCCGGGCGACGGTCTGGCCGGAGCCGACGAGTTCGTGGACATGCTCGGTGAAGGGCACGAGCACGTCGCGCGCCTGCGTCATGCCCTCGACATGGGTGCGCGCGACGAGCACGACATAGTCGAGAAGGCGAAACACGAGCGCGACGGCCGAGGCGCCCTCGGACGCGGTCACGACGCCTTCCGACAGGACGCGCAGGATGCGCGAGCGCTCGCCGGCCAGCGTTTCGAGCTGCGTGGCGGTGGACGCCGCCTCGGACAGAAGCGTCTCCACCTGATCGCCCTCGGTCGAGGCGACGGCCTCCGTCGACTGGCGGATGGAGTCGCGCACCGTGCCGATGCGCCGGTGCAGCGTCTGGAGATCGTTGCCGGCGCCGAGATACACGGCCTCGGACGAGACGTTCCACTGGTGGACGAGGGTCAGGACCTCGCGCAGCGGCGCTGTGTGCGCGTCGCTGAGAGCGGAGTCGATGATCTCGATGGTCGAGGCGGGAGCGGTTGAACTGGCCATCGGGATTACCGTGCGGTGGCGGCGCGGGCCGCGGAACGAAGGGGCTGGTCGTGGCCGAAGCGGACGATTTCGGCCGGAATGCGCTCGAGGGGCAGTTCCTGCTCCACCGCGCCCGCCTTCATGGCTTCCTTGGGCATGCCGTAGACGATGCAGGTGGCCTCGTCCTGGCCGATCGTGTGGGCGCCGGTCTGGCGCAGTTCCAGAAGGCCCTTGGCGCCGTCGTCGCCCATGCCGGTCATGATGATGCCGAGCGCGTTGGCGCCGGCCGAGCGCGCCGCCGAGCGGAACAGGACGTCCACGGACGGGCGGTGACGTGTCACCAGCGGGCCGTCGCGCACCTCGACATGGTACTGCGCGCCCGAGCGCTGGAGGAGGAGATGCTGGTTGCCGGGCGCGATCAGCGCCAGGCCCGGCATCAGCCGATCACCCGTCACCGCCTCGCGCACCTCGATCTGGCACAGGCCGTCGAGACGCTTGGCGAAGGCCGAGGTGAAGCCGGCGGGCATGTGCTGGACGATGGCGATGCCCGGCGCGTCGGCGGGCAGCGTTTCCAGAAGGCGACGCAGCGCCTCGGTTCCGCCCGTGGAGGCGCCGATCACCACGACCTTGTCGGTGGTGCGGTCGATCGGGCGGCCGGTGGAGGGCGGCAGCACGGCGTCGGCCGTCAGCTTGGCCTGCGGCGCGATCGGCGCGGCCGGAGCTCTGCGGGCGCGCACGGTGGCGTGCGAGGCGGCGCGCACGGCGTCGGCGATGCGGGTGCGCGATTCCAGCAGGAACTGCGGCGTGCCCATCTTGGGCTTGGCGATGATTTCCACCGCGCCCGCTTCCAGCGCCTGCAGCGCCATCTTGGAGCCGGTCTCGGCCAGCGAGGAGCAGATCACGACCGGGATCGGACGCTGGCTCATCAGCTTCTGGACGAAGGTGATGCCGTCCATGCGCGGCATTTCGATGTCGCAGATGATGACGTCGGGCACTTCGTCCCGCATCCGCTCGGCGGCGAAATACGGGTTGGAGGCCGTTCCCATGACCACCATGTCGGCTTCCGCCGACACGATCTCCGACAGGACCTGGCGGACGCTGGCGCTGTCGTCGACGATGAGGACGCGAATAGGCTTCATGGCGATCAGTCCTCCAGACGCTGATAGATGTTGCCGCGAACGAGCCGCAGCGGCAGCGAGCCGGAGCGCGTCGTGTCGGAATGGCCTAGAAACAGGAGACCGCCGGGGCGAAGATGGCGGCACAGCTTGGCCACCACCGCTTCCTGGGTCTTGGGCTCGAAGTAGATGAGCACGTTGCGAAGGAAGATGATGTCCATCTTCGACTTCACATGATACTCGCTGTGCATCAGGTTCAACTGGCCGAACTGGACGCGCTGGCGCAGTTCGGGCGCCATGCGCACCGCCTCGCTCTTGGGGTCCTTTGCGCGCAGCACGTAGCGGTCGCGCATCGGCTGGGGCACGTTGGCCACGTCCTCGGCGCGGTAGATCGCCTCGCGCGCGGCCGTCAGCACCTTCACCGAGATGTCGGTCGCCAGGATGTTCCAGTCCCAGCGCGCGGCGCCCTCGGACGCGGCGTCGAGCACCATGGCGAGCGTGTAGACCTCCTGCCCGGACGAGCAGGCCGCGCTCCAGGCGCGCAGCTGGCGCGAGCCGGAATTGGCGAGCAGCCGGTCGAGTTCGGCCGCGTCGAGATAGTCGAAATGCGTGCGCTCGCGGAAGAACGAGGTCTCGTTGGTGACGACGGTGTCGACGAAGTTCTGCAACTCCTGCGCCCGCTCCGTGGGGGAGCGAAGAAGCGCGACGTAGTCGTCGAAATTGTCCAGACCATTGGCGTGGAGGCGGCGGCGAAGCCGCGTCTCCAGCATGGTCTTCTTAACGGACGAAAGCGTGATGCCGCAATGTTCGTGGACGAGGCGGACAAGGCTTTCGAAGGCCTTGTCGCCGAGTTCCACGCGGGTCCATTGAGGGATCGCCTCGGGCGCCGGATCGATGAAAGTCTGGGAACGAGCGGCGCCTGGCATGATCTCAGGCCGCCTTTGCTGCGAGAAGCGCGCGATCGGTGGCGCCGAACAGCTTCTCCACCTTGAGGAGCGTCAGGAAGGATTCGCCGCGCCGGCCGAGGCCCTGCACGAAGTCGTTGCTCCAGGCCTCGCCGACATGGGGCGGGGCTTCCAGCGTCTGGTCGGACAGATCGGCCACCTCGTGCACGGCGTCCGCGATCACGGCCAGCGTGTGGAGATGTTCGTCCAGCTCGAACTCGAGGACGACGATGCGCGTCTCGGGCCCGATCTCGCGATGCTCGCTGACCGGCATAGCGAGGCGACGCTTGAGATCCACCACCGGGACGCCGACGCCGCGCACGTCGATCATGCCGAGCAGGCTTTCGGGCGCGTTGGCCATGCGCTGGATCGGCTTGTGATCGAGAACCTCGCGCACCTGGCGCACGTTCACCGCGAAGGCGGCCGAGCCCAGCTGGAAGGTCAGCATCTCGTTGTTGCTGTCGTCGTCCTCGTCGTCGGCGCGGGAGGATTGGAAGGGCGTGTTCATGCTCTCATCCTGTGAAATCGGCTCGGCGGCAGCGCATAGGAATGAAGGGTGAGGGTGACGGCGGGGCCGGCTCAGGCGTCTTCCAGGAGCCGCTCGACATCGAGCAGCACCACGAAGCGTCCGTCCTGGCGCACCACGCCGTCGAGATAGCGGCTCGGCCAGCGCGTGCCGTATTCCGGCATGGCCTCGACCTCGGCGGCGCGAACGTGGATGACCTCGAACACGGCATCGGTCTTGATGCCGACATGGAAGGTCTCGCCGGCGGCGGCAACCTCGGACACGATGAGCCGGGTGGACTCGGTGTCCGTGGTCGGCTCCATGCCGAAGCGGTTGCGAAGGTCGATGAGCGGCAGGACATTGCCGCGCACGTTGACGAGACCGGGGGCGAAGGCCGGCGCGTTGGGAACGCGGGTCATCGCGGGCGGGTCGAGAACCTCGTGAACCAGGGCGACCTTGATCCCGAAGAGGTCGTCCCCGAGGGCGACGGTCAGATAGTCCTGCAGCGAGGGATCGTTGGTCTCGGTGATCTGCGACATGGGGCGCTCCGTCAGGCTGCGATGCGTTCGGCGCGGGGCTGGCCCACGAACCGCGCGAGGGGGTTCACGTCGAGAATGAGCGCCACGGCGCCGTCGCCCAGGATCGTCGCGCCGACAAGGCCGGGCGTCTTGGCATGGAGCGGCGACAGCGGCTTGATGACCGTCTGGTGCTGGCCCACGACCTGGTCGACAACGACGCCGAGCTTGCCGGCCTCGCTTTCGGTGACCACCACGATCGCGCCGCGATCATTGGTGCCGAAGACCTCGTTCATCCACAGGAGCGGCACGAGCGTGCCGCGAATGTCGACGAAGTTGCGACCGCCCGAAGCCCGCGATTCCACTGCGGCCAGCTCGACGCATTCCTCGACGCTGGTGAGCGGCAGGATGCACTGCGCATCGCCGATCGCCACCTGAAGACCGTCGATGATGGCGAGCGTCAGCGGCAGGCGCAGCATGAAGCGCGTGCCCTCGCCGGGGCGCGTTTCGATCTCGATCGTGCCGTGCAGCTCGTTGATCGTGCGCTTCACCACGTCCATGCCGACGCCGCGGCCCGACAGGTTGGACACCGAGGCCGCCGTGGAGAGGCCGGGATGGAAGATCAACTCGTCGATCTCGCGATCGGGCGGCGTCACGCCTTCCGGCACGATGCCGGCGGCTTGAGCCTTTTCCAGGATGCGGGCGCGATTGAGGCCGGCGCCGTCGTCCTCGATCGTGATCACCACTTCCGTGCCGGCCTGGCGGGCCGACAGGCGCAGGAGGCCGCGCTTCGACTTGCCGGCGGCCTCGCGGCGCTCGGCCGATTCGATGCCGTGGTCGCACGAGTTGCGGATGATGTGGACCATGGGATCGCCGAGGCGATCGAGCACGGTCTTGTCGAGCTCGGTCTCCTCGCCGGAGAACTGGAGGTCGATGTCCTTGCCGAGATCGGAGGAGATGTCGCGCACGACGCGGCGATAGCGGCCGAACAGCGTCTCGATCGGCACCATGCGCATGCCCATGGCGGAGTCGCGCAGATCCGACGACAGACGCTCGATCTCCTCGGCCACCGTGGTGAGCACCGGGTCGTGCCGGTTGCGGGCGAGCGCGGACAGGCGGGCCTGAGCGATCACCAGCTCGCCGACCTGGTCGAGCAGCATGTCGAGGCGCGAGGCGGACACGCGCACATTGGCTTCCTGCGCCGCGGCCTTGCCCTCGCTCGGGCCATCGGCCTTGGCGGGCTTGGGCGCGGGAGCGGGCGTGGGCGCGGCGGCCTTGACCGCAGGCGCGGCGGGCACGGCGGAAACGGGCGCGGCGACAACCGGGGCCGGGGCAGCCAGCGCGGCAGCGGCGGGGGCCCGAGCTTCCTCGTCGGCGAGCTCGTCGATGCGGACCGCGTCGGGACCGTCCACGAAGATGAACACGTCCTCGATCGCCGAGCGGCCCTTGGAGGTGGAAAGCTCCATGTCCCAGCCGAGATAGAGCTCGGTCGGAACCAGCTCTTCCAGACCCGGCAGAGCGGAAAGATCGGCGGCGACGCTCAAGGGGCCGAGCTCGCGCAGCTCGTCCAGCAGCGCCAGAGGATTGGTGCCGAAGGAAAGAGCGTTGCGCTCGAGGCGCAGACGGATACGGAAGCGCTGCAGCCCTTCGCCGGCGGAAGCGGCGACCGGCGCGGCCGCTGCGGCAGCGGCCGCCGGGGCGGAAATGCCGGCCCCGTCGACCTCGGCCAGAAGCGCGTCGGCCAGCCGGCGGCTTTCGGCGGAATGGTCGCCGTCGCTTTCGAACAGGAGCTTGCGGATCTGGTCGGCCGCCTGGAGAAGAAGGCTGACGAGCGCGGGCGTGACCGCGGCCTTGTCCTGGCGCACCTTCTCGAAGGCGTTTTCCAGTTCGTGAGCGAAGGCCGCCATGGCCGGAGGACCGAACATGCCGCCCGAACCCTTCAGCGTGTGAAGAGCGCGGAAGGTGGTGTTGATCAACTCGCGGTCGGTCGGCCTCTTTTCCAAGTCGAGCAGCGCTGCTTCGAGTTGTTCCAGAAGATCACGCGCTTCGTTGAGGAAGACTTCGAGCATATCGCCGCCCATGGAAATCAGGCTCCGATCAGCTTGTTGACGACGGCGACCAGCTTGGTCTGGTCGAAAGGCTTGACGATCCAGCCCGTGGCGCCGGCGGCCTTGCCTTCCTGCTTCTTGCCCTCGTCCGACTCGGTCGTCAGCATGACGATCGGGATGCCCGCGTGCTGGGGCATTTCGCGGACCTTCTTGATCATGCCGATCCCGTCGAGATTGGGCATGTTCAGATCGGTGATGATGAGCTGGTACTTGTTCTGGTCCAGCTTGGTCAGGGCATCGGCGCCGTCCACGGCCGTGTCGGGCGCGTAGCCGGCGCTTTCGAGCGTGAACGACACCATCTGACGAATGCTGGCGGAGTCATCGACGCAAAGTACGGACTTTGTCACGGACTGCACCTTTCTGGGTACGGGATTGAACGTTCGGGAGGAGGAAGGAAGAAAGGCCGCGATCAGCGACCGGGCACGGGAACGCCGGCACGTTGGAACAGGGTCTCGACGGCGCCGGACAGGGCGAGCGTCAGCTCGCGTCCCTTGGCCGAGAGCGAGGCGCCAAAACTCGCCAGAAGCTGGACGAGGCCGACATCGGCGCGATCCACGGCTTCGAGGTCGAGATGAACCGGCCCTTCGGGATTTTGTCCCGAAAACTCGAGCAGTTCCGTGCGCAACTCGGCGAGACGGGACAGCTCGTAGGAGCCGGACAGGGCGATTGTGTTGGTTGAAGAAGACATCGCGACTTGGCCTCGCTTTCGGACCTCGTCAAAATGTCTGAAACAGATTGCGTAGCCGTTAAATCCGAGAGCCGCCCGATACTTCGTCCGCTCAGAGTCAACGGAAGCTTTTCTTCGCCTCCGGCCTCACTTAATGAATCCTTCCCGAAGGAAAGCTCGCATGCAAAGATCGCGCGAGGCGTGCCAAGCAGTATGCCGGCCGACGCGCCTATTTGGAAAGCAGCAAACTTAACGAATGCTTCCCTGAATCCAGCGAGTGCCACTCAACACAATTTTATAGGTTGGTTGTTACAACGAGACTCGAAGACGATCGAATCCAAATCGGATGCGGTCGGCGAACAGGCCGGCCCTGGACGCTCGGCTCCCTCGCCGCTCAAGGCGACGTGCCGCCGATCCCGTTCCGCGCCGGACGCTCGTTCAACCCGTTTCGCCAATCGCGGTCGCCGCACGCGCCTGCTCCGGAGACGCCATGCTCGCGTTCAAGAACATCCCCACATCGCGCAAGCTCCTTCTCGCCTTCGCTGTGACGGCGGCAGGCTTCGGCATGGGCGGCGCCGCGATCCACCAGAGCGTCGCCGCGTCCAACGCGGCCACCGCCTCCTATCAGGATCTTCTGGAACGGGCCCGGGCGACGGATGCCTTGGAGCGGGCCGTCGCGGCGCGCGGCAACGCGGCGCTCGCCCTGATCCATCAGCCCAATGATTCCGCCGAGGCCCGCTTCAAGAGCGCCGGCCAGGACATGGCCTCCGCCGCCGCCTCGCTTCAGAATCGCTTCGAGAACGGCACGGACGCCGCCCGTCTGGAGCGCTTGAAGAGCCTCGACGCCGACTTCCGCCTCGACGTCGAGCGTCTCGTGGCCAGCGCGCCGCAGGCGCCCCTCTCCGCCAAGACCCGCGCGGACGCGACCATTTCCGCAGCCGACAGCGCCGATGCCGGCCCGATGCTGGCGCTGGTGCGCTCGCTTCGCGAAAGCGACGATTTGGCGCTCGCCGGCGCCGCCGCGCGCCAGGCCGAGCTTCGCTCCGCCTACGGTACCACGCTGCCGCTGGCCCTCGGTTTCCCGATGGTTCTGGCCGGCCTGTCCTGCGCGCTCCTCGTTCGCGGCGTCGCCTCGCCGCTCCGCCGCACCAGCCAGGAACTGGCGAGTCTGGCCGAAGGCAAGTCGGACGGCGAGATCGCGGCGGCCGGGCGCGGCGACGAGATCGGCGCCGTGGCGCGGACCGGCGCGGCCCTGCGCCAGGCCCGCCAGAAGCTCGCCACCCTCGAAGCCGAGCTGGACAGCGTGCGCGGCGACAGCGAATCCAAGCAGCGCGAGGCCGAGAGCGAGCGCCTGCGCGCCGTGGGCGAGCAGGCCGGCGTCGTGGACGCGCTGCAGGAAGCGCTGACGCGCCTCTCCGCAGGCGACCTCACCTGCCGCATCGAGGCCGAGTTCCCGCCGCGCTACACCAAGCTGCGCAACGAGTTCAACGCCGCCGCCACGCATCTGCACGACATGGTCGGGCGCGTCGCGCAGTCGGTGTCCTCGATCGCCAACGGCACGAGCGAGATCGGCCATGCCGCCGACGACCTGTCGCGCCGCACCGAGCAGCAGGCCGCCAGCCTCGACAAGACGGCCTCGGCGCTGGACGAGATCACCGCTACGGTGAAGCACTCGGCCGAGAACGCCGCTTCCGTCGCCTCCTCCGTCGCCGTGGCGCGCCAGGACACGGAGCGCTCCAGCGAGGTGATGCGCGAGGCGGTGGACGCGATGAACGCGATCCAGAAGTCCTCGCAGCAGATCGCCCGCATCATCGGCGTGATCGACGAGATCGCCTTCCAGACCAACCTCCTGGCGCTGAACGCCGGTGTCGAGGCGGCTCGTGCGGGCGATGCCGGCCGCGGCTTCGCGGTGGTGGCGCTGGAAGTGCGCGCCCTGGCGCAGCGCTCCTCGGAAGCGGCCAAGGAAATCAAGACGCTGATCGGCGCGTCCTCCACGCATGTGGGCAACGGCGTGGACCTCGTGAACCGCTCGGGCGAGGTGCTGACGCGCATCGCCTCGCAGGTCACGCAGATCGACGCCCTGGTTCAGGAAATCGCCGGCTCCGCCCGCGAGCAGTCGATCGGCATCGCAGACGTCAACGACGCCGTGAACAAGATGGACCGCGTGACGCAGCAGAACGCGGCCATGGTGGAGGAAACCACCGCCGCCACGCTGTCGCTGCGCTCCGAGACCGAACAGCTGGGCCGCCTCGTGTCCTCGTTCCAGGTCGACACCACGAACGGCGTCGTGGCGCAGCTGCGCACCATGTCCGCCGCCATGAAGACGGCGACGAAGCCCCAAGTGGCACCGGCGCCCGCCCCCCGCGCGGTTGAGCAGGCAGCACCCCGGCCCATCGCGGTCGCCGTTGCCGCCGCTCCGGCCGCCGCCGCGAGCGCTGCCGCCGAAGAACTGGGCTGGGAGGAATTCTGATGAACTCGAACAAGCCTGCCACCGACGCGGCCAAGGGGACGGACGACTTGATCGTGGCCCTGCCGCCCGAAATCCTCGCCATGATGGCGGCGAGCGAAGCGGAAATGGCCGCCACTGAGAACGAGAGCGCCGACGAGGCGACCGGCGAAGACGCCGCTCCCGAAAGCGACGCGCTTCCGATCGGGGCGTCGGAAGTCGAAGCCTCCGAGATCGAGGCTTCCGAGATCGACGTCGCGGAGGAAACGGACGTGGCGGAACTCGACGCCTCCGAGATCGAGGCCCTCAGCCTCGACACGGCGGATGTCGAGACGGCCGAACTCGAGGAACCCTCGTTCGAAGCGGCCGAGTTCGAGGCGCCCGACATGCAGATGTCCGACGCCGGGATGGACGATGCCGCCCCGGCGGCCCTGCAGGAGGCATCCCTTGCGGACGCGCCTGCGGACGAAGCGGAAGGCTCGGCGAACGTCGATGCCGAGATGGCCGCTCTTCTGGCCAGCCTCAGCGCGTTTCCCGGCGAGTCTGCGGCCGAGCCCGCCCCTGCGGCGGCGTCCGAGCCCGTCGAGGGCGAGGCCGTGCTGGCGCTCCCGCCGGTGCTCGACATCACCGCCTCGGCCGGGCTGCACACGACGCTTCTCGCCCATCGCGGCACGCCGCTTGCGCTCGACGCCAGCGCGGTGAAGCGGCTCGGCGGCCAGTGCCTCCAGCTTCTGATCTCGGCGAACCGCACTTGGGTCGCGGACGGCGTTCCGCTTCGCCTGAGCGGCGTGTCCGAGGCCTTCGAGCGCGACCTCGGCCTCATGGGCCTCACCTGCGACGAGCTGCTCCAGAGGGAGGCCGCCTGATGTCCAAGACCATCCTCACCGTCGACGATTCGCGCACCATGCGCGAGCTTCTGCGCTCGGCGCTGGAGCCGGCCGGCTTCACGGTCCTGCAGGCCGAGGACGGACTGCATGGGCTGGAAGTGCTGGGCGCCAGCGAGCCCGACGCGATCATCACCGACATCAACATGCCGCGCATGAACGGGCTGGAATTCATCGAGGCGGTGCGCCTCGACGCCGCCAAGCGCGCCATTCCGATCATCGTCCTGACCACGGAAAGCGACACCGCCAAGAAGGACCGCGCGCGCCGCGCCGGCGCCACGGGCTGGATCGTGAAGCCGTTCGATCCCGCCCGGCTGATCGCCGCCATCAACCGCGTCGTCGCCTGAGGAACCCCGCCCATGAGCGCACTTGACGAAATCAGGGTCGTCTTCTTTCAAGAATGCGACGACCAGCTTCAGGAGCTGGAGGACGGCCTCACCGCCATGGAAGGCGGCGAGACCGACGACGACACGGTGAACCGCGTCTTCCGCGCGGTGCACTCCATCAAGGGCGGCGCGGGCGCCTTCGACCTGCACAAGCTCGTCAAGTTCGCCCACACGTTCGAGACCGTTCTCGACGAGGTTCGCTCCCATCGGCTGGCCGCCGACGGAACGGTGATGCCCGTCATGCTGCGCTCGGCCGACCATCTGCGCGATCTCGTGGCCGCCGGCCGCGACGGCGGCGATGGCGACCAGGAGCGCTCCAAGGAGCTGATCGTCGAACTGGAAGCGCTGATCGGCGGCCCCAAGGGCGGCCATTCGGCGGCGGATGACGACGACGAGGGCGACGGCGGCCTGAGCCTGGCCGATTTCGAGTTCACGCCGATCGCCATGGACTGGGGCGCGATGGGCCTCGGCACCGGCTTGGGCGGAGGCCTCGGCGAAGACGCGGCCGCGAGCGAGGGCGAGGAAGACGGCCCGGCGATCCGCATCAGCTTCCGGCCGCGCAAGGACCTCTACGCCAAGGCCAACGAGGCGGCGGTTCTCCTGCGCGAGGTCGCAGCGCTCGGCGAGGCCACGGTTCGCTGCGACATTTCGGACGTGCCGCTGCTCGACGCGATCGACCCGGAAGGCGCCTATCTCGCCTTCGAGGTGGAGCTCGACGGCGAGAACGCCACCGAGGCCAAGGTCCGCGAGATCTTCGAATTCGCCGAATGGGACTGCGACTTGGAGATCAAGGCGCGCGGCGGTTCCGTGCCCGATTTCGGCGCGATCGGCGGCGACGATGCGGGCGGCCTGTCGGTTGCCGATCTGCTTGCCCGCCTGCAGGGCGAGATCGCGACCGAAGCGCCTTCCGAATCCACCGACAGCGCGGAGGGCTCCCCCCTCCCCTCGCTGAAGCCGGCCCCCGAAACGTCTGAGCCCGCGAAAGCCGAGGGCAAGGACGACAAGGACGACAAGGGTAAAGCCGGCAGCAAGGGCGAGGCCGAAGCGCCCGCCGTCGTCATTCGCGTCGAACTGCACCGCGTCGATAAGCTGATCGATCTGGTCGGCGAACTCGTCACCACGCAGACCATGCTGGCCCAGAAGGTCGAGGAAGCCGGGCTTCCCACCGGCTCCGAGGTCGTCAGCTCGATCGAGGAACTGGACCGCCTGACCCGCACGCTGCAGGACAGCGTCATGGCCGTGCGCGCCCAGCCCGTGAAGTCGGTGTTCCAGCGCATGCCGCGCCTCGTGCGCGAAACCGCTTCGGCCACTGGCAAGAAGGTCAACTTCGTCACCCATGGCGAGAACACCGAGGTCGACAAGACCGTGGTGGAACGCCTGTCCGATCCGCTCACCCACATGATCCGCAACGCGATCGACCACGGCTTGGAAAAGCCGGACGACCGCGTCGCCAAGGGCAAGCCGGCGGAGGGCACGGTGACGCTCTCGGCCGCCCATCGCTCGGGCCGCATCATCATCGAGATCTCGGACGACGGCGGCGGCATCAACCGGCCCAAGGTCAAGCAGATCGCCATCGACAAGGGCCTGATCCCGGCCGACGCGGTTCTCTCCGACGAGGAAACCGACCAGCTGGTGATGCTGCCGGGCTTCTCCACCGCCACCACAGTCTCGGCCATTTCCGGGCGCGGTGTCGGCATGGACGTGGTGAAGTCATCGATCGAGGCGCTCGGCGGACGCCTGTCCATCTCCTCGCGCCCCGGCCTCGGCTCGGCCTTCACCATGAGCCTGCCGCTGACGCTGGCCGTGCTCGAAGGCATGATCGTGCGCGTCGAGGAGGAGACGCTGGTGATACCGCTCAGCACCATCGTTTTCACCTTCCGCCCCCAGCCCGGCGACGTCCAGTATGTCGGCCAGGGGCGCACGGTGCATGTACGCGACCAGATCGTGCCGCTCATCGATGTCGGCGTGGCGCTGGGCTACCGCAAGGACCCGGTGGACCCCCTCACCTCCGTCGCCGTGCTGGTGGATTGCGACAACAACCGCCGCGTAGCGCTTCTGGTGGACGACATCCGCGGCCAGCGGCAGGTCGTCATCAAGAGTCTCGAGAAGAACTACCGTCCGGTTCACGGCATTTCGGCGGCGACGATCTCGGGCGAGGGGCGCGTGGCGCTGATCGTCGATGTCGAGGCCATCGCGGGCGACCGGACGCTCGACAACTTCATCTTCGGTATCGACAACGTCGCGGCGGAGTAAACCATCATGTCGAACACGGCCCGCAAATCCATCGGCTACGGCGTCGAGATGGTCGCCTTCCGCGTCGGTCCCCAAGAATTCTGCGTCGATATCAAGGCGGTGCGGGAAATCCGGGGCTGGACGCCGGCCACCACCCTGCCCCATGCGCCGCACTACATCCTCGGCGTCATCAACCTTCGCGGCACGGTTCTGCCGGTGGTGAATCTCGCCGCCCGGCTCGGCCTACCGCTGGAGGACCCGACCCCGCGCCACGTCATCATCGTCGTCCAGGCCGAGGACCAGACCTTCGGCCTTCTGGTGGACGCGGTGTCCGACATCCTGTCCATCTCGCCCGAGCTGATGCAGGGCGCGCCGGACCTGGCGCAGGATTCGGCCAAGGCCTTCGTTTCCTCCGTGATCGCCATGGAAGAGCGGATGATCGCCCGGATCATGCCCGAGCGCATGCTGCCCGAGCGCCTGCGGCTGAACTAGCCATGGCGCCCGCCCTGTCCCCATCGGGCCCCACGCCGTCTCTGGGGCCCGCCTCTTCGCCCCTGGGGAAGGCGAGCGACGATCCGGACCTGTCGCCGAAGGAGTTCGGCCGCATCGCCCGGATCATTCGCGACGAGGCCGGCATCCATCTGGGAGACGCCAAGACCTCGCTGGTCTATTCGCGTCTGGTAAAGCGGCTCCGGGCGGTCGGCCTGACGTCCTTCGCGAGCTATTGCGATCTCGTCAGCTCCGCGGCGGGCACGGCCGAACTGCAGAAGATGGTGGAGGCGCTGACCACCAACTACACGTTCTTCCTGCGCGAGCCGCACCATTTCGAGCATCTGCGCCGCGAGGTTCTGCCCGGCCTTCTGGCCGAGGCGGCGCGCGGGCGTCGGGTGCGGATCTGGAGCGCGGGCTGCTCCATGGGGCATGAGACCTACTCGATCGCCCTGTCGATCCTCGCCGTGGCGCCCGATTGTGGCCGCCACGACGTCAAGATCCTGGCGACCGACATCGACCGCAACGTTCTGGCCACCGCGCGCGCCGGGCTCTACGACGAGGCGACGCTGGCGGTTCTTTCGCCGGCCGACCGCCAGCTCGGCTTTCTGCCCCCGAACGAGGACGGCCTCTTCCAGGTGCGGCCCGAGCTGCGCTCGCTCGTCACCTTCCGCGAGCTGAACCTTCTGGACGAATGGCCGATGAACGGGCAGTTCGACATCGTCTTCTTTCGCAACGTCGCGATCTATTTCGACCAGCCGCTGCGCGAATCGCTCTGGTCGCGCATGGGCCAGCACATCCGGCCCGGCGGCTGGCTCTATGCCGGCCATTCCGAGCGCCTCACCGGCCCGGCGGCCAAGCTCTTCACCCACGAGGCCACCACGACCTATCGGAGACTTCCGGCATGATGCGGGCGGTTGGAACCGCGCCGGTCCGCGTGCTGGTGATCGACGATTCGCCCACCATGCGCATGCTGATCCGAACCGCCCTGCGCGAGGAGGACGACATCCAGGTCGTCGGCGAGGCAGGCACGGCGGCGGAGGCACGCGAGGCGATCAAGGCGCTCGACCCCGACGTGGTGACGCTCGACGTCGAGATGCCGGGCATGCAGGGCATCGAGTTCCTGGAAAAGATCATGCGGCTGCGCCCCATGCCGGTGGTCATGGTGTCGAACCAGACCGGCCCCGGCACCGCGACGGCGATCGAGGCTCTGTCGATCGGCGCGTTCGACTGCCTGGCCAAGCCGCGCCGGGCAAAGGACGAGGCCTTCGCCCGGCTCGGCCACACGCTTCGCATGGCGGCGGCCTCCCGCCAGGGGCTGCAGGGCATCTCGGCGCGGCTCGCGCGCGCCCCGGCGGCGCCGCGCACCGCCTTGCCCCGAACCACGGCAAGCCTTGCCCCGGGCAAGAGCACGCCCGAGATCATCGCCATCGGCGCTTCCACCGGCGGCATCGAGGCCTTGACCGAGCTGTTTTCGGACTGGCCCGCCACCGCGCCGCCGACGCTCGTGGTGCAGCATCTCCCCGCCGGCTTCACGCGCGGCTTCGCTCAGCGGCTGGAGCGGCTTTCGCCCGCCAGCGTGCGTGAGGCCGAGGACGGAATGACGCTGGAGCGCGGCCATATCTACATCGCGCCCGGTGGCAAGCGGCACCTGATGGCGCTGGGTGCCGTGCCGACCTGCTCCCTCGTGGAGGCGGCTCCCGTCAGCGGACATTGCCCGTCGGTTGACGTTCTCTTTCACTCCGTCGCCCGTCGTTTCGGAAATAGAAGCCTTGCCGTCGTTTTAACCGGCATGGGCAGCGACGGAGCCCAGGGTGCATTGGAGATTCGTAAAGCCGGAGGGAGGACAATCGGCCAGAATGAGGAATCCTGCCTCGTCTACGGAATGCCGCGTGCGGCCTTCTCGCTCGGAGCCATCGACGAGGAGCATCCGCTCGAAACCATACACCGCGCCGTCTTCGGCGCCTGACACGAAAGCCTGACGCCCATGTCGCTCACCAAGCAGACGATCAAGATCCTGATCGTGGACGACCAGACCACCAGCCGTCTCTTGATGCGCGACGCGCTGCAACAGATCGGCTTCGCCAACATCCCCTTCGCCAAGGATGGCGAGGAGGCGTTGAAGATGATGATGTCGAGCCCGGCCCATATCGTCGTGTCCGACTACAACATGCCCAAGCTCAACGGGCTTCAGCTCCTGCAGGCGATCCGCACCTATCCCGCGACGCGCATCACGCCCTTCATCCTCCTGACGGGCTCGGGCGACCGCGAAGTGCTGCAGCGCGCGATCAAGCTCGGCGTCAACAACTACCTGCCCAAGCCCGTGCAGCCGGCGGCGCTGCAGAAGGCCATCCAGGCGGTGACCGGCAACCTGCCCTGACATGCCGAACAGCGAGAGCCGAATTCACGTTCCTCAGGGTGAGATCCGCGTCGCGACCAGCGCGAAGACCTGCCTGACCACCGTGCTCGGCTCGTGCGTCACGGCCTGCATCTTCGATCCCCTCGCGCCGGCCGGTGGAATGAACCACTTCCTTCTGGCCGGCGACGGTGGGACCTGCAGCGGCGCGTCGGAGCGCTACGGCGTCTATCTCATGGAGCTTCTGGTGAACGGGCTCCTGGAGCGCGGCGCCCGGCGCGAGCGCCTGCTCGGCAAGCTCTTCGGCGGCGCCAGCACCGGCATGAGCCGGGGCGAGATCGGCGCCGACAACTGCGCCTTCGCCAAGCGCTTCCTGGCGATGGAAAACATCCCGCTCGTCAGCGCGAGCCTGGGCGGGACGAAAGTCCGACGCGTCGAGTTCTGGCCCGTCGGCGGGCGGGCCCGCCAGCGCTTCATCGACGTTCCCGATCCCGCTCCCCCGCCTGTCCCGGCCGAATCCTCGGTGCAGGGTGAGGTCGAGTTCTTCTGATTCCATGATCCATGGCGGTGTCGAACGGGCGTCGCCTTTCAGCCCTCGCATCCCAGCCCAGGCCTTGCTGCACCGCACTTTGGCGTGCGACATGCCCGCTCCGATCCGCCGAGGGATTTCCGGCCGCGGCCGCTCCCCTTGCGCCTATCCTGAAAGACCGCCGAACGAGGCGGCAAGGAGAGTTTCATGTCCCAGCCTTCCGCTGTTTCGCTGTCGCTCGTGCTCGAGCGGATCGGGCAGGAATTGTCGCGCCAAGCCGAAGCCGTGCGCTCGCTTCACGCCCTTGTGGAGGCGGGCTCCGGGCCCTCGACCGAGGCGCTCGTCACCGCCCAGGCAATCGATACGTCCTCCCAGCATCTGGGCGAGCTTTCCGGCCTGCTCCAATGCCTCTCCGGCTCGGCGGGTGATGCTTTCGCGCCAGCGTCCTGTTTCGAGCCCATGACCCTGTCGGGTCTTCGCGCCCGCCTTTTGGGCGATGCCGAAGAGAATACCGAATCAGGCGAGGTCGATTTCTTCTGAGGGCACGTGCTGCCCAAGCCACATCGGACGTGTTTTCGAGGTTAAACCGGGGATAAAAATCGATTCATTTGGGTGAACGCGCTTTCAAACCCCAATTTTTCGATCACGTTTTATGTCGAAGATCACGTTTTGCTGCAGAGCACAACGCGCGTGAGAACTCGATGGGAGCAACTGCAAAAATCGGGCTCCGTTACGACCCTATGCTTTCGTAAGGTACCCTTGAGATACCCCGATCGGGTGAAGTTCTCATTTTCGCCATCCTCCTTACAGGCTTGTACACTTCGATTCATATCAGGCAGCCCGAGGCCATCTATACTTATTATCGCTTAAGGATACTCCCTTTGTCGTCCGACAGTTCAGCTCTCATCGTATTGCACTGCAAACCCATTTAAAGTTAATCATTGTTTACATTGCGGTCGAAAAATCATCCTCCAAAGCAAGCAGATCGACATTCACTGATCGGATTGGGCATCAGAAGTCACCATGATCTTCTTCCACGAATTCTTTCATCACAACTCGAACGGGTAAGAACAGAGCGGATGATCCTTCGGTAGGTTACCTATAACGAAGGTTAACCAATTATTGCCAACGTAGGCCCAGGTTGCGTAGAGTTGCTTGCCGATAGTGGCCTCCACGCCATAAAGCTCTCCACACACGAACCAACCGTTTCGAGGCATGGGCATGGCAAAGTTCTCATCCCTGACTGATGTCAGCAAGGACGTACCCGTGGCAGCCTACGTGCCGCTGGGCGGCCACGCGAAGCGCGGCCTGGACATCCTGGTCGCGGCCAGCGCGCTGGTCATTCTCAGCCCGCTGATGCTCTTCATCATGATGCTGATGAAGATCACCGATCCCGGTCCGATCTTCTTCGGCCACAAGCGCGTCGGCTTCGACGGCAAGCACTTCCATTGCTTCAAGTTCCGGTCGATGGCGACCAACTCGGCCGAACTGCTGCAAAAATTGCTGCAGAGCGATCCGGTCGCGAAGGCCGAATGGGAAGCCTCGCAGAAGCTGCGCAACGATCCGCGCGTTACCCGCCTTGGCCGAATTCTCCGCGAGACCAGCCTCGACGAGCTTCCCCAGCTCATCAACGTGCTGCGCGGCGACATGAGCCTCGTCGGCCCCCGCCCGATCGTCGACGACGAGATCCCGCGCTATTCGCACCGCATCTCCGCCTACAAGCGTGTTCGCCCCGGCGTCACCGGCATGTGGCAGGTCAATGGTCGCTCGGACACGAGCTACGGCTCCCGCGTGAAGTTCGACAGCTACTATGTCCGCAACTGGTCGATCCTTCTCGACCTGCGCATTCTCTTCAAGACGATCGGCGTCGTTCTCAAGCGCGACGGCAGCTGCTAAAGTCTGACCTCACGCCGCGCTCCGGCGCGGCTTCGAGACCCTGCGATACCGCCCATTGCCCTTGGCGCCTTGGGCAGCACACGTTAAGAGCCGGGCCGTCCGATCAAAGGAATGTCCGGCATCGTCATGTCTGAACGCCTCGATCTTATCGTTTCCGCAGCGTTGCGAGCAGGAGCCGCCATCATGGCGGTCTACGAGCGCGGGGCCTCTGTGGAAACCAAGCCGGACGGAAGCCCCGTCACGGAGGCGGACCGCGTGGCCGAGGCGATTCTTCTGGACGCGCTCGGCCGCCATTTCCCCGACATACCCGTTGTCGCCGAAGAGGAAGCCGCCGAGGGCCGCGTTCCCGCCATCGGCTCCCGCTTCTTCCTGGTCGATCCGCTGGACGGAACGCGCGAGTTCATCGGCCGCAACGGCGAGTTCACCGTCAATATCGGGCTGGTGGAGGACGGGACGCCGACGCTCGGCGTCATCTACGCCCCCTGCCTCGGCCGTGTGTTCGCAGGCGAAGGCGAAAACGCGTGGCAGGGAGAGGTCGAAGCAGGAGAGGTCGTCTCGCGTCGCGCCATGAGCGTGCGCCCGGCGCCGCATCCGCCGGTGGCCGTCGCCAGCCGCTCGCATTGCTCGACCGAGACCACGGATTGGCTGGATCGCCATGCGATCTGCGATGTCGCCTCGCGCGGGTCGTCCCTGAAATTCTGCCTCTTGGCGGCGGGCGAGGCCGATCTTTATCCCCGCTTCGGCCGCACCATGGAATGGGACACGGCAGCGGGGCAGGCGATTCTGCAAAGCGCCGGCGGACGCGTCATCACACCCGACGGGCAGCCCCTGCGCTATGGCAAGCGAGGCATTTGCCAGGACACCGACTTCGAGAACGGCGCCTTTCTGGCGATCGGTGACCCCGGCTTACACAGAACCCTCGGGTAAGGCGCGGTCAGCGCAGAACCAGAACGGCGAGCCCGGCCCAGAAGCCGGACGAGATCGCCAGACCGAGGAGGATGCCCTTCGCCGGCTTCAGCCGCTCGTGCGCGTCGCTTGCCCGACTGTTCGAAGCGCCAACCAGACCGGGCGCGAAACCTGCCGTCAAATGGGACATCTCGAAACCTCGCCTTGCTGCGCTCGCCGACGACGGCACCCCTTAAGGAGCCGAGCCGACACGTGCCTGTTTTGAGAGACTAAGCCCCAGGGCTGAACGGATACTTGCGTCGATCCGTCAAATTGCGTCCATCTTTCGGCGAGCAAGCCGCGCGCGTCGGCTTCGACGGAACACAGTAAATAAAGAATAAAGTTTCGCCTTCGCGTTGATTGCGGGTGAGAAGCGCAGCGCGTAAAAGAGCACGAGTTCCATGCTGCATCTGCGAAGAAGCAGTTCGGCGATCATGACTTAGCCAAGGATGGATTGTGCCATGCACGACATGCCGCTCCCCGAACGCTCCGCCCTGAAACTCGCCGTGATCGGCACGGGCTATGTCGGTCTCGTTTCCGGCGCCTGCCTGGCCGAGGCCGGTCACCATGTCATCTGCGTCGATCAGGTTCCGGCCAAGATCGAGAAGCTGCGCGCCGGCCTCATTCCCATCTACGAGCCGGGGCTGGACGAGGTCGTCCACCGCAACGCGGCAGCCGGTCGCCTGGGCTTCACCACCAATATCGCGGAAGCCGTATCGGGCGCCGACATCGTCATGATCGCGGTCGGCACGCCGACCCGCAAGCTCGACGGCAATGCCGACCTTCAATATGTCTTCGCCGCCAGCCGCGACATCGCCCGCGCGCTGAGTCACCCGGCCGTGATCGTGACGAAGTCCACCGTGCCGGCCGGCACGGGCATGGAGATCAAGCGGATCATCGCGCGCGAAAATCCGACGCTGGATTTCGACATCGCCTCGAACCCGGAATTCCTGCGCGAGGGCAACGCGCTGTCCGATTTCATGAAGCCCGACCGCATCGTGGTCGGCACGGAAACGGAGCGCGCCCGCGCCATGATGGAGGCGCTCTACCGCCCGTTCACCGCCCAGGGCTTCGAGCTGATCTCGACCGACATCGTCTCGGCCGAGCTCATCAAATATGCCGCCAACACGTTTCTGGCGACGAAGGTCTCCTTCATCAACGAGATGGCCGACATCTGCGAGAAGGTCGGTGGCAATATTTCCGACATCTCGCGCGGCATGGGCTCGGACAAGCGCATCGGCCGCGCCTTCCTGCAGCCCGGCCCCGGCTATGGCGGCTCCTGCTTCCCGAAGGATACGCTCGCCATGGTCCATATCGGCGAGAAGGCGCTGAGCCCGGCGACCATCGTGGAGGCCGTGATCGCGGTGAACCGCGCCCGGCCGCATCGCATGGTGGCCAAGGTCGTGGCGGCCGCCGGCGGCGACGTGCGTGGCAAGACGGTCGCCTTGCTTGGTCTCACCTTCAAGCCCGAGACCGACGACGTGCGCGACAGCGTGGCCGTTCTGGTGGCCGAACAGCTCGCCGGCCAGGGCGCGCTGGTGCGCGCCTACGACCCGCAGGGCATGGACCATGCGCGCGAGCTTCTGGGCGAGGCGGTGGACTATGCGCCGAGCATGGACGCCGCGTTGGACCGGGCCGATCTCTGCGTGCTCGCCACCGAATGGCGCGAGTTCGCCGAGCGCCCGCTGGCCGACTACAAGCGGCTCCTGCGCACGCCCATGATCGTCGACTTCCGAAACGTCTTCGTGCCGGCCGAAGTGGCGAAGGCGGGGCTCGGTTATCTCTCGATCGGCCGGGCCGGCGTGCCCGCGCCCGAGCTTCTGCCGGCCTGAGACATCGGGACGAGACCGGTGGGCAGAGGATGGGCTAGGGATTTTGGCCTGTTCACGAAGAGCAAGGCTTGAGGGATGCCGGTGGCTTCGCTCAAGCAAGCGCGACGACGGGGCGGGACAAAGGGCTCAAGGCATCCAATCCCGGTAGGTTTCGTTCCAAGTCCCAAGAGACTGCTTACGACCCGGTCGGGTCCGGCAGTTTGGCGACGTTCCGCCGCCGTCCAAAGGCGAGCCGTTCCACACGGGCAGAGGTTCGTCTGTCGCTATGGACACTGGGACTGTTGCTCGTCTTCGCCGATACGTTCTCGCATCCCGAGCGTTTGGCGGCACGCGAACGACGAGGCATCACGCGGCACCGTTCCGCCGTCGAACGGCACGCTTTGGGCCGCCCCCCCCCCTGGGCGCTTCGGTTGACAAAGCAGAACGAGGCCGGCATCACTTGGCTCATTCCGAGGGGTGTGCCGCGAGGCGCTGAGATGGCGGGAGCCGAACCCTTGAACCTGATCCGGGTCATACCGGCGTAGGAACGGGAATGGGCGGCGCTCTGCTGCCCGCGCACCTTCTTCGCTTCACTCCGGATCTCTTGCGGACCCTGCTTTGGGGCTGAGGAGATCGCATGCGCCACCATCCGCCCTGCCGCCCCGACTGGCCCCGCCTCGCCTGCTGCGGGGTCTAGGCCGATATGCGCGCCCTTCGCGCTACCCTGTTCGGGCTTCTAGCGGTGCTTCTGGCCTGGGGGCTCTTCGTCGCGCTGGCGCAGCCGCCGCCCTACATGCTGCCCGGGCCGCTTCGGGTCGCCGAGGTGCTCTGGACACGCGCCGGCTTTCTTCTGGCCAATGGCTGGCTGACCCTGATCGAGACGGTGCTCGGCCTCCTATTCGGCTCGCTGGCCGGCGCGCTGGCGGGGCTTGGCGTGGTGCTCTGGCCGCGCCTCGGGCGCGTGGCCTGGCCGCTGCTTCTCGTGCTCCAGGCCATGCCGGTCTTCGCGCTGGCGCCCCTGCTCGTGCTTTGGCTCGGATTCGGCCTCGCTTCGAAGGTCATGATGGCCTCGCTGGTTCTGTTCTTTCCCGTCGCCTCGGCCTTCGCGGACGGGCTGCGACGCACCGAGCCCGAACTGCTCGACGCCACCGCGCTCACCGTGGCGAGCCACTGGCAGACGCTGCGCTTCGTTCGCATTCCGCTCGCCATGCCGGCGCTGATCACCGGCCTTCGCGTCGCCGCCCCCCTTGCCCCGCTCGGCGCGGTGATCGGCGAATGGGTCGGCGCCTCGGGCGGGCTCGGCTTCGTGATGATCCAGGCCAATGCCCGGATGCAAACCGACCTGATGTTCGCGGCGCTGGCCATCCTCGCCGCGATGACGCTGGCGCTGCGCGCACTGGTGGACGAGTTCGCCCCCCGCCTCGCCCCTTGGGCCGCCGAAAGCGGCCCCTCCCCCTTTCCCTCCCTCCTTCGAAGAAAGTCCTCCTGATGCGTCCTTTCCTCTCGGCCGCCGCGCTGGCCGTCTCGCTCCTGGCGACGCCGGCTCTCGCAGCCGACAAGCTGACCGTCCTGCTCGAATGGTTCGTGAACCCCGACCATGCGCCGCTGGTCGTCGCCAAGGAGAAGGGCATCTTCGCCAGCCACGGGCTGGACGTGGAACTGGTGCCGCCGGCCGACCCGTCCGCGCCGCCGCGCCTTCTGGCGGCGGGCCAGGCCGATATCGCACTCCACTACCAGCCGAGCCTGATGCTCGACCATGCGGCCGGGCTGCCGCTCGTGCGCTTCGGCACGCTGGTGGAAACGCCGCTCAACACGGTCGCGGTGCTGGCGAACGGGCCGATCAAGACGCTGGCCGATCTGAAGGGCAAGCGCATCGGCTATTCCGTTGCGGGCGTGGAGGAGGCGGTTCTCTCCGCCATGCTCGGCTCGGCCGGCCTCGCTTTGCCCGACGTCGAGCTGGTGAACGTCAACTTCGCGCTCACCGCCTCGCTCAGCGCCGGCAATGTGGACGCCACGATCGGCTCCTATCGCAATTTCGAGGCGACGCAGATGCGGCTCGAAAAGCACGAGGGTCGCTTCTTCTTTCCCGAGGAGAACGGCGTGCCGCCCTATGACGAGCTGATCTACGTCACGCGCCGCGATCTGGCCACCGACCCGCGCCTGCCGCGCTTCCTCGACGCGGTGGAAGAGGCGACGCTCTTCCTCACCAACCATCCCGACGAGGCGCTTCAGCTTTTCCTCAAGGCCTATCCCGATCTCGACGACACGCTGAACCGCACCGCCTTCGCCGACACGCTGCCGCGCTTCGCCAAGCGCCCCGGCGCGCTGGACACGGCCGGCATGAACCGCTTCGCCGGCTTCCTCAAGGACAAGGGGCTGATCCCCGCCGTGCCGCCGATCGCGGATTATGCGGTGGAGCTGAAGCGGTGATCCCGGTCGCGCTGACCATCGCGGGCTCGGATTCGGGGGGCGGCGCGGGCATCCAGGCCGATCTCAAGACCTTCTCCGCGCTTGGCGTCTTCGGCACCAGCGTTCTCACCGCCGTCACCGCGCAGAACACGCGCGGCGTCACCGCCGTCGAGACGCTCCCCCCCGCCATCGTCGCCGCGCAGATCGACGCCGTGCTCGGCGACTTCACGGTGGGCGGCATCAAGATCGGCATGGTGTCGAGCGAGCCGGTGATCCGCACGATCGCCGAGCGCCTGCGCGCCCATGGGCGGCGCGCCGTCGTGGACCCGGTCATGATTGCCACCTCGGGCGACAGGCTGATCGACGCGGACGCGCTGGAGGCGCTGCGCGAAGAGCTTCTGCCGCTCGCCGACGTGCTGACCCCCAACCTGCCGGAAGCCGCCCTTCTCTTGGGCACTGAGCCTGCCGCGAGCGAGGAGGCCATGCTCGGGCAGGGCGAGCGGCTGCTCGCCCTCGGCCCGCGCGCCGTTCTCATGAAGGGGGGGCACCGCGAAGGGCCGGACAGCGTCGATCTTCTCGTGTCCAATTCTAGCCTGCTGCGCCTTGCCTTTCCACGAGTCGAGACGAACAACGACCATGGCACGGGCTGCACCCTGGCGGCGGCCATCGCGGCGGGCCTTGCCAAGGGATTGGACCTCGAAAGCGCGGTGCGCGAGGCGCGTCTTTATCTCCAGGCCGCGCTCGCGGCCGGCGCCGCCTGGCGCCTTGGCTCGGGCCGTGGTCCCGTGCATCACTTCCACGCGCTTTGGCCCAAGGCCGGACAGGACGTCTCATGAGCCCTCGCTTCACCGACCAGCTGCGCGCCGGCACAGAGCCGCTTTGGAGCGAGGCGGCGGGGCACCGCTTCACCCGCGAGCTCATAGAGGGCACCGTCGCGCCAGACATCATGGCGGACTACCTCATCCAGGATCACCGCTTTCTCGACGCCTTTCTGACGTTGATCGGCGCGGCCATGGCGGCGAGCGATCGGTTCGAGGCGCGGCTGCGCCTTGCCCGCTTCGCCGGCTTGGTGGCGGGCGAAGAGAACACCTATTTCGAGCGCGCCTTCACCGCGCTCGGCGTTTCCGCCGAGCGGCGCGCCGGCGAGCCGGACACGGAGGCCACCGCCGGCTTCAAGGGGTTGATGCGCGAGGCGGCGGAGCGGCGCTCCTATGCCGCAGCGCTCAGCGTGCTGACGGTGGCCGAATGGCTTTATCTCGACTGGGCCTCGCGCGCCGTCGCGCCCCTGCCCGAGAGCTTCGTCCACCGGGAATGGATCACGCTGCACGACAATCCCGGCTTTCGCGACTTCGTGGCCTTCCTGCGCGCCGAACTCGACCGGGTGGGTCCGGCCGAGGCCGCGCTGTGTCAGGATCTGTTCGGCCGCGCGGTGGCGTTGGAGCGCCGCTTCTTCGACGCCGCCTACCGGGAGACCGGTCGATGACCGGCACCGTCTTCGAACGATTGAAGGCGGCGGCGCAGGAAGACTGGGACGGCTATGTCAACCATCCCTTCGTCTGGCACATGGGCGTCGGCGCCCTGCCGGAGAGCGCCTTTCGCCGCTATCTCGTGCAGGACTACCTGTTCCTGATCCAATTCGCCCGAGCCAACGCGCTCGCCGCCTACAAGAGCCGCTCGCTGGCCGACATGCGCCGGGCGCAGACGGGCCTCTCGGCCATTCTGGATGTCGAGCTGAACCTTCATCTTCGCCTGTCGGAGCGCTGGGGCCTGTCGGCGCGGGATCTGGAGCAGGCGCGCGAGGAGCCCGCCACCACCGCCTACACGCGCTTCGTGCTCGACTGCGGCGCCTCGGGCGACCTGCTAGACCTTCAGACCGCGCTCGCCCCTTGCGTCATCGGCTATGGCGAGATCGGCGCGCGGCTGGCCGCTTCGCTCGGGCCGGAGCATCTGGAGAATCATCCCTATCGCGAATGGATCGGGGAATATGCGGGCGAGGCCTATCAGGGCGTCGCCGAGGCGGCGCGCCTCCATCTCGAAGACCTCGCCGCCCGCTCGATGACGGAGCGCCGCTTCGAGGAGTTGGTGGGTCTGTTCGCGACGGCCTGTCGGCTGGAGCGCGATTTCTGGCAGATGGGCCTCGGGTCCGACGCCTGACAAGGCTTATGGGTTGCAAGAGTTCTTGCAATCATAACCCTGAATGATCCGGCGTTCTGGCCGCGATCTTTGCTACGGGAGCAAAAGGATTTGCTCCGCCTACTTCACCCAATCCGTCTTTTTCCAAGAATTTGAGTGATTCGATTTGGGGTTGATCTTTCGCCTTATGCGCGTATCGACAGGCGCGATACGCGTTTTTCGATGGGCGCGGCAGCCGATCTCGTCTCCGATGCCCTCTCCTGCGGCAAAAGGTCTAAGAAATTCTCGATGCCGGCTTGAAATACAAGAGTGATAAAGGCAAATACACGATCAGTTATTTTTCTGCCCAGCCGGCCGTGGCTATCCATCTTGTAAGGGGTCTGTCAGGACATGGAAGACAATTCGGATCAGGTGTCGTCCCAGCGTTATCTCGCGGCGCAGATCGTCAAAGCCTATGTTAGCAACAATCACGTTCCGCGCGATGATCTGCCCAGCCTGATCAGCATCGTCTTTGACGCGCTGAAATTCGACACCCCCACAGAGGCAGCGCAAGCCGAGGCGGCGCCGCTAGTGCCCGCCGTGTCGATCAAGAAGTCGGTGACGCCGGATTATATTGTCTGCCTCGAAGATGGTAAGCAATTCAAATCTTTGAAGCGCCATCTCATGACACATTATGATCTGACGCCCGAGGCCTATCGTCAGAAGTGGGGCCTGCCGGCCGACTATCCGATGGTGGCCGCCAACTATGCGGCCAAGCGCTCGGAGCTGGCCAAGAGCATCGGTCTCGGCCGCAAGATCGCGGCCCCCGAAGCGGTCGTCGAGCCGACGCCCGCGCCGGAGCCCGAAGCAGCGCCCGCTGAGGAAAAGTCCGCCAAGCGCCGCGCGCCGCGCAAGAGCAAGGCCGCGGCCGACACCGACGCCTGAGCGCTTTGCTCGCCTGAGCGCTTCGCTCTTCCGATCCGACCGCATCGTCCCCCGGCAGGCTCCTGCCGGGGGACGATTTGCGTTGGGGGACAGGCGGTGTGAGACGGCGCGCGCGGGGCGCCATGAGGCCGTACCCCGAGGCTAGCGCAAGCCGGAATTCCAGCGCGGCTCGCCTCGCCGTCGCCAACCCCGCGCTTTTTCGCCATTCCCCTAAACGCGCTTTAAGTGTCCGTGGCTTAAGACTGTCGGCAGCTCTGTCAGCCGCCGGTTTCCATGCGTCCAGCCTTTCCGCGCCTCGCGTCCTCCATCCGCCTGTCAGAGCTGATCGGCGCGCTCAGCCACGCGCTGGATCTCACCGAAGGCCAGCCGGCCGGCCATTGCGTGCGAGCCTCCTTCATCGGCACGCGCATCGGTGCCGCCATCGGGCTGGACGAGGCGACGCTTCAGGAGCTTCGCTACACCGTCACCCTCAAGGATCTCGGCTGCTCCTCCAACGCGGCGCGGCTCTGCCAGCTTTATCTCGCGGACGATCTCGCCTTCAAACGCGAATTCAAGCGGCTGGACGATGGCCTGCCGCAGGTACTGCGCTTCGTCATCGAGCAGACCGGCCTGACCGCAGGCCTTGCCGAGCGCTTCCGCGCCATCGCCCATATCTTTCGCCACGGCGGCGACATCTCGAACGAGCTGATCGAAACGCGCTGCGACCGGGGCGCGGGCATCGCCCGGCGCCTGCGCTTTTCGGAAAGCGTCGCCAGCGGCATTCATGCGCTGGACGAGCATTGGGACGGCAAGGGACGGCCGGCGGGGAAGACCGGCGAGGCCATTCCGCTCTTCGCGCGCATCGCTCTCCTGTCCCAGGTGGCGGACGTATTTCATCGCGGCGCCGGGCGCGAGGCGGCGCTGGGCGAGGTGGAGGCGCGCAGCGGGCGGTGGTTCGACCCCGGTCTCGTTGCCGCCTTTCGCGCCTGCGCCGCCCAGCCCGACTTCTGGTCGCGTCTGGAAGGCGCGGAGGCCGATCTCTTTCCCCCGCACGAGGACCGCTCCGCCTTCGTGGACGAGGACTATCTCGATGACATCGCCGAGGCCTTCGCGGAGGTCGTGGATTCCAAGAGCCCCTTCACCTCGGGGCATTGCAAGCGCGTCGCTCTGTTCACGGACCTGATCTGCGAGACGTTGGGCTTTTCGGCCGACCGGCGGCGCTGGATGAAGCGCGCGGCGCTGCTGCACGATATCGGCAAGCTCGGCGTGTCCAACACGATCCTCGACAAGCCGGGGCCGCTGACCGACGCGGAGTTCGCCGTGATGCGCCAGCATTCCAGCCACAGCCGCACCATCCTCTCGCAAATCTCGGCCTTCGCGGAACTGGCCGAAGTCGGCGGCGGCCATCACGAGCGGCTCGACGGCAAGGGCTATCCGCTGGGGCTGAAGGGCGATGAGATCGGCCTGGAAACCCGTATCGTGACGGTGGCCGATATTTTCGACGCGCTGACGGCCGATCGGCCCTATCGCGCGGCCATGCCGGTCAGCCGGGCGCTGGCGATCCTGGATACCGACAGCGGAACGGCGGTGGACCCCGTCTGCGTCGAGGCGTTGAAGCTCGGCTTGGCCCGTATCGACGCCTCGCTGATCGGCGCCGGCTCGGCGGAAGAGCTGCGGCAGGACGGATCGATCGCGGCAAGCGCGGCGCCGCTGCGCATCGTCGCCTGAGGCGACAGCCCGGCATAAGGAATAGAGAGCATCGAGTGAGGAGAACGGGCGGCAGCGGCCGCCCGATTCGGGCGCGTGCGCAAAGGCCGGGGAGACGGCCGGGACACGCGGATAGAAGAGTGGGAGAGTGTCAGCCGCAGGTGGCTGGGCTGGAGCCGTCGGCGGGCTCGATCTGGACCTGCGTATGGCCGGCGGAAACGAAGCCGAGCTTGGCGGCGGCGCCCTTCGACAGGTCGATGAGACGGCCCTTGATGAAGGGACCGCGATCGTTGATGCGCACCACGACCGAGCGGTTGTTGCGCAGGTTCGTGACCTTCACCTTGGAGCCGAGCGGCAGCGTCTTGTGGGCCGCCGTCATGGCCGATGGGTTCATTCTCTCGCCCGATGCGGTGCGCGAGGTCAGCGCGTACCAGGAGGCGCCCCCGCAGCTGGATTTGCCAGCGGCCATGGCCGCCTGCGGGGTGGCGAGAAGAGACAACGTGGCCAAGGTGGAAGCTGCCACGACGAGCGTTCTTGCGTTCAAATGTCCGGACCCGATCCGTTTCCTACGCGCGCGGGCCGAGCCTTTTGAATTCCTTAACGAAATCCCCTCGTGGCCCCCGCCGTTCGACCGGACCCGAGTGCGGGTCGGAAAAGGCGAAAAAGGGACCGTTCCATCACGAAAAATAAATTACTGACATATTAATGAAATAATCGGTGAACGAATCCCTTTTGACTCAAGGCTTCAGAACCGCCAGCCCTTCACGAAACGTCGGGAAAAAAAATTCGTAACCGAGCGATTTCAGGCGCGCATTTCCCACTCTTTTGTTCTCTCCATAGAAAGATCGTGCCATCGGCGTCAGATCCGCCGAATCGAAATCCACCTCCGACGGCAAGTCGAATCCCCCGATCGCGGCTGCATGGGTCACCACATCCTGCGGCGGGGCGGGCTCGTCGTCGGTGACGTTGACGATGGCGTTCTCGCGGCGCGCCGCCAGCAGCCGCAGCGCGCCCGCGATGTCTTCGACATGGATGCGGTTGAAGACCTGGCCGGGCTTTACCAAGCGGCGCGCCTTGCCGGCCTTTAGGTTCTCGAACGTGTTGCGCCCCGGCCCGTAGATGCCGGACAGACGCAGGATGGACAGCGGCACGCGGCGCCGCCGCGCCAGAAGAAGCCAGTCCGCCTCCGCCTCGACCCGCTCGCGCGAGCGCTTGGAGACGGGGCGCAGCGGCGTGGTCTCGTCCACCCATTCGCCACCATGGTCGCCGTAGACGCCGACCGTCGAGAGATAGCCGATCCACTGGAGGTCGGGCATGCCGGAGCCGATCAGCTCGCCATATTGGCGCAGCACGGGATCGCCCTCTTCGCCGGGCGCGATCGAGACGAGAAGATGCGTGGTCTCGGCCAGCGCCGCTTCGATCCCCTCGCCCGGCCCCGTCCCGTCGAAGAGGAAGGGTTGCAGCCCCCGCGCCGCGAACCCCTTGGCCTTTTCCAGCGAGCGCGTGGTGACGCCCACCACCTCCTCCACCGGCAGGCCCGACACGAAATGGCCCGCGCTGTAGCCGCAGCCGAAGGTGAAGAGCCGCGTGTCGGGGGGGCCGAGCGGGCGGGGCGAGGCGGCGAGATTCATCAGGCATGGCTCCGTTGCGGGAAGGTCGGATCGGGCGCGGAAGGCGGAATTTCCAGCGGATCGAGGGCGGCGTCCCATTCCTCACGCACCATCAGGTCCTCCTCCCCCGCCAGCGCGCTTGGTCGAAGGTCCAGACAACGAAGGGGATCGAGCTTCGCCAGCGCCCAGACCGCCATGGCGCGCACGATCGGGGCGGCGTCGGCGAGGTGGCGCTCCACGCTCGGCAGAAGCGCGGGCAAGCCGCTATTGCCGGCAGCGATCAGGCAGTTCGACACGAACTTGTCGCGCCCGACGCGCTTCACCGGCGAGCCCGAGAACAGCGCGCGAAAGCCGGCATCGTCGAGTTCGAGAAGCTCGGCGAGCGCCGGTGCCTTGAGGTCTTCGCGCGCGCGCAGCTTCGCCTCCGCCGCGCTTTGAGCGAACTTGTTCCAGGGGCAGACGGCGAGGCAGTCGTCGCAGCCATAGATGCGATTGCCCATGGGCGCGCGAAACGCGCGCGGAATGGGATGGCGCGTTTCGATGGTGAGATAGGAGATGCAGCGCCGCGCATCGAGCCGGTAAGGCTCGGGGAAAGCCTGTGTCGGGCAGGCGTCCTGGCAGGCGCGGCAGGAGCCGCAAAGATCGCGCCCCGGCCGGTCGGGCAGGAGCGGGATCGTGGTGGCGATCGAGCCGAGGAAGAGCCACGAGCCGAATGCGCGCGAGACGAGATTGGTGTGCTTGCCCTGCCAGCCGAGCCCCGCCGCTTCGCCCAGCGGCTTTTCCATCAGCGGCGCGGTGTCCACGAAGACCTTGGCGTCATGCAGGCGCCCATCGGTGCGCGAGCCGGCGCGCGCCACGAGCCGCCCGGCCAGTTCCTTCAGCTTGCCCTTGATGACGTCGTGATAGTCGCGGTGCCGGGCATAGACCGAGATCGCACCTCGGTCGGGTCGATCGAGGAGGGCCAGCGGGTCCTCGTCCGGCCCGTAGTTCAGGCCGAGCACGATCACCGCCCGCGCCTCGGGCCAGAGCGCCTCGACGGAGCGGCGGCGCTCGGCGGTCTCGGGCAGCCAGCCCATCGTGCCGTGGAACCCGTCCGCGATGAAGGCGTCGAGCCGCGCGCCGCTGAGGCCCTGCTCCGCCGCCGGCGCCACGCCCAGCGCGGAAAAGCCCAGGCGACGGGCGTCGTCGTCCAGGAATCGCCTCAGGGCGGAAAGGGAAAGCGGATCGGCCATGAGGCGGGATATAGGCCATCGCGCACCGGATGGGCAGCGGGGCGGCGTTCGTCCCCTTCGCGAAGGACCAATGAGCGCTCTGCTCGCAAGCTTCGTCCCGGCCTAGCCTCAAAGCCCGCTTCGGGACCTCGATTAAAAATCGAGTTCGAGACCGCGATTAGAAATCGAGTTCGGGATAATGCGCCGCCGGCGGCAGGCCGCGCACGCGCTCGGCCAGGAAGGGCCGGAAGGCGGGGCGCGATTTCATGCGCATGTACCAGTCCTTGGCGGCCGGCTCCTCCTCCCAGGCGACCTCGCCGAGATAGTCGAGGATCGACACGGCCGAGGCCGCCGCGAGATCGGCGTAGGAGAGCTTGGGGCCGGACAGCCAGTTCCGGCTTTCGGCGAGCCAGCCGATATAGCGCATGTGGTTCTTGAGATTGGCGCGCGCGGCCCGGATCGCTGAGGCGTCGGGCGAGCCGCCGCCCTCGTTGGCGCGCATCTCCAGCTTGAAGACGCGCTCGCGCACGAGATAGCGCGTGACCTCCGAGTCCATCTTGCCGAGGAACCACTCGGTCAGGCGGCGAATCTCGGCGCGCTCGGCCGGTTTTTCGGCCAGAAGCCGGCGCTCGCGCTGGAAAGCGCCGCGCGTCTCGTCGAGATATTCGGCCGCCACCATACCGCCGACGATCGGCGTCACGCCGTCCTCGACCAGCACGGGCACGGTCGCGGCGGGGTTCAGCGCCAGGAATTCGGGCCGGCGCTCCCAGGGGCGCTCGTCCATCAGCTCCGCGCGTTCGCCGTACTCGCCGAGAATCAGCCGCACGAAACGGGAGGCGGCGGACATGGGATGATGATGGAGGGTCAACATGAACGGCGACGAACTCGATGCTTCCGGGCGGATCGGACCAGACGGACGAACGGCACAGCCGCAGAGCGGCAACCCTACGACCGAAAACCTTGGCGGATCGTGAAGACGATTGCGATCCGCAGCTTGGCGAGCACATAATCGAATCGTTCGAATGCGCAAGACGGGCAAGCGGCGTCATACCGCGGAAAGCTTCGTCGCCCATAAGATGACCCGCCCCGCCCGACCCGCTCGGGCAGCCGCCACCCGGGCCTGCGCCCAACAGGACGATGCATGGACAGTATCCATATTTTCGAAGCCTTGATCCTCGGCTTGATCGAAGGCTTGACCGAATTCATCCCCGTGTCCTCGACCGGCCATCTCATTCTCGCCAGCGAACTGATGGGCTTCAAGTCCACCGCCAACACGTTCGAGGTTCTGATCCAGCTCGGCGCGGTGCTCGCCGTCCTGTCCGTTTATTTCGGCAAGCTCTGGCATCTGGCGGTGACGCTGCCCTCCTCGCCCCGCTCCCGCCACTTCGTGCTCGGCATCCTCGTCGCCTTCCTGCCGGCGGCGGTGATCGGCGCCTTCGCCCACGGCTTCATCAAGGGCGTCCTGTTCGAAACGCCGATGGTGATCTGCGTGGCGCTGCTGGTCGGCGGCGTCCTGCTCCTCGTCATTGACCGCATCCCGCGCCAGCCGCGCTACACCGACATCGAATCCTATCCGCTCTCGCTCTGCCTGAAGATCGGCTTCTTCCAGTGCCTCGCCATGATCCCCGGCACCTCGCGCTCGGGTTCCACCATCGCCGGCGCGCTGCTGCTCGGCACGGACAAGCGCTCGGCGGCCGAGTTCTCCTTCTTCCTCGCCATGCCCACCATGGCCGGCGCCTTCGCCTTCGACCTCCTGAAGAACTATCAGTATCTCAATGCCGACGACGCGGTGACGATCACGATCGGCTTCGTCATGGCCTTTCTCTCCGGCCTTGTCGTCGTACGCTCGCTCCTGTCCTTCGTCTCGCGCTACGGCTTCGCCCCCTTCGCTTGGTGGCGCATCGTGGTCGGCGCGATCGGCATCGGCGTCCTCCTGGCCCTGCGTTGAGCCGGCGCCGCCCGGTCGTAGGCAGCCAACTCGTTCTGCGACCAACAAAAAAGGACGGCTCACGCCGTCCTTTTTTCGTGAGGTGGCGCATCGTGGTCGGTGCCATCGGCATCGGCGTCCTCCTGGCCCTGCGCTGAGCCGGCGCTGCCCGGCCGGAGGCAGCCAACTCGTTCTGCGACCAACAAAAAAGGACGGCTCACGCCGTCCTTTTTTTCATGAGGTGGCGCATCGTGGTCGGCGCGATCGGCATCGGCGTCCTCTTGGCCCTGCGCTGAGCGGGCCCAGCGAAAAGGGCGGCCAAGCAGCCCTCTGCACCAACAAAAAGGAGGGCTCGCGCCCTCCTTTTTTCATGCCTCCGATTTGGACCAAAGCGAGGGCTCAGGGCTTGGCGACGCCCCGGTCGCCGGGGAGCGAGGTGTCCTCGGCCGGGCGGTCGTCATGCGGCTGCGGCTTGGAGAACTGTCCCTGCGGACGGAAGCGCACGAGATAGGTCGGCAGCACGGCATCGAGCGTGCGGGGGCTGATGCCGAAGGCCTCGAAGGTGCGCCCCTCCTGCTTGGCCGCGTCCGACACGACATTGTCGTGCTGGAGTTGCTCGACCTGATCGGGCGTCAGCGGCGCGCCGGGCAGCTTGCCCACGAGTTTGGCGAGCGAGGCCGCACGGCTGAACGAGATATCGAGGAAGCGGCGGCGGCGCTCCACGATGCGCAGCATCTCTTCCATCATCTCCCGGAAGGTCAGAACGTTCGGGCCGCCGAGTTCATAGACGCGCCCGCCCGCGACTTTGCCTTCCACCGCATCGGCCACGGCCGTCGCCACATCGTTGACGAAGACGGGCTGGAAGCGCGTCTTGCCACCGCCGATCAGCGGCAGAAACGGCGACAGGCGCGCCATGTTGGCGAAGCGGTTGAAGAACTGGTCCTCCATGCCGAAGACGATGGAGGGGCGCAGCACCACCGCATCCGGCCGCGCGGCGAAGACCCGCGCCTCGCCTTCCGCCTTGGTGCGGGCATATTCGGACGGGGACTGCGCGTCGGCGCCGATGGCCGACAGCTGCACCATGCCGATGCCGCGCTTGGCGGCCCCTTCCGCGATCAGCCCGGCGCCTTCGGCCTGGAGATGGGTGAAGGTCTGCTTGCCGGCTTCGGCCAGGATGCCGACGAGGTTCACCACATGGTCGGCGTCTTCCATCGCCCGGTCGATCGACCAGGGATAGCGCAGATTGGCCTGCACGGCCTGAATCTGGCCGAGCGTGCCGGCGATCTGGAGGTGGTAGGCGAGGTCGGGCCGGCGGCAGGCGACGCGGATGCGATGGCCGCGCTTGGCGAGCGCATGGACGACGTATCGGCCGAGGAAGCCCGATCCCCCGAACACCGTGATCTGCTTCTTCGTATCGACTGCCATGACCTCATCGCCTCGTTTCAAGAGAGCCGGCACTTCACGTCCGGCACCCCGCCATGTGTTGCGCTCTGCTTTAGCTGCAATGCGTGAATCGGAAAAGAAGCCGCATCGCAAAAGCCCTTTTGTCGCCCCGCCCGCACCGCGATTCGAGGGGCTTTCCCTCCCGTGAATCGACTCCCATCCATCTCCGAGCGACCAAGCCGCCGCTCTTACTCTTCTCTTAGAGAGGCCATTAAGTCATCGATCTCAATGACTTAATGGAATCCGAGGAGATGATTGGCCAAGCCCCTCCCCATTTTCTCACCCCCATTTCACAAACCTGTCGCGAACGCGATTGACACGGCCGCCGCCGCCTTCTATTGAACCGCTCGTGCCCAGGTGGCGGAATTGGTAGACGCGCACGGTTCAGGTCCGTGTGCCGCGAGGCGTGAAGGTTCGAGTCCTTTCCTGGGCACCAATTCCCCTGATTGTTCAGGGAAGCCCGAGACTTAAGCGATTACAAGGGATTGCATGGGGCGGCCTGTACAACAGGACTGCACAACATGCCCCTTGCGATGGCCCGTCCGATGAAGCGTCCCGGTACTAAAAATCAGCAGTTCGTTCAGCGCATCCCAGCCGACGTGAAGGCGAAGGTGCCGGGGGATGAAGCTGGCAATCCCGCTCCGGGCCCAGACCGTTGCTATGACGGACTCGCGAACCCTCCCCGACATTAGCCTTTCCTCTAGGACGATCGATACCGCAGACCCTAGGAAGGCTCGCGGGCCCAACCCTGTGCGTCACAAGATGCGCTCCAACATCAAGGGTGCGGCAGGGGTGGTGCGCTGCGACTTCAGCCAGAGCCTCCCGAGACGGAGCCTGACTCCAATTATGCATATGGAGAGGTAGGGTCGTATCCGAAAGATACCCATAGAGTTTGTTCATGGTAAGCGCACGAGGCGCGTCATAGCGCTGCTCAGACACAAATTCGAAGATCGTCACGCGGGCGGGCGCCAATTACTCCGCCAAGCGCCGGCACGATGTGGCACTCGCAAATGCGGGCAATCGAGAAGTCGCCCCTGTCCACTGCGCGGAGGATGATACGCGAAATCGGAAAACCGGCGATGACAAAGAAGATATCGACACCCACGAACCCGCCCGGCAAACGGGCAGCGTGGAACAAAACTGCAGCCAAGACGGCAATGCAGCGCAGTCCGTAGATGTTGGGCCTGTAAGCACGCGGATCAGCTATGCCCTGTGCCTTCGTAGCTTCGATCCTTGGCGGGGCGAGTTCGCAAGCGAGGTCAACTGCACGGCCCGGGGGTTTCTCGCATTATATGGACGCACCCGTTCGGCGTGTCGCCTCTCTCGCAATTGCCGCAAGAGAGGTATGCAATGCAATATGTGATATAGATGATTCATTAAGCTACCCAGATCCGCGCCATCCTCCACAAAGCCCGGTCTAGCTATATACCAACGCATCGGAGTGTCCCGTTGGACCGTCTAGCAGGAAACATCCCGCCTCGTTCGATCGCCGTGACGGCAATAATTGCAAAGTCTTCCGTAGGCTTCGTGGAGGCGGTGTTCGAACTCTATGAAAAGCGCCGACCTTTCTTGATCGTTTCGGCAAGCGGAATAAGCGAAAAGCGGCCTGGTCTTGAGCTTGTCGATGTGGTCGAGCCGGACGACCGGACGGGTTGGGTATCCGGCTTGCGAAGATTCCCTGGCGGCTCCGATATAGCGCAGGTGACCTTCACCTCGGGTACGACGGGCATGCCGAAGGGCATCTGCTTAACCTACGAGGCCCTAAACGACACGGTAGAGCGCCTCAATACAGTGATGTCGCTCGACGGTTCCGTGCGCGAGTATGTCGGTGTTCCGCCGAACTATTCCTTCGGGTTGGGACGGTTCCGAGCTTGTGCGGCCGTTGGCGGTCAGGCCTTCATCCCCCCACGCGGCTTCGATGTCGCTGAAATCGCCGCCATGCTTCGGCGTGAGGAAATCAACGCGCTTTCGGCCGTACCGACGCTGCTGCGAATTCTCCTCAAGAATGCCGACGCGATCGGATCGTCCGGGCGCAACATGCGGTGGATCGAAATTGGCAGTCAGTACATGTCGCGCTCGGAGAAAGAGGCGTTGAAGGCGCTCTTTCCCAATGCGCGCATCGTGCAACATTACGGTTTGACCGAAGCGTCCCGCACAACTTTCCTCGATTTGAACGCCACGGAGGGTGAGGGACTGGAATCGGTCGGCCGGCCCGTCGGACAGACCCGCGTCGAGATCGCCGAGGACGGACGCATCCGCATCGGCGGGCCGCATGTGGCAAAATTCGCTATGGCCGACGGAGCCTTTTCGCCCCTTACGGATGCGGACGGCTGGCTGACCACCAACGATCTCGGCGAGATGCGGGACGGCAATCTTTTCTACCAGGGCCGAGCCGACGATCTTATCAATTGCGGCGGCATCAAGATCTCGCCCGAACTGATCGAAGCCGAGCTGCGCGAGGCGCTTACCTCCTCGCCCGCCGTCTCGCTCGCGCGCATTCCCGATCCGTTGCGCGGGGATGGAATGCTTCTGGCCCATCTGCCGGGTCCTCATGACGAGGCGGCGTTGCGCGCGGCCACCGAAGCGGTGCTGCGCAAGCGAGGGCTCGTGGTCGGCAATGCGCTGAAGCTAACGCAGGTCGAACGCTTTCCCGTCACGGCGACAGGCAAGGTGCAGCGGCGCATTCTCGGCGAGAACTTCGTTCGGGAGGAAACCGATCGTTCGCTGCATGACCAGATCGATCGGGCTATCGCGCCGCAGGACGCCGACACGATACGGGCCCTGTTCGAGGCGGAGTTCAATCGCCCATGTATCCGCGACGAAGACAGCTTCGTTTCGCTCGGGGGAGATTCTCTGACTTTCGTGGTGATCAGCGCGGCGATCGAGGACCGGTTCGGTAGCTTGCCCAAAGGCTGGGAAGTCCTGCCGCTTGCGAACCTTGAGGCGCTGTTTCCCAAACCCAGGGAACAGAGTGGCGGGGTCCTCGCCATGCGCTCGATCAGCATGGAAACCGCGATGCGCGCGATCGCGACCCTTATGGTGGTGGCACACCATACCTTCAAGGCGGAGGTCGGTGCTGGCGTAGACATTCTGATCATGTTGGCTGGGCTCAGCATGGCGCGGGTCCAACGCGCGCGGCTCGTATCGTCGAAGCGATGGACGATCCTGCGCGATGTCTTCCTCAAGATCGTGCTGCCCTACTACCTCGTTCTCGTCGCCTTCAGCCTGCGCCGGATGGATGGGAGCGTCGCGGAGTTCCTGCTGGTCAGCAATTTTGTCGGGCGTGTCGGTAGCTTGCTGACGCCCTTTTGGTTCATTGAGGCTTACATCCAGAGCATTCTGGTTCTGATTTTATTTGCCTGCATACCAGCGGTCAGAACATTTATTCGCGACCAGCCTGCAAAATTCGGTTTCGCCTTTCTCGCGGCGGCCATTGGTATCAAGATCATTGCAATTCTTACGTTCGATCACGACGAACTTCTGAACCGGACGCCCGACCAATTCATCTATCTCTTCGCATTTGGCTGGTGCATATACTTCGCCAACACATGGACGCGCACTGCGCTGGTTGTGGGTATCGCCGCCTTTGCGGCATTTCTCAACTATGCTTCGGTACCTTGGTGGGGCGGTTTTGGGGGTGAAATGCGTGGTGCTTATAAGTTGGCGGCCGTGATGCTCCTCGTTGCCGTTCCAGTTCTGGTGATGCCGGACTTGGTAAGACGGTTATTCTTGGAAATCAGCTTTGCAAGTTTTGCTATATATATCTCGCATTCTCTGACCATTCCGCGTCTGCGCGAGGTTATGCCACCAACCATCCTAACAATCGTGTTGGTCGCCATCGGGATTGCCATCTCCCACACCATCAAGCTGGCGCTACCCATAGCGAAGACTTATGCAAATCGTCGCGTGCAACAGCGTTGAGGATGTGCCTGTCTCAAACAAGGTTCCAGCTTTGAGCCTTACCAAGCTCACTGGTTCTTCTGATGCTTAAGGTCTGAACGGGTAACCGGGCGGCCCTAAGCGAGGGCTTTTCCCTTTGCACAATTCCGCAAACTCGGTGGCTGTAAATTTAGCCGCCGATGACAAGCTTGCCCACGCGCTACGCGTTACCAAAGCAGATCGTATAGGTCGCGCCGAAAAACCAGTCGGCTTTAACTGGCAGTTTGCTGCGATCGCTCGTTTCATTTGGATGATGTCTTGAAAAATTTAAGCGTCATTGCTCGCGGAACCATCTTTTCTACAGTTCGGTGCGCTCTGCCAGTAGGGCGGTGCACCTCATAGACATCTTCGGAAACGTCCAAACGAAGTCTTTTCCGGCCGCTGCGACCAACAGATCGCAGCGGGGAACGTAGCATCAGCGCCCTACGAAGACGCGCCATCGCGCCCAGATGCCGACCCTAAGCCCGGCGTCAGCGCTCCGATAACGTCGGCGTTTCAGCGCCGGCCAAGTCTTCGCGGTCGTGCAGATAGTCCGAAAGCGCCGTGCGCCGGCCTTCCCAGGCATCCGACATCACAGCTTGAATCTGGCGCGCACGCTCGGCCCAGGCGGGCGAGCGGAAATGGGGGGGCTCGCGCACGGTCACGTCGTCCACCCGATTGCGCACCAGCCGGCAGCCCAGAACTTCCAGGCCGAGCACGAAGTCTTCCACCGACAGGTCGGACGAGACGGGATAGTCGGCAATATTGATCTCGCGCACCGGAAACAGCCGGCCACGCAGGATCACGGGCACGAAGCCCGGCGAGGTCTGGCAGATGCGAAGGACGACGGCGGTTTCAGGGTCGGACAGGAAGGAATGGCTCATGGGTCACGTCTCCTCGTCCATCTCGAGTTCGCTCAAGGGCGCGGTGATGCGGCATCGCAGGCCGCCCGGATCGTAGGCGAGATCGACCGCGCCGCCCGCCGCGCCCGACAGGCCCATGCCGACGAGCCGCGTGCCGAAGCCCTTGCGGCTGGGCGGCACGACAGGCGGACCGCCTGTCTCGCACCAGTCGAACTCCAGAGTGGGCGAAAGGCCGGTGGCGGACGGGGCTACCGACCAGCGGATCGTCACCCGTCCCTCGGGAACCGACAGCGCGCCGTACTTGACCGCATTGGTGGACAGCTCGTGGGCGATCAGCGCCAGCGCCATCGCGGCCTTGGGGCCGATCAGCACGCTCGGCCCCTCTAAGTCGATCCGCCCGCCGGGATCGTGGGCGGACACCGCGCCGCGCACGATGGCCTCGACCGATCCTGAATCGTGCTGGCCGATCAGGAGGATTTCATGCGCGTGCGACAGCGCCTGGATGCGCTGGGAGAGCGTGACGCGCGCGGTCTCGATGTCGGTGGCCGAGCGCAACGTCTGCGTCGCGATCGACTGCACAACGGCCAGCGTGTTCTTCAATCGGTGAGAGAGTTCGCGCGCCAGGATGCGCTGCTGCGCCTCGGCGCGCTTGCGATCCTCGATCTCGCTGGCGCAGACCACCGCGCCGCGCAGCCGTCCGGTGGCGTCGCGAATGGCTTCGCCCACGACCTCGATCCAGATTCGGCTGCCGTCCGGCCGTTCCAGTTGCATTTCCAGCGTGGCGCGCTCGGCCTCCCCTTTGAGGATGCGCGGCAGCGGGCAGGCGGACGGGTCGATGGTCCGACCCTCGCCGTCATAGGCGAGGAAGAGATGGTCGCCGCCCGGCGCCAGGACGCTGGCGGCCGTGCGGCCGAGGATGGTTTCCATGCGCCGATTGCTGGCGATGACGCGGCTCGTCTTGGCCTCGGCCAGAAGAACGCCCAGCGGCAGGGCCTGGACCAGCGTGAGAAGGCGCCGCTCGTTGTCGCGCAGCAGCGTTTCGACGCGCCCGCGCTCGATGGCGGCGCGAATGCGCGCGGCGGCTTCGCTGACGAAGGCGAGTTCCTCCTCCGTCCAGCGTCGCGGCCGCGTGTCGCCGACCTCCAGCACGGCGACGAGCCGGCCGCCTTCGGTCACGGGATGCCGGATGGAGGCGCGCAGGTCCCCTCCCCCCGCCCCGGATTCGCTGGCGTCTTCCACGGTGATCGTATGGCCCTGACCGAGCCTTGGCTCGATGGTGAGGGCCGGCGCATCGGCACCGGGTTGCGAACTGGCCGGCGCTTCGCCCCGGCGCCATTCGTGGCGCACGGAGGGCGTGCCGTCTGGAGTTACGCCGCAATAGGCGGCCTGCGCCACCTGCAGCGCGCCGCCGACCAGTTCGGCCGCCCCGCGAAGCAAGGTCGCCTCGTCGTCATGGCGTAGGAGAAGGTCGCCGAGCCGGGCCAGCGCGTCACGTCGCGCTTCGGACTTGGCGCGGTCGGTCACCTCGACGAACAGGGCCGTGAACCCGTCCTGCCCGGCGGGCTGCACGACGCCCTCAAAAGAGCGGCCCATGGCCTCCACCGTTCGCAGGAAGCGCAGCGGCTTCTTTTCCTCGACGGCGGCGGCAGCGCCCTTCACCCATTCCGGGCCGAGATCGGGAAACAGCTCCCGCACCGTGCGGCCGATCACGGCCTCAGCGGACAGGCCGGTCAACTCGCACCAGGCGCGGTTCACCGCCTCGTAGCGCCAGTCCACCACCGCGCCCGCCTTGTCGCGCAGGAGCCGGCCGAGCACGAAGCCTTCCTGTAGCTCCTCGAACAGTTCGCGCCACTTGCGCTCGCTGGCGCGCAGGCTCTCGTCGGCATCCATCCGCTCGCGCATGATCGACAGGAAGCGCGCCACGGTGGCGAAGAAGGCGACCGTCTCCTCGTCGAACGGCTTCGCCTCGTGCCGGCTGAAGGACAGGACGCCCTTGGCGACGCCCTGGCTGAGGATCGGGAAGCCGGCATAGCTGTCGAAGCGCATTTCGCGCGCGATGGCGTGGCGCGGCTCGTCGCCATCGAGAAGACTGGAGAGAATCAGCGGCTCGCCGGTTTGCGCCACGATGCCGCAGAGCGGCCATTCCACGGAGGTCTCGGTCAGGCGCCGGCGCGTGTCCTCGTCGAGGCCGGTCTCATGGGTGAGGAAGAGGTGGCAGCCATCGGGCGCGATGTCGAACAGGCAGCATTCGTCGAAGCCGATGATCTCGGCCCCCGCCTGCAGAATGGGCCGAAGCCCGTCGCCCGTGGTCGGGGCCGAAAGCAGCGCCGCCGAGACTTCCGCCAGAAGCGCCAGCCGGTGCTCGCGCTGGCGCTCGGCCGTGCGGTCGCGCAGGATCAGCAGCGAGCCGATGGGCTCGCCGGTTTCGGACACAAGCGGGCGCGTTTCGCTGGAGGCAAGGAAGCGCGAGCCGTCCCGGCGCGGGCGCCAGCCCTCGCGCAGCGCGTGCCCCTCGCTGCGGGCGCGGGCGAGATCCTGCGCCGGCACGCCGTTCGCACGGTCCTCGCGGGTGAACAACCGATCCGCCGAGGCGCCGAGCATCTCGTCCTGGCGCCAGCCGAGAATCGCCTCCGCGCCCCGGCTCCAGGCGGTGATGCGCCCGTCCCGGTCGAGCGAGAGGATCGCATGGTCCAGCGCGCTGTCGAGGATCATCCGATGATGCCGGTCGCCCTCGCGCTTCTGCAGAAGCGCGCGGTCGCGATCGGCCACCGCCCGGCGCAGTTCGAGCTGGCTCATGACCTGCCACGACAAGGCGACGAGCCCTTCGAGCTCGCCCGTGCTCAAGACGTCAGGCCGGGCCACGTGGTCCAGCACGCAGAGCGAGCCAAGCACCTGGCCGGCGGGCGTCACCAGCGGCGCGCCGGCATAGAATCGCAGATGCGGCTCGCCGGTGACCAGCGTGTTTTGGCGCGTGCGGGGATCGAGGGTGAGGTCGGGGATGATCAGCGGCTCGGTCTGCGACAGGACATGCCGGCAGACGGACTGCTCGATCGGCGTCTGGCAGGGGTCGAAGCCAGAGCGCGCCTTGAACCATTGCCGGTCCTTGTCCACAAGGCTGACCAGCGCGACAGGAGCGCGGCAGAGCGTGCGCGCCAAGAGCACGATGTCCTCGAAGCCCTGCTCGGGCTGTGTGTCGAGAATGCCGTATTCGGCAAGCGCCGCCAGCCGCGCGGCCTCCGCTGCGCCCCGGTCTTCCCCAGCGCCCCGGTTCTTCCCGGCGCCCAGGTCTTCCCCAGCCCCTGCCGGCTCGTCTCTCACGGCGCACGCCCCCTGCTGCCCGAAGGCCTCTGCGCGTTCGTAACTTCCTTTTCGCGCGATGGAAAGTCGCTTCGCGGCCACAGGGGCCGGCTTCGGTATCTCCGGTTGTGCTGGGGAGACACTGGCGAGAAAAGCTCTGTCGGGTTGGTGAGGCGACCCTACAAAAGATGGACGAGCCAACCCATCAAAGAGGCCTCGGCCATGCGCATCGAACCCGCCTTCCTCTTCGATCTCGACGGCACGCTGGTGGACAGCGTCTATCATCACGTTCTCGCCTGGCAGGAAGCGCTGGACGCGGAGGGCATCGACCTTTCGGTCTGGCGCATCCATCGCAAGATCGGCATGAGCGGCGGCCTGTTCACCAACCAGCTGCTGCGTGAGACCGAGACCGACATCAGCCCCGAACTCCTGGAGCGCCTGCGCCAGCGGCACGCGGCGGCCTATGGCCGGCAGGCCGATCGCATCCGCCCGCTGCCCGGCGCGCGCGCCCTCCTGCAGACGCTGACCGACGCCGGTATCAAATGGGCGATCGCCACCAGCGGCCGCATGGAAACCGCCTCGCACAATCTCGCAGCCCTCGGCGTCGATCCGGCTAAGGTCCCCGTCATCACGCGCGATCTGGTGAAATACGCCAAACCCGACCCGGACCTTTTCCTTGCCGCAGCCGAGCGTCTCGACACGCCGATCGAGACGGCCATGGTGATCGGCGATTCCATATGGGACATGCTCGCCGCGCAGCGCTGCCGGGCGCTCGGCGTCGGCCTCCTGTGCGGGGGCTATGGGGCGGGCGAGTTGGAGCGCGCGGGCGCTTACCGCGTCTACGAGGACCCCGCCGACATGCTCGCCCATCTCGACGAGGTCGGCGGTCGTCTCTAGTGGCGCGGTCGGGGCGGCTGGAGCTTCCTCGCTTTTCCCGCGCGCCGACGCTGCGGGCATCGAATCCGCCGAGGGCTTTAGAGCCGAGGCTGGGACTGGCAGTTCCGTTGCGGCGACGCCGCCTTTTCGCCTCTGCGCCGCGCCGGGCATCAGCCGCGCTCGCCGCGCAGGAAGGCGGCGATGTCGTCCATCAGCCTGTCGGCGCGTTTGATTCGCCCGTTCATCTGGAGAAAGGCGTGGATCATGCCGTCGTATCGTCGGTGCGTCAGCGGCACGCCGCAGGCGTCTAAGCGTCGACCGAAGGCCTCTCCCTCGTCGCGCAGTGGGTCGGCTTCGCATGCCGCGAGGAAGCTGCAGGGCAGCCCGGCGAGATCATCGGCGAGCAGCGGCGAGGCAACGGGGGTGAGGCGGTCGGCATGGCGCGGCACGGACTGATCGGCCTCGTAGCGCAGCGAATCGCGCGTCATGATCCGCCCCTCGTTCTCGCGCAGCGAGGGCCATGCGCGCGTGTCGCGAAGATCGGTGTTGGGATAAAGGAGGACCTGCGCCTCGGGCAGCAGGCTCGCGCCTTCGCGGCGTAGAGCCCGCGCGGTGGAGGCGGCGTAGAGGCCGCCGATCGAATCCCCGCCGATCGCCCAGCCGGCGGCTGGCAGGCCAAGCGCGCCGCTAACGAGAAACCGCGCCGCGTCGAGGCAATCCTCGTGCTGGCCGGGATAGCGCGTTTCGGGCGCCAGACGGTAGCCGACCGAGACGATCACGCGGCCCGTGCGCTCGGCCAGCGCCATGAGCGGCGCTTCGTGCGTGTCGAGCGAGCCGGCGATCGCGCCCCCGCCGTGGAACCAGAGGAGAAGTTTCTCCCCATTGGCCGGGCGGTAGAGCCGAAGGGGAATGGCTTGGCCACTACGCCCGGGCGCCTCCGTCTCTTCGATGCGGACCGAGGCGGGCGGCGGGGCGGAGAAGCGGGCGAGCGAGGCCGTGTCGGATCGCGCCTGGGCCAGTTTCTCGGCGGAGTTGCGCGGGTCGGGGCGCCCCTTCGCAGCCCGCTCGATCTCGCGCAGCACGGCCTCGGCCTCGGGGTCGATCCTCATGCGTCGTCCTCATCCGGTTGGCCCGGACAAGCAAAGGCCCGGCCGCTTCTAAAGCAGCCGGGCCGAAGAAGGTTTCGCGCTTCAGCGAAATCGTCGCTTTAGCCGCGCCCGCCGAAGACGCGCTTGGGATGGAAGGCGCCCTGGTCGATCGAGCCGAGCGCGACGAGGCGGCCATGGCCGGTCGCATAGGCTTCCTCGCAGAAGGCCGGCGCATCGCGCCCGCGCAGGAGAACCGGATTGCCCGAAAGGACCCGGCCCGCCTGGTCGTCGCTCAGCGCCACTTCGTAAAGGTCCGACAGCGCCGTGGCAGCGTCGAGCACGAACTCGTCCAGCGCCTCGAAGCGCACGACGCGCGGGCGCGCACCGGAATCGATCGCCTCCTGCGTCAGCTCTTCCAGTCCCTCTTCCGCCGCGTCCATCAGGTCGTCCAGCGTGATCAGGTCGTCCTCGTCGAAGGCGCCGACGCGAACGCGGCGCAGTTCGGTGACGTGGCCGAAGCAGCCCAGCTCGCGGCCAAGATCGCGCGCGATGGAGCGGACATAGGTGCCCTTGCCGCAATCCGCCTCGAACACGGTCGTGCCCTCGTCCATGGATACTATCTCGAGCCGGTGCACCGTCACGGTGCGGGCGGCGATCTCCACGGTCTCGCCGGCGCGCGCAAGGTCATAGGCGCGCTCGCCGTCGATCTTGATGGCGGAGAAGGCCGGGGGCACCTGCTGGATCTCGCCGATGAAGGCGGGAAGCCGCGCCTCGACATCGGTCCGGCTCGGGCGCATGTCGGAGGAGTTCGTCACGGGGCCTTCCGTGTCGTCGGTCGTGGTCTCGGCGCCCCAGCTCACCGCGAACCGGTAGGTCTTGCGCCCGTCCATGACGAAGGGAACCGTCTTGGTGGCGTCGCCGAGCGCGATCGGCAGCATGCCGGACGCCAGCGGATCGAGCGTGCCGGCATGGCCCGCCTTCTGCGCGAAATACAGCCACTTGATCTTGGCGACCGCCTCGGTGGAGCCCATGCCCACCGGCTTGTCGAAGATCACCCAGCCCGAGATCGGGCGCCCCTTCGGCTTCTTGCCGCGCCGTGCCATCAGCGTTCTTCCTTGTTGTCGTCTTCGCCTTCAGCCGCTTCCAGGTCTCGCATCACGTCGGGCGAGCGCAGAAGCGCGTCGATCCGGGCGTAATTGTCGAAACTGTCGTCCTCGCGGAAGCGAACCTCGGGCATGTACTTCATCTGCCGAAGAGCCGGCGAAAGCCGACCCCTCAGATATTTCGCGTGCCCGTTCAGGGCCTCCACGAAAGGCTTCATCTCGCTCTGGCCGAGCACCGTCACATAGGCGGTGGCGAGCTTCAGGTCGTTCGACATGCGAACTTCCGACACGGTGATGACGGCGCGTTCCAGGAGCGGGTCGCGCAGGTCCCCCCGCTGCAACGTTTCGGTCAGCGCGTGGCGGACCTTCTCGCCCACCGACAGCTGGCGCTGCGACGGCCCCTTGGGAGTCTTGGCGTGTTTTGCCATGTTTGCCTCTTGCAACGCTGCGCCGCCGGCCGCCCCCTCGGGGAGCGACCGCACCGGTTCGAACGGAGATGTTTCCAGCTCAGCGACGTCCTGCCGCCTTCGTCTGAAGGCAAGCGACTTCCATCCACGCACGAAGAGAAGAGCCCGGCGTCGCCGCCGGGCTTCCAAGTCCACTCTCGGACGGGAGGCCCGGCCCGAGCCGGTCGCCCCATCGTGCGTGCCGACATGGCCTTTTCGAGGCCAGTGTTCGGCATTCGACGCTTCCGCCCCCAGGAGTATCTGAACCAGACCTCGTGGGGCGCGGGCCGGTCAGCCGGCCCGCCTTGGGTGTTACAGCGTGCGGGCGATGTGCTCGACGCGGAAGTTTTCGATGATATCGCCCTGGCGAATATCGTCGTAGTTCTGGAAGGCCATGCCGCACTCCTGGCCGCCCGGCACTTCGGACACTTCGTCCTTGAAGCGCTTGAGCGTCTTGAGCGTGCCCTCGTGAATGACCACGCCGTCGCGGATAAGGCGGACGCCCGCACCACGTTCGACCTTGCCTTCGGTGACGCGGCAGCCCGCGACCTTGCCGACCTTGGTGATGTGGAACACCTCCAGGATCTCGGCATTGCCGAGGAACGTCTCGCGACGCTCGGGCGAGAGAAGACCCGACATCGCCTGCTTCACGTCATCCACCAGATCGTAGATGATGTTGTAGTAGCGGATCTCGATGCCTTCGCGCTCGGCCGCCTGACGGGCCTGGGCGTTGGCGCGGACGTTGAAGCCGATGATCGCGGCCTTGGAGGTCGCGGCCAGCTGCACGTCGGACTCGGTGATGGCACCGGCGCCCGAATGCACGATGCGGGCCTGCACCTCGTCCGTGCCGAGCTTTTCGAGGGCCACGTTGATGGCCTCGACCGAACCCTGCACGTCGCCCTTGATGAGCAGCGGGAAGGTCTTCAGACCCGTGTCCTGCAGCGTCATCATCATCTGCTCGAGCGAGCCGCGCTGGCCGGCGGACTTGGCCACCGCCTTCTCGCGGGTCAGACGCTGACGATACTCGGTGATCTCGCGGGCCTGGGCCTCGTCCTTCACCACGGCGAAGCGATCGCCGGCGCCGGGCGTGCCCTGCATGCCGAGGATCTCCACCGGGGTAGAGGGACCGGCCGACTTCAGCTGACGGCCCTTGTCGTCCACCAGGGCGCGCACGCGGCCCCACTGGTCGCCGGCCACCACGATATCGCCCTGGCGCAGCGTTCCGGCCTGAACGAGGGCGGTCGCGACCGGGCCACGGCCACGGTCGAGCTGCGCCTCGATGACGACGCCTTCGGCGGTGCGCTCGGGATCGGCCTTGAGGTCGAGGATTTCGGCCTGGAGGATGATGGCTTCGAGCAGCTTGTCGAGATTGGTGCCGGCCTTGGCCGAAACCTCGACGTCGAGCACTTCACCGCCCATGGACTCCACGAACACCTCATGCTGGAGGAGGTTCGTGCGCACCTTCTGCGGGTCGGCGCCCGGCTTGTCGATCTTGTTGATCGCCACGATGATCGGGACGCCGGCCGCCTTGGCATGGCTGATCGACTCGATCGTCTGCGGCATGACGCTGTCGTCCGCCGCCACCACGAGGATGGCGATGTCGGTCGCCTGGGCGCCGCGGGCACGCATGGCCGTGAAGGCCTCGTGGCCCGGCGTGTCGATGAAGGAGATCAGGTGACCGTCCTGCTCGACCTGATAGGCACCGATATGCTGCGTGATGCCGCCGGCCTCGCCGGACACGACGCTGGTCTTGCGGATCGCGTCGAGCAGCGAGGTCTTGCCGTGATCGACATGGCCCATGATCGTGACGACCGGAGGACGTGACACGAGCTTCTCGGGGTCGCTGGCGAGATTGAAGATGCCGGTTTCGACGTCCGACTCCGCCACGCGGCGGGGCGTGTGGCCGAATTCGGTCGCGATGATCTCGGCCAGATCGGCGTCGATCACGTCGCCGGGCTTCATCATCTGGCCCTGCGCCATCAGATACTTGATGACGTCCACCGCCCGCTCGGACATGCGGTTGGCGAGTTCCTGGATGGTGATGGTCTCGGGGATGATCACTTCGCGGGAAATCTTCTCACGGGCCTGGTTCTGCTGCGAACGCTTGAACTTCTCCTGACGACGACGCATCGAGGAGAGCGAGCGACCGCGCGCGTCGTCGTCCGACAGGGCGCGCTCGACATTGACGCGGCCTGCGCCGCGACGGTCGTCGGTGCGCGAACGGGTCGGCTTGGGCGCCTCGACGACCACGGCGCGGCCCGGAGGGCCACGACGGGCGCCGGCGGGGCCGCGACGATCGTCCTCGTCGTCCGCACGGGTCTTCTTGGTGAGGTCGGTGCGGCCGGCCGGGCGCAGGCCCAAGCCGTCGTCCACCGGCGGCGGGCCGGGGATGACCTCGGCCGGCTTGGCGCGGCCCGTGGTCTGCGGACGGGCGGCAGCGCGGCGCGCGGCGTCCTCCTCGGCCTTCTTGCGGGCGGCGGCCTCCATCTCGAGACGCGCGGCTTCCTCGGCCTGACGGCGCTCGGATTCCTCGCGCTCGGCGCGGCGGCGGTCGTCTTCCGCAATGCGGCGCGCTTCTTCGAGCTGGAACAGGCGGCGGTCTTCGACCTCACGCTGCTTGGCCAGCTCAAGGGCGCGGCGACGCGCGTCCATTTCCTTCGACGACAGGTCCGACAGGACCGCGCCGCGCGGCTGGCGTGCGCCGGGGGCAGCGTTCTGCGCCGGGCCACGGGCGCCCGTCTGGGGCTGGCCCGGACGGTTCGGCTGGCCGGGGCGGCCATTGTTGGCGCCGGCGGGGCCGCCGGAGCGGACGCCGTTGTTGTAG
>NZ_BBWL01000032.1:0-56880 GCF_001463785.1 Aureimonas sp. AU40
GCCGTCGTGGCGGCGGGAGCCTGGACGGGCTTGATGGATTCGGGGGCGGCGGGCTTCAGGGTGTCGGCTCTCGGGGGTTCGGTCACGGAAACGGGGGTCGGCGCGGCAGGCGCGTCGACAGGTGCCGGAGCGGCGGCAGCGGCCACCGGTTCGGAAACGGGTGCGGGAGCCGGCGTCTCGGCGACGGCCGGCGCGCTCGCGGGCGCGGCCGGAGCGGCGACTGCCTCTGCGGCGGGCGCCTGCGCGGGAGCTTCGGCGGCAACGGTGGGAGCGGCGACAGGCGCGGCCTCAGCGGCCGGAGCGGCGACCGGGCGATCGGGCGGCACGGGCGCCTGCGGGTTCTCGGCGGCGCGAGCGAGCGCTGCCTGCTGGGCGGGCGTCAGAGCCGGGCGCGGCGCGGCCGGGGCGCTGGGGGCTGCGGCCTGCGCTGCAGGCGCGGCGGCCTTCGCCGCGTCCTCGGGCTTGGAGAACTTCCGCTTCTTGGTCTCGACGACGACATTGTTCGTCCGCCCGTGCGAGAAGCTCTGCCGGACGGTCGAAGGCGCGGCTGCGCCCCCCGTCTTCAGGGTCAGGGTCTTCTTCGGGGTGACGCTCAGCGTCTTGTCGTCGCCAGATTTCGTGTCGCTCATATATGCTTCCGCTTCCTGCGCGGGATCTGATCCTCGCGCCCATTATCCGTGCCTAGAGCATTTCGCAACCAAGCTTTGTTGTTGAACATCGATACGGTCTCATGAGTCGGGCGGGCTTTCGCCGTCCCGACCGGCCTTCTCGCCCCGATAAGCACTGAGCGCTTCGAGACGTTTGACGAGGGCCATCCCGGCGCTGCCGGGCAAGATGGCTGCGTGTACCACGTTTTCCCCGCCAAGGGCCAAACTCATTTCGTCGGCTCCGAGCAGACGAAACATCGGCGTCGGCCGTGCGCGCCCCGACACCTCGCCGGCATGGCGGGCGCCGTCGAGCTTGCGCACGCCGTCGGGCGCCGCGTCGCTGGCATGGAGGCTCGCCGCCGCCTTGCCGGTGCGCAGCGCCGCGTCGACCTTGGCCGAGCCGGTGACGATCTGCCCCGCCTTGCGGGCGAGGCCGAGCGAGCCGAGAGCCGAGCGCACCAAAAGCGCGTCGAGATCGTCGGCCAGCGTTTCCAGGCCCGACACGTCCTGCTTCAGCGCGCGCGAGAAGATGCGACGCTTGACGGCAAGCTCCACCACCTCGCGGCGCGCCTCGACATGGGCGCCCCGCCCCGGCAGGCGGCGCTTGAGATCGGGCACGAGGCGGCCGTCCGGCGCGGCGACGAAGCGCACGAGGAGATCGGCCTCGAGCGAGCGGCGCGACACGATGCACATGCGCCCGTTCATCACCACCTCCTCCAGTCCGTCATCCAACATCTCGCTCGTCGTCACGCCTTGCCTAACCTTTCGCCTCAGACCGTGGTTTCATCCTCGGCGCCTTCGAGGTCCTCTTCGACCTCCTCGGGCGCTTCCTCGACCCAGCCCGCCTTGACGCGGGCCTGCATGATCATGGCCTCGGCGTCCGTCCGGCTCAGCTCGAAGGCCGAGAGCGCGCCAGTGAAGCGTTTGGTCTCGCCGTCCTTGCGCTCGCTCCAGCCGACCAGATCGTCCGCCGCACAGCCCGCGAAGTCCTCGACCGTCTTCACGCCGTCCTCGCCGAGCGCGACCAGCATCTGAGTCGTCAGACCCTCGATCTCGCGAAGCTCGTCGGCGACGCCCAGTGCCTTGCGCTTCTCGTCCAGTTCCGCCTCGCGGCGGTCGAGATAGTCCTTGGCGCGGTTCTGGATCTCGGCGGCCGTGTCCTCGTCGAAGCCCTCGATCGAGGCGACGTCGCCGAGATCGACATAGGCGACTTCCTCGACGGTGGCGAAACCTTCCGACGCCAGGAGCTGGCCGACCATCTCGTCGACGTCCAGCGCTTCCATGAACAGGGCCGAACGCTCGGCGAATTCCTTCTGGCGACGCTCGGATTCTTCCTGCTCGGTGAGGATGTCGATGTCCCAGCCCGTCAGCTGCGAGGCAAGGCGGACGTTCTGTCCGCGGCGGCCGATCGCAAGAGACAATTGGTCATCGGGGACCACGACTTCAATACGCTCGGCATCCTCGTCCAGCACCACTTTGGCGACCTTGGCCGGCTGAAGGGCGTTGACCAGGAAGGATGCGGCTTCCGGCGACCAGGGGATGATGTCGATCTTCTCGCCCTGCAGCTCGGCCACCACGGCCTGCACGCGCGAGCCGCGCATGCCCACGCATGCGCCGACCGGGTCCACCGAAGAATCGCGCGAGATCACGGCGATCTTGGCGCGCGAGCCGGGGTCGCGGGCGACCGCCTTGATCTCGATCACGCCGTCGTAGATCTCCGGCACTTCCATGGTGAAGAGCTTGGCCATGAACTGCGGATGGGTGCGCGACAGGAAGATCTGCGGCCCGCGCGGCTCGCGGCGCACGTCGTAGACGAAGGCGCGCACGCGGTCGCCATAGCGGAACAGCTCGCGCGGGATCTGCTCGTCGCGACGGATGATGCCCTCGCCCTTACCGAGATCGACGATGACGTTGCCGTATTCGACGCGCTTCACCGTGCCGTTGATGATCTCGCCGACGCGGCCGATGAACTCTTCGTACTGCTTGTCGCGCTCGGCCTCGCGCACCTTCTGCACGATGACCTGCTTGGCCGACTGGGCGGCGATGCGGCCGAACTCCATCGGCGGCAGCTGCTCGGCGATGAAGTCGCCCGGCTCGGCGTCGGGATTCTTGTCGCGGGCGAGCTCGAGATAGATCTGCGTGTTGGGGTCCTCGACATCCTCGACCACTTCGAGGAGCCGCTGCAGCTTCATCTCGCCGGTCTTGGTGTTGATGTCGACGCGGATATTGGTTTCCTGGCCGTAACGCGAACGCGCCGCCTTCTGGATGGCGTCGGCCATGGCGGCGATGACGATCTCGCGATCGATCGACTTTTCCCGCGCGACGGCATCCGCGATCTGCAGAAGCTCGAGCCTGTTCGCACTGACTGCCATGTGTCTCTCCTCGTCGAAAGCCCGAAGAAGCGCTCAGAAGGCTCGTTCGGCTTCGCGGTTCATGCCCGCGCGGGGCGCGGGCGCTTGTGCCAGTCCGGGCGGCTCCCGAAGGATCACCCGGCGCGATCGTCGTGCCGGCTCAGCCGGCGGAGGCGTCTTCGCCCTCGTCCTCGTCGTCCACGGGTTGGCCGCGCGCCTTGCGCGCGTCCTTGTCGGCCTTCAGCGAGGCGGCCAGAAGCTCGTCGGTCAGGATCAGCCGCGCTTCGGCGATGGCGTCGAAGGGGATCTCGACCACGGCCTCGCCGTCGTCGGCGGCCACGCCGTCGCGCTCCAGCCGGATGCCGTCGGCGTCCACATTCGTCACGCGGCCGCGAAACCGCTTGCGGTTCGCGACGAGGCGGCCCGTCTCCAGCTTCAGAAGCTGGCCGGACCAGGTCTCGAAATCGGTCTTGCGCACCAGCGGCCGATCGATGCCGGGCGAGGAGACTTCCAGGTGGTAGGCGCGGTCCATCGGATCGTCGACGTCGAGAACGGGCGAAACGGCCCGGCTCACGGCCTCGCAATCCTCGACCGTCATCGTGCCGTCGGGGCGCTCGGCCATGATCTGCAGCGTCGCGCCGTTCATCGCCGAAACGCGCACGCGCACGAGCCGGTAGCCGACCTGTTCCATGGCGGGTTCCACGATCGCGGCGATGCGCGCTTCGAGGCCTTGTTCGATGATGATGCGATCCGTCACGAAGTCTCCGATGGTTCATTCCTGCCGAGCGGCGCCGGTTTCGTCCGGCCTCCACCCGCCATGCCCCACGATCGCGATCTTCCTAACAAAAAAGAGCGGGACCGGGTGGACCCACTCTCAACGACCGTATCGCAGAGGATTTGCCTGTCATATACCCCTCGAGCCTCCCTCTGGCAAGCCTTGCGGCTTGCCGGCGCGCCGTCAGAGGCGGCGGAAGGTGAGATAGGCGCCCTTGCGCCCCTCGCGATGCGCCTTGGCCTCGTAGCGCGTGCCCGGCCAGCCGGCATAGGGCGTGTGCCAGTCGGCCGGCCCTTCGGCCAGCCATTCGAAGCTTTCGTGGCCCCGCACGTGCTGCAGCGTCCAGTCCACATAGGTCTCGATGTCGGACGCGAAGCGGAAGCGCGCGCCGGGCTTCAGGACACGGGCAAAGCGCTTCAGCGTGCGCTCGTTGACGAAGCGGCGCTTCCAATGTTTCCGCTTCGGCCAGGGGTCGGGATAGAAGAGGTCGATCCCGTCGAGCGAGGCGTCCGGCAGCCAGTCGAGCAGCATCGTGGCGTCGTCGTCGAACAGGCGAAGGTTCGCGCGCGGCTCGGCTTCCAGCGCCACCAGCATCTTGGCCATGGAATTGCGGAACGGCTCGACGCCGATGAAGCCCGTGCCGGGATGGCGGCCCGATTCCAGATGCAGATGCTCGCCGCCGCCGAAGCCGATCTCGAGGCGCACGGCCGAGACTTCGGCCTCGAACAGCCCGGTCACGTCGGCCGGCGCGGGCTCGGCGAGGTCGAGGCCGAGCGTCGGCATCCGCTCGGCCAGGAGATCGGCCTGGAGCGGACGCAGGGTCTTGCCGCGAGAACGGCCGAAGAAGTTCTCGCGGGTTCTCGCCTTCGGGGCGTTGACGCGGCGTTCAGCGGCCAAGGGCGGCCTTCAGCTTCGACGTGAGGTCCGTGCGCTCCCAGGAGAAGGAGCCGTCGCGGCCGGGCTTGCGGCCGAAATGGCCGTAGGCGGAGGTCTTGGCGTAGATCGGCTTGGTGAGCTGGAGATGCTCGCGGATGCCGCGCGGCGTCAGGTCCATGACCTCGCGCAGCACCTTTTCCACGTCCGCCTCGTCCACCGTGCCGGTGCCGTGCAGGTCGACATAGACCGACAGGGGCTCGGCGACGCCGATGGCGTAGGAAAGCTGGATGGTGCAGCGGTCGGCGAGCTTGGCAGCGACCACGTTCTTGGCGAGATAGCGCGCGGCATAGGCGGCCGAGCGGTCCACCTTGGTCGGGTCCTTGCCCGAAAAGGCGCCGCCGCCGTGCGGCGCCGCGCCGCCATAGGTGTCCACGATGATCTTGCGGCCGGTCAGGCCGGCGTCGCCGTCCGGGCCGCCGATCACGAACTTGCCGGTCGGATTCACGTGCCAGACGCAATCCTTGGCGATCGCCAGATCCGCCACCGCCTCGCGCACGAAGGGCTCGACGATGGCGCGCACGTCCTTGGAGTTCAGGGATTCGTCGAGATGCTGGGTGGACAGGACGATCGAGACGATCTCGGCCGGCTTGCCGTCCTTGTAGCGCACGGTGACCTGCGTCTTGGCGTCCGGGCCGAGCTTGCCCGCGTCGCCTTCGCCGTTCTTGCGGGCGGTGGCGAGGCGCTCCAGAATCTTCTGGGCGTAGAAGATCGGCGCCGGCATGAGGTCCGCCGTCTCGCGGCAGGCATAGCCGAACATGATGCCCTGGTCGCCCGCGCCCTCGGTGTTCTTCTCCGCGCCCACGTCCACGCCCTGGGCGATGTCGGCAGACTGCTCGTGCAGGAGAACGTCGATCTTGGCGGTCTTCCAGTGGAAGCCGTCCTGCTCGTAGCCGATGGCCTTCACGGCCTTGCGGGCCGCCGAACGAACCTTGGATTTCAGGCGGCCGGGCTCCACCGAGCAGCGCACTTCGCCGGCGATGACGATGCGGTTGGTGGTGGCGAGCGTTTCGCAGGCCACGCGCAAGAGAGACGGGTCCATGCCGGTCTTGCGCGCTTCCTTGTAAAGAAGATCCACGATCTCGTCGGAGATGCGGTCGCAAACCTTGTCGGGGTGTCCTTCGGAGACGCTTTCCGAGGTGAAGAGGTAATCGCTGCGCGCCATCTGCGTGGAGATCTCCCGTGCGGTCGGCGCAAAGCCCGACCTGCCGCCTCACCCGCGCGAGGTCGCGGGCTCGCCGGGGTTAGAAAATGAGGGCTCTTCGCGCAAGCGAAATCTGCCCTCATACCCCCGCGAAACGAGGTAAAACGTGCCGTTTCAGCTGTTTTCGGGCTCATCCTCGAGCGAGCCGAGCGAGCGCACGAGATCGAGAACGCGGCGGCGAACCTTGGGATCGGCGATGCGCGCGAAGGCGCGCGTCAGCTGCAGCGTCTCGCTCGAATTGTAGCCGTCATGGACGAACTCCTTCGGGGGTTCCTGCATCCCATTGACGGTGGCGGGCGGATTGTCGAGCCCGTCGAAGAAGAACGCGACGGGGACGCTGAGAACCTCGCTGATGTTCTGCAGCCGGCTGGCGCCGATCCGGTTCGTGCCCTTCTCGTATTTCTGGATCTGCTGGAACGTGATGCCCAGATGTTCGCCGAGCTTCTCCTGGCTCATGCCCACGCTCGTGCGCCGCAATCGAAGCCGCGCGCCCACGTGGACGTCGACCGGATTGGGTATCTTCTTCACATCTGCCATTGCCGCCTTCTGCCCGTTACCCCACCGGAGCCTTCGGCTCGGCCCGCGTCGTCGCAAGTCCACCGAATGATGCGGAACCAATGATAGAGGTATTCCTGCAGATGAATTGGTTAGGGGCCGTCCGGCTTGGCGTCAATCAACCGTATGGCGAAATCGGACCACACCCATGATTGCCAAAAAGGCAGCAATGGCCCAAAGCGCGAAAAAGAGGCTCTCCCCCATTTTAGCATAAAGCGTCGGAGCGCCCGGCAACGGCAAAACGGCGTCCACCGCGCCGCCCTGGCCGAGCGCCAGACCCGCCACGGGGCGCCCCGCCGAATCAGTCACGATCGAGATTCCGGTGTTGGCCGCGCGCACGAGCGGCAGGCCGAGGGCGACGGCGGTGAACTGCGCCTGCCGCAGATGCTGATAAGGGCCGGGGGTCTGCCCGTACCACGCGTCGTTGGTCACGTTGAGGATGAAGTCGGGTCGCTCGCCGCCCCTTTCGATCTCGCCGGGAAAGATGATCTCGTAGCAGATGAGCGGCAGGAAGCGCGGCCCCCCTGCCCCGGCCGCCAGCAGGCGGCGCGAAGCGCCGGCCGAGAAGCCGCCTGGCAGATGCGTCAGCTGGTTGACGCCCCAGCGCTCCAGCACCGCCTGGAACGGCAGGTACTCGCCGAAGGGCACGAGATGCAGCTTGTCCTGCGCGTCGAGGATCGTGCCGTCCTCGGCGATCACGTAGATCGAGTTGAAGAAGCGCGCGCGGGCGCCCTCGCCCTCCATGCGCGTCGCCCCGGCGATCAGCGTATCGCCGGGCGCAAGCGTCTCGGCCAAGCTCCCCACCGCGTCGGGGCGCTGGGTGAGAATGAAGGGAAAGGCGGATTCGGGCCAGATCACGAGGCGACGGCCCGGCGCGTCGGACGCTGCCTGGGCTGCCTCGTCCGCGCCTTGCAGGATCGGCTCCGGCGGGCGCGGGCCGGCGGTGAGTTCCAGCTGGCGCGAGAAGATGCGCTCGGCCTCGGCCGGGTCCCATTTCTGTCCCTGCAGGATGTTGGGCTGTACGAGGCGCAGCGAGACCCCCGGCACGTGACCGGTGGGTGCCTGCGTCAGATGCCACGCACCGAAGCCGACATGCAGAGCGACGAGCGCCGCGCCGAGAACGGAGGCCAGACCGCGACCGCGCGTGGGATAGGCCAGGAGCGCCGGTAGCGAGAAGACGAAGAGCGAGACGAGGGTCAGCCCGTTGAGGCCGATCAAAGAGACCGAACCCATGAGCATCGGCACCGGGGCGGCGATGGCGCCGACCGTGTTCCACGTGAATCCCGTGAAGAGCACGCCGCGCAGGCATTCGAACAGGGCGAGGCTCGCCGCCAGCGCGGCCAGTCGGGCCGGCCCGTCGCTCCAGACGAGGCGCGCCAGCGCCGTCGCCAGACCCCAGTAAACGGCGAGCGCGGCCGGCAGGGCGAGGATCGCCAGCGGCAGCGCCCACCAGAACTCGGCGGCATCCACCAGCATGGCCGCGCCCAGCCACCAGAGGCCGGCGACGAAATAGCCGAAGCCGAAGAGCCAGCCGACGCGGAAAGCCGGCCAGGAGCGGCGCAGCAGCCCCGCGCCCGGCGCACCGCTGGCGCCGTCCACCAGCCAGACCAGGATGGGAAAGGACACGAAGCCGACGGCCGGCACGTTGAAGGGCGCGAGCCCCAGGACCAGCAACGCCCCCGCGAGACAGGCGATGGCCGCCCGCGCCCAGCCGTCGCTCAAGATGATGCGCCCCGCCAGACGCTGAAGTCCCGTTTGCAAATCGCTTCCCCTCCCTGGGCCGGCAAGGCCGGTCGCAGCGCCGATAAAGGCGCGCGATCCATTCGTCTAGAAGGACAAGCTTTCGCAGACCCGGGGCGGCGCGCCTATTGGGCGAGTTCGGGCGCCGCGCCTTCGGGGAACCGCACGATGCGCAGGCGCTTGACGCGGCGCGGATCGGCCTCCAGCACCTCGATCTCGAAGCCGGGCACGGCCTCGATCACGGCGCCAACCTCCGGCAGGCCGCCATGCGCGTGGACCACCAAACCGCCGATCGTCTCGGCCTCTTCCTCGAAGCGGCTGACGTCGAAATCGGCGCCGACGATCTTGCTGATATCCTCGAGATCGGCGCGCGCGTCGGCGTAGTAGACCCCGTCGCCCGCATGGGTGACGAGCACCTCCTCGTCGTCGTGCTCGTCCTCGATGTCGCCGACGACGATTTCGAGAATGTCCTCCAGCGAGACGAGACCGTCGGTCCCGCCATATTCGTCGATCACCAGCGCCATCTGGATATGGCTCGCCTGCATGCGCGACATCAGCTCGGCCGCGTGCATGGAGGGCGGCACGAAGAGCACCTGCCGAAGCAGGCCGAGTTCGGAGATCGTTTGGTCGAGATCGACGCGAGCGAGGTCGAGCGTCGAGCGCACCGGCGCGCCTTCGATCGCCTTGTCGTGGCCGAAGCACAGCGCGGCTCGCGTGATGTGGCCCATCATGTCGCGGATGTGGACCATGCCGAGCGGATCGTCGAGGCCTTCGCCGTAGACGGGCATGCGCGAGCGGCCGGTTTCCTCGAAGCGGGCCATCAGCTCGGCCAGCGTCGCCGTGATCGTCACGGCGTCGATTTCGGTGCGGGACACCATGACGTCCTCCACGCGCAGGCCGTGGAGCTTGAGAATGTTGGTGAGCATCAGGCGTTCGCCGGGCGAGAAGCCCGTGGCCTCCCCGCCGCCGCCCACCAGGGCTTCCACGAGTTCCTCGCGCAGCGAGGGCGGAACGCGGGGCCTCAGGAAGGTGACGAGCTGCTCGAAGAAACCGGGCTCGTCCTCCCGCGGCCGCCGCCGACTTCGTCCGTCCGGCGCCTCTGGCGTCAGGCGCTCGCCCGAGGGCGTCTCGTCCTGATGTTGGGTCATGCTCATGAGGGCAGTCTTTCGTTGGTGCGTTGATCGGCGACAAGCTCGGCGTCGCCGTAGGGATCGGGGATGCCGAGGCCGGCCAGGATGCGGATCTCGGCGGACTCCATGTCCTCGGCGTCCTCGTCCGTCTCGTGGTCGAAGCCGAGAAGATGCAACATTCCATGCACAAGCAGATGACGGACATGGTCCGCCGCGCTCTTGCCTTCCTCGGCCGCCTCGCGTTCGCAGGTTTCGGCCGCCAGTACGAGATCGCCCAGCAGCGGCCCCGGCGCGTCGCCGGGCGAAAGGTCGCTCATGGGAAAGGACAGGACGTTGGTCGGCTTGTCCTTGCCGCGCCACTCGCGATTGACCTCGCGCACCTCGGCGTCATCGGTCAGCGTGACGGAGACCTCGGTATCGAGATCGGCCGCAAAACCCTGGTCGCGCGCAACCGCATCCACGGCCTCGCGCACCAGGGGCTCGGGGTCGCCCTTCAGAATGGCGCGCCAGAGATCGCACTCCTCTGATAGGAGAATGCGCGGCGCGCCGGGTTGTCGCCCGTCCGTCATGACCGGCCGTTCGCCTGGCTGCGCTTCTGCGTGGCGTCGCCCTCGTAGGCTTCGACGATCGACTGGACGAGGCGGTGACGCACGACGTCCTTGGATTCGAAGCGCACGGAGACGATGTTGGACACGCCTTCGAGAATACGCAGCGCCTCGACCAACCCTGACGTCTGACCCGGCGGCAGGTCGATCTGCGAGGGATCGCCCGTCACCACCATGCGCGCGTTTTCGCCAAGGCGCGTCAGGAACATCTTCATCTGCATCGAGGTCGTGTTCTGCGCCTCGTCCAGGATCACCGCCGCGTTGGTCAGCGTGCGGCCGCGCATGAAGGCGAGCGGCGCGATCTCGATGGCACCGGCGGCCAGCGCCCGCTCCACCTTCTCGGCCGGGATCATGTCGTAAAGCGCGTCGTAGAGCGGGCGCAGATAGGGATCGACCTTGTCCTTCATGTCGCCCGGCAGGAAGCCGAGCCGCTCGCCCGCCTCCACGGCGGGGCGCGACAGGATGATGCGCTCGACCTGCCCGCGCTCCAGAAGCTGGGCGGCGTGGGCGACGGCGAGATAGGTCTTGCCCGTGCCGGCCGGGCCGACGCCGAACACGAGCTCGGCCCGGTCCATGGCGCGCATATAGGCGTCCTGGGTCGGGGTGCGGGCGTGGATGGTCTTCTTGCGGGTCGAAATCTGGGCGAGCGAGATGCGGCCCTTCTTCTCCAGCGTCGGCAGCACAAGCTGATCGTCCTGCGCCACCGCCATGCGGATGGCGCCCTCGACGTCGGAGGGGCCGATCTCGGCGCCGCCCTGCAGCCGGCCGTAGAGGAAGTCCAGTGCGCGCCGGGCCTGCTCGCTGGCGGTCGGATCGCCCTTCAGCTCCACCTTGTTGCCGCGCGCCCGCGCGTCGACATGCAGCTTCTGCTCGATCAGCGCCAGATGCTCGTCGAACTGCCCGAACAGGGCGCCGGCGAGCCGGTTGTCGTCGAAGGTCAGTACGAGATGGGCCATGTCCGACGCGCCGGAGACCGGTGACATGCCGCGCGCTGCCTTCATGCGATCTTCCTTAAAGGTGGCTCCGCCGCCACGGGGGCGGGGTCGGGAGCGTCAACCGGCTCGGCGCCGGCGGCCATGAGGGAATTGGTCATGCTCGCGGACACGCGAACCGAAACGATGTCGCCGACCTCGCCCGCCGACGCGGGCACCACGACCGGCAGAAGGAAGGGCGAGCGGCCGATCATCTGGCCGGGATGGCGCCCCGGCTTCTCGATCAGCACCTCGGTGTCGCGTCCCACGAAGCTTTCCTGGAAGGCCACCTGTTGCTCGCGGATCAGCGCCTGGAGCCGGTCGAGCCGCTCGGTCTTCACGTTTTCGGGCACGTGGCCGTCCATCGTCGCGCCCGGCGTGCCGGGGCGCGGCGAATATTTGAACGTGTAGGCGGCGGCGTAGCGAACCTCGCGCACCAGCTCCAGCGTGGCCTCGAAATCGGCGTCGCTTTCGCCGGGAAAGCCGACGATGAAGTCGCCCGACAGAGCGATGTCGGGCCGCGCGGCGCGGATGCGATCCAGAAGCTTGAGATAGTCGGCCGCCTTGTGGCGCCGGTTCATCGCCTTGAGGATGCGGTCCGAGCCGGACTGCACGGGCAGATGCAGATAGGGCATGAGCGCGCGAAGGTCGCGATGCGCCTCGATCAAGGCCTCGTCCATGTCGCGGGGATGCGAGGTCGTGTAGCGCAGCCGCGCGATGCCGGGAATTTCGGCCAGCTCGCGCAGCAGCGAGGCGAGACCGCCATCGGCCGGGCCCCAGGCGTTGACGTTCTGCCCGAGCAGGGTCAGTTCGCGCACGCCCGCCTCGGCCAGCCGCCGCGCTTCGGCCAGAATCGCCGCGCGCGGGCGCGACACCTCGGCGCCGCGCGTATAGGGCACGACGCAGAAGGTGCAGAACTTGTCGCAGCCTTCCTGCACGGTGACGAAAGCGGCGACGCCCCGCTGGCGGATCTCTTTGGCCGAGGGGTTCGGCAGATGCTCGAACTTGTCCTCCACCGCATAGTCGGTCTCGATCACCCGCTCGCCCTTGGCGACGCGAGCCAGAACCTCCGGTAGCCGGTGGTAGGTCTGCGGGCCGACCACGAGATCGACCACGGGCGCGCGTGCGATGATCTCCGGCCCTTCGGCCTGGGCCACGCAGCCGGTGACGCCGATGCGCATCTCCTGGCCGAGCGCGGCGCGCTCCGCCTTCAGGACGCGCAGGCGCCCGAGTTCGGAATAGATCTTCTCGGCCGCCCGCTCGCGGATATGGCAGGTGTTGAGGAGCACGAGGTCGGCGTCCTCGACGCTGTCGGTCGGCCGGTATCCGTCCTTGGCCAGCGCGTCGCCCATGCGCTGGCTGTCGTAGACGTTCATCTGGCAGCCATAGGTCTTGATGAAGACCTTGCGCCTGTTGTCGGCCGGCTCGATGCCTCGTTCGTCGATCGTCTCGCTCATGCGTCCTTCGTGATGCAAGCTGAGGCCAAACCGCCCCGGCCAGCTTCTATCGCGGCCCCGCCGATCCTGATGTCCGAAAGGATCCTGTCCCGACGGGGTCCGACACGGCACCTTGCGAGCCGCGCCGCCCCAACCGGAACGCGCAGCCAACCTTCTTGCCTTCCCTTCTATATCAGCCGGCGGGGGGGAGCGCGCAAGCCGGGTTTCTCGGCAAACGACGCTTTGCCTCTAACGGATGCTTTCGTCGCAGCCGCGCAGACTCCGCAGAAGCAGCGCCGAGACCACGGTTTCGCAGCGCCGGGCGACGGCCTTGCGGTCGCTTTTGGCATCGAAGAGGATCGGCTCGCCGAAGCGGATTTCGGCATCCACCGCCCCTTCGCGCAGGAAGGCGAGGAGATGCGGCCCGAGTTCCACATCGCCCGGCCAGGCCGCGAGCGGGCGGCCATAGCGGCCCATCGCCATGCCGTTGGCCTTGGTGTAGGCGATCGATACCGGCTGCACCGACACCGCCTCCTTGCCCGAGCGGCGCAGCGAGGCCTGGGCCGCGCCGAACAGGGCGGTCTTGAACGGCAGGACGCGGTTGCCGTCCGAGGTGGTGCCTTCCGCAAACAGAACCATGGCGTCGCCGGCGTTCAGCCGCTCGCCGATCGCGTCGGCCTGCTCGCCGGTGCGCCCGCGCGCTTCCCGCTCGACGAAGATGGTGCGCTGCAGCTTGGCGAGAAGCCCGAAGACCGGCCAGGTGCCGACTTCGCTCTTGGCGATGAAGGACAGCGGCATCACGGCGCCGAGCGCCACGATGTCGGCCCAGGACTGGTGGTTGGCGACGATCAGCAGCGGGCGCCCTTCCGCGGGCACGCCGGAAATGTGGAGGCGCAGGCCGATCAGCCGCGCGGCGACGCGGTGCCAGACGAAGGGAAGCCGGCGCGCGAGCGGCCAGCCGCGACGGATCGCCAGGATCTGCAGCGGCCCCAGCACGACCGTCATCACTGCAAGAACGAAGGCGATGAAAAGGAGGCGCAGCGTGCCGAGCGGATCGCGCCGGCGCGCGGGTTCGCTCGCCGGCAGCACCGGCTCGCCGAGGCGCGCTTCAGTCACGCAGGGCTCGTTTCAGGATCAGGGCGCTGGTGCGCGTGCCGTCCGGCCCGGCATAATAGGCGGGGCGACGGCCCACTTCCTCGAAGCGCAGGCGTCGATACAGCGCGAGCGCGGCCGTGTTGGTCTCCTCCACTTCGAGGAACAGCGAGGCGGCGCGCTCGGCATGGAGATATTGCAGCGTGTTGTCCATGAGAAGGCGGCCGATGCCCTTGCCGCGCGCCGCCTTGTCCACGGCGATGGTGAGGATTTCGGCCTCGTCCACCGTCAGGCGCGCCAGGACGACGCCCACCGCCTTGTGGTTGTTTTCGGCGCGCACGATGAAGCCGAACGTGCCCCCCTGCCCCAAGAGCGAGGCGAACTCATCGCCCGACCAGGATTGGGTGAAGGCTTCCGAATGGATTTCGGCGGCCTCGTCGAGATCGTCCAGCCCGAGCGGCATGGCCACGTAGCCGGAGGGGCCGAGAAGGCCGTCCCAGAAGGACAGGGTCCAGGCAAGGGGGAGATACCAGTACATGCTTCTCTCCGAGAAGAGGTCGGGCGTCCATTCTGCGCCTCGCCCCTTTCCGCATCATTATGCTGCCGATGAAGGCAGATCCGCTAGTGCGTCTTTGCGTCAGGCTCGGGCCAGCCTCAGGCCCAAGCTCAGGCTTGAGCCGCCGCGCGCAGGCCGAGCGGCGTCTGCGCCTTGGCGTCGGCGCCGCGCAGATAGAGCGGCAGCGGCGGGGCGCCGGGCTCGCGCCGGGCAGCGAGCCGGGCCAGGGCGGCGAGCGAGGCGAAGCGCCGGTCCGGCAGGAAGGACGCCGCGTCCTCGCCCAAGGCCTCCCGCGCGATCTCCGCGCCCGTGCCGACGACGCGCAGGCCCGCACCGACCGCGCCGATGAAAGTGCCGAGCGCCTCCGGCGTCACCGCTTCCGGGGTCCGCAACGGATCTCCGCCTTGCGCGAAGAGCGCGGCATAAAGCTCGCCGCGCCTGGCGTCGTGGACCGCCAGAACCGGCCCTTCGCTCCATTCGGGCTCGGCCAACGCCTCCAGCGTCGAGATGCCGACGGCGCGAAGACCGAGGCTGAGTTCCAGCCCGCGCACGGCGGAGACGCCGACGCGAATGCCGGTGAACGAGCCCGGCCCGATGCAGACGGCGAGCTTGCCGATCTCGCTCCAGTCCGCACCCGCCTCAGTGAGGACCTCTTCGATCACGCCCATCAGCCGCTCGGCATGGCCGCGCCCGATTTCCTCCTCGCGGATGGCCGCGAACGTGCCGTCCGACAAGCGAAGCAGCGCGGCGGAGCAGCGCTCGTTGGCGGTGTCGATCGCCAGAAGCAGGTCCTTGCCCATGCGATGGCCTCGGATCAGGCCGCTTCCATCGCTTCCACGGCTTCGACTTCCGGCACGAAATGGCGCAGCAGGTTCTCGATCCCGTGCTTCAGCGTGGCGGTGGAGGACGGGCAGCCCGCGCAGGAGCCGCGCATGTTGAGGAACACCACGCCGTCGCGGAAGCCGCGGAAGGTGATGTCGCCGCCGTCCTGCGCCACGGCCGGGCGGACCCGCGTGTCGAGCAGTTCCTTGATCGTGGAGACGACGGCCTCGTCGCCCTCCTCGAAGAACTCCTCGCCCGAGTCCGACGCCAGCGCGCCGCCGGCCGCCGTCGGCGCCATGACCGGCTCGCCCGACAGAAAATGCTCCATGATCGCGGCAAGGATGGCGGGCTTGAGATGGGCCCAGTCCGTCGCGTCCTTGGTCACGGTGATGAAGTCGTAGCCGAAGAAGACGGCGGTGACGCCGCTGACCGCCATGAGCTTCCCGGCGAGCCGCGAGCGCGCCCCCGCCTCGGCCGGCTCCAGGAACTCGGCCGTGCCGTTTTCCAGAACCACCCGGCCGGGCAGGAACTTCAAGGTCTGCGGATTGGGCGTGGATTCGGTCTGGATGAACATGGCGGGCGTCCGATCTGGGAGAAACGGGGCAAAGAGCAAGCGTTGTCCTGGAGATAAGCCCCCACGCCCCGCGCCGCAAGCGCGCGGGCCTGTCCGCACCGTCCACCGAACCGGCCTCTTTTGCGGATGCCACGCAACGAAGCCGCCTCATCTCGCCTTTCCCCGACACAGGCGGGGGTCGAACAGGGGGACAGGGCCGACATGGCGTCACATTCGGGAGCATCGCCATCCGGCGCCTCGTCGGGATCGAAGGTGGTCATCTACGCCGCGCTCGCCGGCAATTTCCTGATCGCCGTCACCAAGTTCATCGCCGCCGGCTTCACCGGCTCCTCGGCCATGGTCAGCGAGGGCGTCCATTCGCTGGTGGACACCGGCAACGAGCTGCTGCTCCTCTACGGCCTCAGCCGCGCCGCCCGGCCCGCCGACCGCACGCATCCGCTCGGCCACGGGCGCGAGCTCTATTTCTGGACCTTCATCGTCGCGCTTCTGGTCTTCGCGCTCGGCGCGGGCGTCTCGATCTACGAGGGTGTTCAGCACATGCTGGCGCCCGAGCCGATCGAAAACCCGATGGTCAACTATATCGTGCTCGGCCTGTCCTTCCTGTTCGAAGGCTTCTCCTGGTTCGTGGCGCTCAAGGAGTTCCGCGTCACCAAGGGCCGGCTCGGCTATATCGAGGCGGTGAAGCGCTCCAAGGACCCCACCACCTTCACGGTCCTGTTCGAGGACAGCGCGGCGCTGATCGGCCTCGCCATCGCCTTCACCGGCATTCTTCTTTCGCAGCTTCTCGACATGCCCTGGCTCGACGGCGCCGCCTCGGTGGGCATCGGCCTCGTCCTCGCCGCCACCGCCCTGTTCCTGGCGCGCGAAAGCAAGGGGCTTCTGATCGGCGAGGCAGCCGCGCCCGCCACGCAGGCCGCCATCCTCGCCATTGCCGAGCGCGACCCCGGCATCCACAACGCCAACGGCGTCGTCACCGTGCATCTCGGCCCGACCCAGATCGTCGCCGCCCTCAGCGCCGAGTTCGAGGACGCGCTCACCGCGCCCGAGATCGAAGCCTGCGTGCGCCGCATCGAAACAGCCATCCAGGCCGAACACCCCGAGATCACCACGCTCTTCGTCAAGCCGCAGACGCACGGCACCTTCGCCGCGCGGGCCGAGATCATCGAGGCACAAAGCAACTAGGCGAAGGGCGACTGCGCCCGCTTCTCGCTTCTCAGCAGAGGCTTTCGATTTCCTCGTCGGTCAGCGTCGCCGGCACGATCGTCACCGGAATCGGGAAAGCCGAGGCCGAGCCCGCAACGGCCGAGACCAGCGGCCCCGGCCCGTCCGCCGCCTCGCCCGCCGCCAGAACCAGGATCGCGATCTCGCGGTCCGCCTCGATCAGGGCGCGGATCTCGTCCGCCGTCTGCCCCTCGCGCAGGATCGTCTCGGGCTCGATGCCGACCTCGGTGCGGACCTCCTCCGCCACCCGCGACAGGCGCGTTTCCGCCTCTTCCTGCGCTTCGGCGCGCATGATGTCGCCGACGCCCAGCCATTGGGTGAAGTCCGCCGCGTCGATCACATAGAGAAACACCGCCGCGCCGCCGCTGGCCTTGGCGCGCCGCGCCGCATAGGCCGCCGCCCGCCCGCATTCGGGCGTCTCGTCGATGATCGCCAGAAATTTGCGCCGCCCGCCCGCGTCACGCCCGAGTCGCTTGGATACCATGGCGCGACCATGCCAGCCCCGCCGCCGGCCGGCAAGCCGGGCGGATGCGGGAGATGGGCGGGGCTACCGCCCCGAGCCCCGTCCGGGAATGACTTCCCGGACCCTTCCTTTCTTTTGGGACCTTTTCCCTGATCCTGAAGGGCCGGCGGCCCTTCCGGATCAGGGACACAATCCAAGAGAAAGAGGGGTCCAGGGGAAATCATTTCCCCTGGCAGGGGTGCGGGGGCAGCGCCCCCGCCGATCCCGCTTCCGCCCCGCTCAGCCCAGCAGGCCGAGGATGGACTTGACGTCGGCGAGCGTCCGGTCGGCGATGGCGCGGGCGCAGTCGGCACCGTCCTTGAGGACGCGGTCGATCTCGGCAGGGTCGGCGAGGATGCGGCGCATTTCGCCGGCGATGGGGGCGAGCTTGTCGACGGCGAGGTCGGCGAGCGCGGGCTTGAACTCGGAGAAGGGCCGGCCGCCGAACTCGGCGAGGATATCGGCCTTGGACCGATCCGTGAGGGCGGCATAGATGCCGACGAGATTGTCGGCCTCCGGCCGGCCGGCGAGACCGGGGACTTCGGAGGGCAGCGCGTCCGGGTCGGTCTTGGCCTTGCGGATCTTGCGGGCGATGGTCTCGCCGTCGTCGGTGAGGTTGATGCGCGAAAGGTCGGACGGGTCCGACTTCGACATTTTCTTGGAGCCGTCCTTGAGGCTCATGACGCGCGTCGCCGGCCCTTCGATCAGGGGTTCGGCGAGCGGGAAATAGCCGTTCACGGTCTGCTCGCCCATGGCCATGGGCACGCCTAGGCCCTGCGCCTCGATGCGGGCGGAGAAGTCGTGGTTGAACTTGGTGGCGATGTCGCGGGTGAGTTCGAGATGCTGCTTCTGGTCGTCACCCACGGGCACGTGGGTGGCGCGGTAGAGCAGGATATCGGCGGCCATGAGGCTGGGATAGGCGAGCAGGCCGAGCGAGGCGTTCTCGCGGTCCTTGCCGGCCTTGTCCTTGAACTGGGTCATGCGCGTCATCCAGCCGATGCGGGCGACGCAGTTGAACACCCAGGCGAGTTCGGCATGGCCGGCGACGGCGCTCTGGTTGAAGACGATGTGACGCTTGGGGTCGATGCCGGCGGCGAGATAGGCAGCGGCGATCTCGCGCGTCTGCTGGGCGAGATCGTCCTGCACCAGCTGCGCGGTCAGGGCATGAAGATCCACGACGCAGAAGAGGCAGTCCTGTGTTTCCTGCAGGGCGACGAATTTCTGGATGGCGCCGAGATAGTTGCCGAGATGGAGATTGCCGGTCGGTTGGATGCCGGAAAAGACGAGAGGCTTGAAATCGGCCATGGGCAAAGCTCCGCAGACAAGGGGGCCAAGCGCCGGCCCGTTGGCCGCGCTTATGGCGAAGCGAAGCTCCGCCCGCAAGCGCCGCGCGCCGCGCGGGCCCGGCCGATAGGGCGCTGGGGTTGGGCGCAGAAGCCGGGACGGAACCGGTTGGGGTCAATTGCCCTCAGTCTCTTGCCCGGTCACCTCGCCGCGAATAGGCAAGCCAAGGCATCAGCCTCGACTGCACTTGGCGTCTCACGATCGTAGCAAGATCACTCAGCGGGCCTCCCCCGCCGAGGTGTCAAACAATCTCCAAGGCTCGGCCGAGACGGGGTTTCGGCGGAACCAAGGGCTGCGGCATCGCGTCTTCCCTTGCATGCCCGGCGCGGGGAGACCCGCCCGAGGCCCCCATTTTCAGCAGGAGAGACGACATGGGCTTTTTCGATCGCATCCGGGACAAGATCTTCGGCAGCGCCGAGGCCGCCGAACCAGCGCCCGCCCCTGCCGCCCCGAGCCCGGCGCCGGCCGGCGGCGCCTCGGCCTCCACGGGCGGCGCGCCGGCTGCCCCGCAGCCTGCCCCCTCTTCGGCCCCCGCCGCTCCGGCTTCAGCGCCCGCCACGTCGGCCGCTCCCGCCACCGCGCCGGCCGGCGCTGGCGCCGGCGCCGGTACCTCGCAGGCGCCGAGCGCTTCGGTGGATGTCGCGGCGATCCTGGAGGGCAAGGCCAAGGCGGCCGGCCAGCCGCTCGACTGGCGCCATTCGATCGTCGATCTCCTGAAGCTGCTCGACATCGACTCCAGCCTCAGCGCCCGCAAGGAATTGGCGGAGGAGCTGCACTATACCGGCGACACCGGCGACTCGGCGGCGATGAACACTTGGCTGCACAAGGCAGTGATGAAGAAGCTCGCCGAGAACGGCGGACAGGTGCCCGCCGAGCTTCGCGACTAAGAACCTGAGCGAGAGGTCGGTGCTTCAGGCACGCTTGGAGCGCCGGCCCTTCAGAAGATTGCGCACCATGGCGCGGTCCGCCGCTCCGGTGGCGAGCGCCAAGCCGAAATAGACCACCATCGAAACGGCGACGATGGCGAGGATCGCCGGCCCCTGGATGTGGGCCCCGGCGCCGGTGGCGAGATAGGGCGAGAGCTGGCGCATCATCACCAGCACCACGCCGCCCATGGCCGCTGCCGACAGGACCACGAGCAACGAGCGCTTCACCAGCGCGGTGTCGACATGCCAGAGACCCTGGCGGCGCAGGCCCTCGAACAGGAGCCAGGCGTTCAGCCAACCGGCGAGAGTGGTGGCGAGGGCAATGCCCTGCTCGGCATAGAACCAGAAGAGCACGAAGGAGAGGATCGTGTTGGCGAGCGCCGAAAGGCCCGTCACGATCATCGGCACGCGCGTGTTCTCGCGTGCGAAATAGCCCGGCGTGAAGACCTTGATGAGCACGAAGGCGGGCAGACCGAGCGCGTAGAGGCCGAGCACGGCGGCGACCTCGTGCGTCGTCTCCGGCAGGAAGGCGCCGCGCTCGTAGATCAGGCGGATGATCGGCTCGGGCATGACATAGAGCGCGATTGCCGCCGGCACGGTGAGGAAGAGGGCGAATTCCAGCGAGCGGTTCTGCGTGTGCTGCGCCTCCTCGGCGCGGCCGGCCTTCAGCGCGCGGGCGAGCTCGGGCAGGAGCACGACGCCGATGGCGACGCCGACCATGCCGAGCGGCAGCTGATAGGGCCGGTCGGCATATTGCAGGATCGACACGGCGCCCGGCTTGTAGGAGGCGATGGCCTGCCCGACGAAGAGATTGATCTGCGTGATGCCGCCGATCAGCGCGGCGGGGCCGGCCAGAATCAGGAGGCGCTTGAGCGCCGGCGTCCAGCGCGGCCGGTGCAGCGCGACGGAGAAGCCGGCCATGCGCATGGCCACCGTCACCATGAGAAGCTGCGCGACGCCCGCGAACAGGACGCCCCAGCTCATCAGGAAGCCGATCGTCTGCTGGCTCGAGCCCTGCCACCAACACCAGGCCAGAACGCCGATCAGCGCGAAGTTGAGGATGGTCGGCGCGGCGGCGGCGGCGAAGAAACGGCGAAAGGCGTTGAGAATGCCCGACACCATCGCCATCATCGACATGCAGGCGAGATAGGGGAACATGATGCGCGAGAAGGCGACCGTGATCGCGTAGCGATCCTCGCAGCTGATCTGCTGGCCGAGCGTCTGCGGATCGTCGATGCAGGCGGCAAGACCCGGCGCGATGATCGTCTTCACCAGGGCCGGCATGAAGACCATGGCCGCGATCGTAACGACGAGAAGCACGGTGAAGAGGGTCGAGAAGATCTCGGTGGCGAAGCGCCGGGCACCGTCCTCCCCCTCCTCCTCCAGCGAGCGGGCGAAAAGCGGAATGAAGGCGGCGTTGAAGGCCCCTTCCGCGAAGAGCCGGCGGAACAGGTTGGGAAAGCGGAAGGCGAGGTTGAACGCATCCGCCACCGGGCCGACGCCCAGGGCCGAGGCCATCATCATCTCGCGGGTGAAACCGAAGACGCGGGAAATCAGCGTCGCGCCACCGACCGTGGCGAACTTCTTCAACAGGCTCAAGGAACGATTCCGAAGGCGACCGGCGAGGGCTTGGCGGTGGCGGAGGACAATTCGCCCTCCGGGCTGTCGAACACGGCGAGGAGCCGCCGGCGGATGCGATCCGCCCGGCCCTCGCCGATGATCTTCAGGCCCAGGAGGTCGGTGACGTAGAACACGTCCACCACCTTTTCCCCGAAGGTGGTGATGTGGGCGGAGCGGATGTCGAGCGACAGGTCCGAGATCGCGCCCGTGAGATCGGCCAGGAGGCCCGGCCGGTCGAGACCCTCGACCTCGATCACGGTGAGGCGGTTCGACAGGTCGTTGCGCACGTCGATGCGCGGCTCCACGGCGAAGCTCTTGGTGGAGCGGGCCGGGCGGCGGCGGGCGAGCAGCGCGGGAATGGCCTCGCGCCCGTTCAACAGCGACTCCACAGTCTTGGCGATGCGCTCGGCGCGGCGCAGCTCGTCGGCATCCTCGGCGAAGTCCCGGTTGATGGTGACGATGTCGAGCGCGCGCCCGTCGGTCATCGTGAAGATCTGCGCGTCCGCGATGTTGGCGCCGGCCGCCGCGCAGGAACCCGCGATCAGCGAGAGAAGGCGGGGATGGTCGGGAGCGAGCACCGTGATCTCGGTGACGCCGCGGAACTTGTCGGTGCGCGCCACGGTGGAAAGGCTCCGCCCGTCCCGGTCGGCCGCCTCGATGAACTCGGCATGGCGGACCTGATCGTCCAGCGGCACGGTGAGGACGTAATTGTCGTAGTGCTGGTCGACGCGGGCCGCGCGCCGCTCCTCCGGCCAGTCCTTCAGGCGCTCGGCCAGTTCGCGCCGTCCGTAATCGGCGCGCTGGCGGCGCGACGTTTCGGAATAGCCGCCGGTCAGCATCAGTTCGGTCTCGGCATAGAGCGTGCGGATGAGCTGGCCCTTCCAGTTGTTCCAGACGCCGGGGCCGACGGCGCGGATGTCGCAAACGGTGAGAAGGGTGAGGAGCTTCAGCCGATCCAGCGTCTGCGCCCGCTCGGCGAAATCGCGGATCGTCTTGCGGTCCGTCAGGTCGCGCTGCTGCGCCGTCATGGAGAGGGTCAGGTGCTCGCGCACCAGCCAGGCGACGAGCTCGGTCTCGCGCCCGTCGAGGCCTAGGCGCGGGCAAAGCTCCTCGGCGATTTCGGCGCCGGCCACGGAATGGTCCTCCGGCCGGCCCTTGGCGATGTCGTGGAGCAGAAGCGCGACATAGAGCGGAACGCGGTCGCGGATCGTCTCCACGAAACCGCTGGTCATCGGCAGTTCGCTCGCCAGCTCGCCATGCTCCAGCCGCGAGAAGCAGGCGACGGTGCGCAAGAGATGCTCGTCCACCGTGTAGGAATGATACATGTTGAACTGCATCATCGACACGATCTTGCCGAACTCGGGGATGAAGCGGCCGAGCACGCCGGCCTCGTTCATCCGCCGCAGGTGCAGCTCGGGATTGTGCCGGTCGGTCAGCACGTCCAGAAACAGGCTGTTGGCTTCGGGGTTGATCCGCACCGCGCCGTCCAGAAGCCGGAGCGAACGGCGCACGAGCTTCAGCGCGTCCGGGTGGTATTCCAGCTGGTGGACGGCGGCGAGCTTGAACAGGCGCAGGAGGTTCACCGGATCGTCGGTGAAGACGTTGCGGTTCGCCACCGTGATGCGGCCATTGTCGGTGAGGAAGGCCAGCGTTCCCGGAATCTGCCGCGCCCGGCGGCGGAAGGAGCGCACGAGGCCGCGCAGGCCCGGCGCGTCCTTGGCGTTCTCCTCCTCCAGCGCGGCGCAGAAGATGCCGGTGAGATCGCCCACGTCCTTGGCGATCAGGAAGTAGTGCTTCATGAAGCGCTCGACATCCGTCAGGCCGGGATGGGACGTGTAGCCGAGCCGGGAGGCGATCTCGGGCTGAAGGTCGAAGGACAGGCGCTCCTCCGGCTTGCCCGTCAGAAAGTGCATGTGGCAGCGCACGGCCCAGAGGAAATCCTCGGCCTTCTCGAACAGGCGCGCCTCGCGCCGGGAGAAGACACCGGCCGCCACCAGTTCCTCGCGCGTGTCGACGCGGTAATGGTCCTTGGCGATCCAGAAGAGCGTGTGCAGGTCGCGCAGGCCCCCCTTGCCCTCCTTCACGTTGGGCTCGACGAGATAGCGCGTGTCGCCGGACTTGCGGTGGCGCACGTCGCGCTCGGCGAGCTTGGCGGCGATGAAGGCGCGACCCGTTCCCGCCGTCACCTCGGCGTCGAAGCGCCGGCCGAGATCCTCGAACAGGGCCTTGTCGCCGCAGATCAGCCGGCGCTCCAGAAGCGCGGTGCGGATGGTGAAGTCCTCGGCCGAAAGGCGCACGCACTCCTCCACCGAGCGCGTGGCATGGCCGACCTTCAGCCCGAGGTCCCAGAGGAGATAAAGCAGATATTCGGCGACCTGCTCGCCCAGCGCGGTCTGCTTGTAGGGCAGGAGAAACAGGAGATCGATGTCGGAGCCCGGCGCCAGCGTGCCGCGCCCATAGCCGCCGACGGCGCAGATCGCCATGCGCTCGCCCGCCGAAAGGTTGGGCGAGCCGAAGACATGGTGCAAGGCGAAGTCGTGGACGGCGCGGATCAGCTCGTCCTGCAGATGCGAGATGCGCGCCGCGCAGAGAAGACCGCCGCCATCCTCGAACAGGAGGCGTTCGGCGGCCTTGCGCCCTTCGGCGTTGACGCGCTTGAGAATGGCGAGGACCTCGGCCCGCGCCTCCGCCCGGTTGGCGCCCGTGCCCGTCTCGTCCGTGTCCAGAACCTTCAGCGCCGCGCGCAGCGCCTCGCCGTCGACGATCTCGCCCGCGCGCAGATCGGTCTGGGACGAGGCGACCTGCCGGGCTTGCGCCGACCGGGTCGGCCGTTCGCGGCTGGACAGGATCGGTTGCGCAGTCATGGCGTCGCCTTCTCGTCGGGTGGTTCGCGCTATAGTGCATTTCCCGACATGTCAAAAGCTTAACGGCTTCGCCCTGCCATCCGACCCGGCCCGGCCCGCGCGAAAAGGCCGCTCAGGCGCCGACGATCGTGCCGCCGTTCGGGTGCATCACCTGGCCGGTGAAGTAGGACCCGTCCTCGGAGGCGAGGAAGAGGAGCGCCGAGGCGACCTCGTTGGGCTGGCCGGCGCGCTTCATCGGCACCTGGGAACCGAAGCTCGCGACCTTCTCGGCGTCCATCGACATGGGGATGAAGGGCGTCCAGATCGGCCCGGGCGCGACGCCGTTCACGCGGATGCCCTTTTCTACGAGATTGGCGGCCATGGAGCGGGTGAATGCCGTGATCGCACCCTTGGTGGAGGAATAGTCGATCAGCGTGTCGTTGCCCTTGTAGGAGTTCACCGAGGTCACGTTCACGATGGCCGAGCCAGGCTTCAGATGGTCGAGCGCGGCCTGCGTCATGTAGAAATAGCCGTAGATGTTGGTCTCGAAGGTCTTGGCGAGCTGTTCCTCGCTGATGTCGCGAAGGTCTTCGGCCTCCTCCTGATGGGCAGCGTTGTTGACCAGGATGTCGAGCTTGCCGAACTCGGCCGCGGCCTTGTCCACCGCCTGCTTGCAGAAGCTCTTGGAGCGCACGTTGCCCGGGATGAGCAGGGCCTTGCGCCCCTCGGCTTCGATCAGGCGCTTCGTTTCCTCGGCGTCCCGATCCTCGTCGAGATAGACGATGGCGACATCGGCCCCCTCGCGCGCGAAGAGGACGGCCGTGGCGCGGCCGATGCCGGAATCGCCGCCGGTGATGACCGCCGCCTTGCCGGCCAGCCGGCCGGAGCCGGGAAAGCGGGGCGCGTAGTCCGGGCGCGGGTTCATCTCGTGCTCGAGGCCGGGCTCGTTGTCCTGATGCTGGGCGGGGAAGTTCGACATGCGGTGCCATCCTTTTCCGTTCGCCGGCCGGGCCGGCTTGTCGAAAAGGGAATCGGCGGGCCGCGCCCGCGTTCCCGCATGGCTGGTTCCCAAGCCCTGCGAACGGTCAGCCGGCTACGAGCCCCTTCGTGCGTCAGCCCTTGGCGGGCTTCACCGCCAGCGCCTTCAGGCGATAGAGCGCCTCCAGCGCCTCGCGCGGGCTCATCGCGTCCGGGTCCACCTCCGCCAATGCCTTCAGCGCGGCGGGCGTCTCGGCCTCGGCCGGCCGGCGGTTGAGCGCGGCGAAGAGCGGTAGATCGTCGATGAAGGCGGTGCGCTTCTCGCCCTGCTCGCTCTTTTCGAGCTGGGTCAGCACCTGCCGGGCGCGCTCCAGGACGGCCGGCGGCAGGCCGGCGAGCCGCGCCACCTGAATGCCGTAGGACCGGTCGGCGACGCCGGCCGTCACCTCGTGGAGGAAGATCACCTCGCCTTCCCATTCCTTCACCCGTACGGTGACGTTGGCGAGGCGCTTCAGCCGCGCGGCGAGCGCTGTCATCTCGTGGAAATGCGTGGCGAAGAGCGCGCGGCAGCGGTTCACCTCGTGCAGGTGCTCCACCGCCGCGAACGCGATGGAGAGCCCGTCATAGGTCGCCGTGCCCCGGCCGATCTCGTCCAGCACCACGAGCGTGCGCTCGCTCGCCTGGTTGAGGATCGCCGCCGTCTCGACCATCTCGACCATGAAGGTGGAGCGGCCCTCGGCCAGATCGTCCGAGGCGCCGACGCGGCTGAACAGGCGGTCCACCACGCCGATATGGGCCTTGGTGGCCGGCACGTAGGAGCCGATCTGCGCCAGCACGGCGATCAGAGCGTTCTGGCGCAGGAAGGTGGACTTGCCGCCCATGTTCGGGCCGGTGATGAGCCAGATGGCGCCGGCCTCGCGCTTGGCGCCCGTGCCGGCGGGCGGCGAAAGATCGCAATCGTTGGCGACGAACTGGCCGCCGCCGGACGCCTTCAGCGCCGCCTCCACCACGGGATGGCGCCCGCACTCCACCTGGAAAGCGAGGCTCGCGTCCACCACAGGGCGCACCCAGTCGCCCGCCACGGCGAGGTCCGCCAGCGCGGCGGTCACGTCCACCAGCGCCAGCGCCGCGCTCGCCGCGCGCAGCGCCTCGGTCGCCGCCAGCACCTCGCCGCGCAGCGCATCGAACAAGGCGAGCTCGATGCGCAGCGCCTCCGCCGCGCTCTGGGCGATGCGGGTTTCGAGATCGCAGAGCTCCACCGTGGTGAAGCGCATAGCAGAAGCGAGCGTCTGGCGATGCGAGAAACCGCTGTCGGGCGAAAGCAGCGAGGCGCCGTGAGCTTCCGGCACCTCGACGAAATAGCCCAGCACGTTGTTGTGCCGGATCTTCAGGGAGCGGATGCCGCTTTCCGCGCAGTAGCGGCCCTGGAGATCGGCCACGACCTGCCGGGAATGGTCGCGCAGCGCCAGCGCCTCGTCCAGCGCGGCATCGGCGCCGGCCCGGATGAAGCCGCCGTCGCGCCGCTGCAGCGGCAGCTCGTCCCGCAACGTGGCGCGCAGGCGAAAGCGAAGCTCTTGCGGCAGGGCGGCCAGAGCGCGGCCGGCCTCCATCAGCTCCCAGCTCAGCTCCCCCTCGCTCAGAAGCTCGGCCATGACGCTCGCCCGCTCCAGCCCTTCCGCCACGGCGCCGAGATCGCGCGGTCCGCCCCGGTCGAGCGCCAGACGCGACAGGGCGCGCTCTGTGTCGGGCAGGCCCTTGAGCGCGGCGCGAAGCTCGGCGGCGAGCGCGGGCTCGGCCAGGAGGCCGGCGACGCTGTCCTGCCGCCGGGCGATCGCGGCGGGGTCGGTCAGCGGCCAGGCAAGGCGGCTGGCGAGAAGGCGCGAGCCAGCGCCCGTCACGCAACGGTCGATCGTCGCGAGCAGCGAGCCCTGGCGCCGGCCGGACACGGTGCGCGAAAGCTCGAGGCTCGCCCGCGTCGCCGGGTCGATCACCATGAAGGAACCGGCCTCGACCCGCTCGGGCCGCTCCAGCGGCGGGCGGGCCTTCAGCTGCGTGCGTTCGAGATAGGACAGAAGCGCCGCACCGACCGAAAGCTCGGCCCGGCCGAAGGCGCCGAACCCGTCCAGCGTCGAGACGCCGAAGAAGCGTTGCAGCCGCTCGGCGCTGGTGGCGGCGTCGAACAGGCTCGCCGGCTCGAAGCGCACGCGGCGCCCCAGCCGGCGCAGGAGCGGCTGCATCGCCTCGTCCTCGCGCAAGCCGTCGGGCACCACCAGCTCGGCCGGCTCCAGGGCCACCACGTCGGCGAAGATCCGGTCGGGCGCGGACGGGGCGATGCGGAACTGGCCGGTGGAAAGGTCGGTCCAGCCGAGCGCGACCTGCCCGCTCTCGCCGCCAACGCGCGAGAGCGCGGCCAGGAAGTTCGGCCGGCCGGGCTCCAGAAGCGTTTCCTCGGTAATCGTGCCGGGGGTGACGAGGCGCACGACCTCGCGCTTCACCACCGACTTGCCGCCGCGCTTCTTGGCCTCGGCGGGGTCCTCGACCTGCTCGCAGACGGCGACGCGGTAGCCTTGGGCGATCAGCTTGTCGAGATAGTCGTCGGAGGAGACGACCGGCACGCCGGCCATCGGAATATCGGCGCCCTCGTGCTTGCCGCGCCGCGTCAGCGTGATGCCGAGCGCGCGGGAGGCCTCCACCGCGTCGTCGAAGAACAGCTCGTAGAAATCGCCCATGCGGTAGAACAGGAGGCAGTCGGCATGGCGCGACTTGATCTCCAGGAACTGCGCCATCATCGGCGTCGGCGCGCCGCCCTCGCCCCTCGTCTCGGGCAATGTCTCGGGCGAGGCCGCGCCGCCCGTGGCGGGATCTTTCGGGAGGGCGGCGGGGTCGGGTCGGATCATGTCCAGCATTCCGGCAAACTAGCGGTTTTCCGCCGCGCAGGGAAAGCCGCGCTGGCCGGGCGCCGGGGCTTGCGCCCGAAATCCACAAGCCAGCCCCCGCGTTCAGGCGCCATTCAGTGCGCGCGCCCTAGAACAAGGGCAACGAGACCGACAAGCGCTCTCCCCGCCCGCCCCGCGTTGGCATCACAGGTCATGCCCCCTATGATGCACCGCACGGACCCAAGCGCTCGGGCAGCGCCGCGTGAAAGGCAGTACGAGAATGATGAAGACAGGGAACGGAGCGCGTCTGGCGGGCATGGTGCTGGCCATCGGCCTCGCATTCGCCGCCCAGGGCGCCTCGGCGCAGACCGCGCCGCCGGTGAATGCCCATCAGTTCGCCGTGGACCATCCCGTGCCGGACGTGTCGCTGCGCCTCGCGCCGACGCTCGGCGCCTCGGTTCCCGCCCAGGTGCAGCTTGCCGCCATCGAGGGTACCAAGGACTACGGCTATTTCTACTATGAGGGCCGGCCGGTGATCGTCGACATGGCGACCCGCTCCATCGTGCGCGTCGACTGACCGCAGACATTCGAAATTGGGGGACGGGCCGGCCTCGGCTTCGCCCTCCCCTCACTTCAGGCTCGGCGTGGAGAGACGCGCCGATCAGCCGCCGAAGCGGAAGCTCGCCCCCAGCACGATCTGATTGGTAAGGATGTCGGTTTCAAGCGAGCCGCCGCCTTTGAGGTCCGCCTCGTTGTGGCTGTAGCTCAGCTTGTACTCGCCGAAGACGGAGAGGAAGTCGGTCACGCTCACGTCCGCGCCGGCCAGCGCCTGAACGGCCGGGCCGGTCACCTGATATTCGAAGGTCCGTGGGCCTCCCGCTTCCTGATACTCCACATGCGGAATGGCGACGCCCGCGCCGAGCCCGGCATAGGGCGTGACACGGCCCATCGGATCGGCGCGATACAGCGCGTTGATCGTCAGGAGATTGAGCCCGTCGGTGAATTCGAGCGTGCGCACGCCCATCGGCAGCGGATCGGCGGCGACCTTGGCATGGGCATAGTCCAGCGCCACGCCCCAATGCGGGTGACCGAGATCGTTCGCCCAGGCCGTGGCGCGCACGCCGTAGAAGGGCGCACCGCTCTCGAAGGTGCGTCCGTCCCACTCGACGTCGAGACGGCGCGTCGAGGGCGCGTCGGCGACGTCCACCGTGCTGTCGAAGGAGAAGTTGTACCCGCCATAGGCGGAGATCACGTACTCCGCCTGCGCCGAGCCGAGAGTGGCGAGCAGGGCGAGGCAGGCTAGCGGAAGACGCATCGGATCGATCCCCTCCTATCGGCCGGCGATGGTTTCCTCGCCGCGTTCAGGGGGATGGGCTAGCGCGGGCCGATGACAGGGGCGTTACAAGGCGTTGCAGGAAAGTGACGGTGGCCCGAAGACGCGTCACGCGGGTCTCGCCTTCGCCAGCATCCTTTCGCACCTCTGGGGCCGCGCATACGCCCAGGCGGGAACACGATCATTTGCCGGCAAAGAAACGGGGCGAAGGAGAAGGGCGCGGAGCGAAGCTGAGCGACCCCGCCGCCAGACCGGCGAGGCCAGACCCTTTGCCGAAGCGCCGCATGCCGCGAGCGATACGAGATGCCGGCATGCGACGCGACGCGTCCTCAGGCAGCGAAGCGCGTGCCTTCGGCGCCGAAATGCTGGATGTAGCGCGGGTTGATGTTCTTCACCGGCACCACGACGCAGACATCGGTCGTGCCGAACTGATGATCCACCACCGCGTCCTCCCCGACATAGCCGCCGAGGCGCAGATACCCTTTGAGAAGCGGCGGCAGGCCGCCCAGCGCGCGCTTGGCGTCGAGGCAGGCGACGGTGGAGCCGACGCGGGCGCGCCGACCCGAAACCGCCGCGACGCGCCATTCCTCGGGCGCCGGGGCGTGGTCGCGCAGAAAGGCGAGCGGGGCCTCCAGCGCGGCGAGATCGGTGCCGCTCAGCGAAGCGCAGCCGAACAGAACGTCGATCCGGTGCTGCTTCACATAGGCCCAGATGCCCTGCCAGAGCAGTTCCACCGTGCGCTTGCCGCGATAGCTCTTGAGCACGCAGGAGCGGCCGAGCTCCAGGAAGCGCGCGCCGGGATGGCGGCCGACCAGGGCGTCGATCTCGAATTCGCCGGCCGTGTAGAAGCCGCCGGCCAGCGCCGCCTTTTCCTGGCGCAGGAGGCGATAGGTGCCGACGATGCGCGAGCCGGCGGGCCGGGTCGTGTCGATCACGAGAAGATGGTCGCAGAACTTGTCGAAGCCGTCGCGGTCGCGCCGCGTCATCCGCTGGAATGCGGTGGGCTTGGCGCTCATCTCCTCGTAGAAGACGCTGTAGCGCAGCTGCTGTGCCTCGCGCAGCTCGGCGCGCGAGCGCGCTAGGCGCACCTCCAGCTCGCAGAGGCGACCGAGCACGGGAGCCAACGGATCGAAGGGGGCGGGGCGGCCGAGCTTGATGCGGACGCCGAACGGCTGCCGCAGCCGAACGGGTTGTGCCTGCGTCACGTCGATATGCTTGAAAGCACCCATTCGATCGTCCTCCGGCCCTTGTTCCTGACAGCAACTGCCATATGCCGTGCTCGCGACTCTTTCATGACGTAAACCATAGTGGGACGCAAACGGTCACGCGGTTGTTGCCTCTGCGACATTCATCCGTCCGCCACACGCGTCGCCTCCGCGACATCGGCGACCACGACCCGGCCGCGCACGCCGCCATCCAGAAGCCGGCGCGCGGTGGGCACGATGTCGGCAAAGCCGATCTCGGTGACGAGATCCGCCAGGAGACTCGGGTCGAGATCTTCGGCCAGCCTGTCCCAGGCCCGGCGGCGCTCGGCCTGCGGAGCGTAGACGGAATCGATGCCCAGAAGCGCGACGCCGCGCAGGATGAAGGGCGCGACACTTGCCGGCAGGTCCATGCCGCCAGCAAGGCCGCAGGCGGCGACCGCCCCGTCCCGCTTCGTCATGGACAGGAGATTGGCGAGCGTGTGCGAGCCGACGCTGTCGATAGCCGCAGCCCAGCGCTCGCGCGCCAGCGGCTTGCCCGGCCCCGACAACTCGCCCCTCTCGATGATCTCGGCGGCCCCCAGCCCGCGCAGCCACTCGCCCTCCTCCGGGCGGCCGGTGGAGGCGACGACATGCCAGCCGCGCCGAGCCAGAAGCGCGACGGCGACCGAGCCGACGCCCCCGGAAGCGCCGGTCACCAAAGCCGGGCCGCGCTCGGGCGTCAGCCCGAAACGCTCCAACGCCAGGACGGACAGCGCCGCCGTGTAGCCGGCTGTACCGAGGCCCATCGCATCCCGCGCCGAGAAGCGCGCCGGCAAAGCCACGAGCCAGTCCGCCTTCACGCGGGCAAGGCCGGTATAGGCGCCCCAATGCGTTTCGCCGAGGCCGAAGCCGTTCAGCACCACCTTATCGCCCTCTCGCCAGAGAGGCGAGCGGGAGGCGGCGACCGTGCCGGCGAGATCGACGCCCGGCACCATAGGCCAGTGCCGCACCACGGGCGAGCGACCGGTCAGCGCGAGCGCGTCCTTGTAGTTGATCGTGGTGGCCTCGACCGCCACGTCCACGTCGCCGTCCATCAGGTCGGCCGGGGTGAGCACGACCTCCTCGACCAGCGTTTCGCCGCCCTCGCCCTTTTGCAGCCGGATCGCCCGAAACTCGCCCGCCATGCCAGCTCTCCCGAAGGTGTCGTCAGGTCTTATCGTTCGCCGCCGTCCCGTCCGATGTCTTGGGCCGGCGCGCCACAAGGAACTCGTCGATCAGGATCAGCGCCGCGCCGATCGTGATGAAACTGTCCGCCAGATTGAACACGGCGAAGCTCCAGACCGGCGTGTGGAACAGGATATAGTCCACGACATAGCCGAGATTCACCCGGTCGATCAGATTTCCGATCGCCCCGCCCGCGATCAGCGCGAAGCCGATATGGGTGAGCTTGCGCTCGGGCGCCGTGTTCCACCAGAGCCAGACCACGAAGAGAAGCACCAGCACCGAGATGGCGGCAAGGCCGACATCGTGGAACCCATCCAGCATGGAAAAGGCGATGCCCTCGTTGCGGGCGTGGTAGAGCGCGAGAAAGGGAAGAAGCTCGATCGACTCGCCCAGCGCCATCGTGCGCACCACGGCGAGCTTCACCATCTGGTCGATCGCGGCGAAGAAGGCGACGAGCGCCAGATTGGGAACGAGGCGGTTCACAGCTTGAGGCTCCCGCGCCGCGCCTCGAAGATCATCAGCCCGGTGGCCACCGCCAGATTGAGACTGTCGGCCCGGCCGACCTGCGGAATGCGCACCAGCGTTTCGCAGGCGCCGGCCAGAGCCTCCGTCAGGCCGCTCTGCTCGTTGCCCATCACGATCGCGGTCGGCCGCTTGCCATAGGCGGGCTCGCGAAAATCCACCGCGCCCTTCATATGGGTGCCGACCACCAGACCCTTGAAGGTGGAGCGCCAGCGCAGGAACTCCTCCTCGCGCATGCGCACGATCGGCACGGCGAAGATCGAGCCCATCGTGGCGCGCACGGCCTCCAGCGAGAAGGGATCGACGCTTTCGCCGATCAGCACCACGCCCTTGGCGCCGGCCGCGTCGGCCGTGCGCAGGATCGTGCCGAGATTGCCGGGATCGCGCACCCGGTCGAGCGCGACGAGCAGCCCGTCGCGGCCGAGATCGATCTGGTCGGTGCGGTGCAGGCGCTGGCGGAACACGCCGATGGCGCTTTGCGGATTGTCGCGCCGGGCGACGGCGGCCAGCACCTTGTCGCTGGCCTCCAGCACGTCGGCGCCCAGCGCCACGGTGCGCGCGGCGGCCTTCTGCAGAAGCTCGGTGTGGAGCTGCGTCTTGGCCGCGATCAGCGTCTCGATGCGCCAGCCGGCGTCGAGCGCGTCCAGCACCAGCTTCAAGCCCTCGGCGAGGAACAGCCCGGTCTCCTCGCGATGCTTCTTCAGGGCGAGATTGCGGATATCCTTGACGATCGGGTTGGAAACGCTCGTCACCTCCTTCACCCGGCCGGGTGCCACCGTGTCGGGCCGGCGCACGGGCGGGTCGGAAGGCGCATCGTCGCGGTCTCGGCTCAAGCGGACACCCATCTGGAAAAGAGCGAAGTGGACAGAAGCCGGGCGTCGTCGCCCGCTTCGCGAATGACGAGCTCGCCCGATTCGATCGCACCGCCGAGGCCCCGGCATTGCTCGCCCATCAGGGCGGCCAGCGAATAGAAGGACGAGCGGATGGAATAGGCGGTGAGCACCAGCGCCAGCGGATCCGCCGACAGGAGCTGGCGCATCAGCATCAGGAGATAGGGCAGATCCTCGAAAATCTGCCAGACCTCGCCCTTCGGCCCCCGGCCGAACTTGGGCGGGTCGAGAAGCACGATGTCGTAGCGCGTGCCGCGCTTCACCTCGCGCTCGGCATAGCGAACCGCGTCCTCGCAGATCCAGCGGATCGGCTTGTCGGCCAAGCCCGCCAGCTCGGCGTTTTCGCGCGCCCAGCCGATGGCGCGCTTGGAGGCGTCGACATGCGTCACCTCTGCCCCGGCGCGCGCGGCGAGCAGCGAGGCAAGGCCGGTATAGCCGAAGAGATTGAGGACGCGCACCGGGCGTCCCGCCTTCTCGACAAGATCGGTCATGAAGCGCCAGTGGACGGCCTGCTCGGGAAATACGCCGACATGGCGGAACGAGGTGAAGCGGCCGAGATAGGGCATGCCGTCCTGGCGCATCGGCCAGGTTTCGCCGAGCGTGTCCTTGGGAAAGCGCCAGCGCCCGGTGCCCTCCTCGTCGGTGTCGCCGGTGAAGACCGCGTCGGCCCCTTCCCAGTCCGCGCCCGCGCGGCGCGGCCAGATCGCCTGGTTCTCCGGCCGGCGGATGGTGAGCGAGCCGTAGCGCTCCAGCTTTTCGCCGTCGCCCGAATCCAGAAGCGCATAGTCCGCCCCCGGCTCGACGGTGAGGATCACCGGCGCACGAAAGCTCGGGCGCTCGCCGATGGGCCATTCCACCGCCGCGCGGTCGCGCCGGCCTTCGCGGCCGAGCTCCTCGGTGGACAGGCGCGGCGCGGGCGCGGCGTCGGCGGCATGCCGGGCCGCATCGGTGCGGGAGCCGGACCGCTCGAACGATTCGGATCGGTGGGGCGCTTCGGAGCGATCGGACGCTTGGGAACGCTGCGAGGATTCGGGGCGCTTGGACGCGAAGCGGCGCTCGCGGCCGGCCTCGGACTTGGCCGGGTCTCGCGCCGCGTCTCGCCCGTCCTGGCGCTCGGGCCGGCGCTTGGCGTCTGGTGCGCCGGCACCCTTGGCGCCGGCGGGCCGGCCGGGGCGCTTGGGCGCGCCGGACCGGGGAGTCCTGTTCTTCGTCATCGCCGGCTCATAGCGCATGGGAGCGTTTTTCCGCAAACGCTCGCGAAAGGGTGGAGCGCGCGCCGGCGCTTGGCAAGCGGCGGATCGGGCGTATTCTTCGTCTGGCCGCACCCACCCGCTTCAAACGGGGCGTTCGAAGATGGGGCGGCGCCAGGGAGGATGATCATGGACCTGAAAGGCGAATATCGGCTGGCCGCGCCGCGCGAGACCGTGTGGGCGATGCTGAACGATCCGGCCGTTCTGAAGAGCTGCATCCCGGGCTGCCAGAGCCTGGAGATGACGGGCGAGAACGAGATGTCGGCCACCGTGGTCGCCAAGGTCGGTCCGGTCAAGGCGACCTTCACGGGCGTCGTGCGCATCGAGAATGTCGAGGCGCCCAGGCGCTATTCCATCGTCGGCGAGGGCAAGGGCGGCATTGCCGGCTTCGCCTCGGGCGGCGCGCATGTCGAACTGGAAGAAGACGGCGCGGAGACCGTGCTGCGCTACGACGTGGACGCCAAGGTCGGCGGCAAGATCGCCCAGCTCGGCGGGCGGCTGGTGGATTCCACCGCCAAGAAATTCGCCAACCAGTTTTTCGATTGCTTCGCCGCTCAAGTCGCGGGCGACACATCGGCCGCCGTCACGGAGCCGGCGGAGGCTTGAAAGACCTTACCCTCATGCAAACGGGGAGGCGGATCGCTCCGCCTCCCCGCTGAGAAGTATAACGGATCAGGCCGCGACGGACGGGCTGGCGAGAGCCCGCGTGGAATGGCCGGGCGCGGCGAGGGCCGGGGCGCTCGACTGCGCCTGCGCGGCCAGATCGCGCTCGCGCTCCTCGCGCAGGCGGCGCAGGCGCTCGTTCGACAGGTCCACCTCGTGGCGCAGGTTCTCGATCTCGCGGCGGCGGTTGGCCGCCTTGGCGCGGTAGTGAGACTGCGTCATCCAGGTGCCGAGCCCGCCGAGCAAGAGGCCGAGGATCAGCGCCGAAAGAAGCAGCACGAAGAGCGGCGCCTGGAAGGCGAACTGCGGCAGCGTGCCGATCGGATCGAACGACACGTTGATCGCCTCGCGATTGGCGACGCAGAACACCACGAGCAGCACCGCCAGCGGCGCGAGGATGAGGAAGGAAAGAATCTTCAGGATCATCAGGTGGCCACTTCGAACCTTGGAATACGCCCTGGGAAAGCATGGGGCGCCGCCCCGAACAAGCAAGCGGCTGGCCCGCAAATGATGCATCGCGAGGGAGAGGTCAATCCGCCCGGCGCGTGCGGTCGGCTAGCCCTGGGGCGTACGCTCGACCAGGGGCCGGATCGGCCAAGCGATCCCGCCCTCGGCTTCACACCGATCAGCCGTTCAGCCGCTCGCGCAGTTCCTTGCCCGTCTTGAAGAAGGGAACCCACTTCTCCTCGACCTCCACCGATTCGCCGGTGCGCGGGTTGCGGCCGGCGCGCGGCGGGCGGTTCTTGACGGAAAAGGCGCCGAAGCCGCGCAGTTCCACGCGGTTGCCGTCGCAGAGCGCCTGCGTGATCTCGTCGAAGATCGCGTTCACGATGGTCTCGACATCCCGCTGGTAGAGATGCGGATTGCGACTGGCGATGATCTGCACGAGTTCGGATTTGATCAACGCGGGCTCCTCGGGAGGCTGGGCTGCTGGGTCTGGGCAGGCGGCGCCTCGGCCGCGCAAACCTTTGTTTCCAATCGCAAAGCGGAGCCTCCCGCCACTTCGCCTTCAGTGGCGCGGAGGTTGCCAAAGCGACACCATGCCGTCAAGGTGCCCTCCCGATCCGGTGAGCGCCTCAACGAGATCGGTGGCCGTGGGATCGAGGCCGAACAGTCCGAACAAGGCCGAGCGGGCGGAGCCGAAGAGGCCCCAGCCGTCCTTTTCGGGCTCGCGGTCCTCGATCTCGAGGCCGGCCGGCACGCCGCGCTCGCTTTCCAACCAGCGCCGGATCTCGCGCTCGCCGCCCAGCGCGTCCACCAGCTTGTTGTTCAGCCCCTGCGAGCCGGTGAAGACGGAACCGTCGGCCAGGCGCCGCGCCTCCTCCTCCGGCAGGCCGCGCCGCTCCATCACGAGGCGCACGAACCAGTCGTAGGAATCGTTCACCAGACGGCCGATCATTTCGCGTGCGCCGGGGGCTGCGGGGGCGAAGGGCGAAGGCTCGGCCTTCAGCGGCGAGGACTTCACCGCGTTGACCTCCACGCCGATTCGCCCGAGCAGGACCGAGGCGTCGACATATTGGAAGATCACGCCGATGGAGCCGACGATCGAGGACTGGTGCGCGACCACCCGGTCCGTCGCCATGGCGACCATGTAGCCGGCGGAGGCCGCCAGCGTGCCGACCTCGGCCGCCACGGGCTTGACGGCGGCCAGATCGCGAATCGCCTCGAACAGCGTTTCGCCGCCGACCGTGGTGCCGCCGGGCGAGTTGACGCGTATGATGACGGCGCGAACGCGCGGATCGGTCTTCAACTTTTCGAGAAGTTCCAGCCGGTCGCGATCCTCGGTGATGAGGCCGGTGACCTCGACGCGGGCGATCTGGTCGGGGCCGGGACCGGCCAAACGCCCGGGGCGCCAGCCGCTGGCATAGGTGAGGGCCAGCACCGCGCCGGCGGCCACGAGCAGCGCGACGATCCGCCAGAAGCCGAGCTTGCGGCGCAGGCGCCGCCGATCGATCATGCCGTCCGCATCCATGGGTCCGCTCCGCTCGCAATCCGGGCGAGCGCGAAAGGCCCGCCGCCTGTGCCCAAGGCGATGCCATGCGGGCGGCACGCTGCCAAGCCGCCACCGCTCGCGGCGGCATTCTTGTTCGCGAGCGCGATGCCGTGCGATAGCCGCCGCTTAACCATGCAAAAACCCCATATCACTTATAGATACGACGCGATACGTTGATTGACCGCAGGACGCCCCGGCCGATCCCCAATGGCCGGGCGCGTTTTCGCGCCATGCGAGGAATCGAACTCCATTGCAGGTTAGCCCGGACCAGCCCCCTTTCGCCGACGACCCGCGCCTCCACGCCTTCGCCGCCGCGCCCGATGCCACGCGCGGCGCGCGGCGGGAGCGCGAGTTCCGCCGCGCGAATCGGCATTCGCGACTCGTGCGCTGGCTGAAGATCGGTCTTCCCACGGTTGCGACGCTGATCGTCGCCGCCGGCCTCGTGGTCACCTGGGCGGCGCGCAGCATTCCCGGCGACCTCGCCTTCGCCTCCACCTCGATCCAGGACGGGCGCCTCGTCATGTCCGACCCGCGCCTGTCGGGCGTCGACGGGCGCGACCGGCCCTATTCCATGCTGGCGGACCGGGCGATTCAGACGCTGGGCGGCACGGGGGTCGATCTGGAGCGGGTCCGGGCCAACCTGACGGTGGACGACAGCACCAAGGCCCAGCTCGACGCGGCCAAGGGGCGCTACGACACGCGCACCGAAGTGCTGCGGCTTTACGACGACATCACCGTGGAAACCACGAGCGGCATCCGCATCAAGCTGGCGAGCGCCGACGTTTCGCTTCAGGATGGACAATTGACCGGGTCCGGCCCGGTCGAGATCGCGACGCCGAATCAGCGCCTGGAAGCGGGCAACGTGGTGATCTCCGATCGTGGAAAGCAGATTTCGTTTCGGGACCGCGTCAAGCTGACCCTTCTTCCCACCGCCTCCAACGGGGCCGAAGCCCCCGCCGCCGCGTCCAACACCAGCGAGCCCAGCCCATGACCCCGACCCTTCGCTCCCGCGCCGTGCTCCTGGCCCTGGCCGGCTCGCTCTCCTTGTCCGGGGCCGCCCTGTCCGGCGCGGCGCTGGCCCAGACCCAGTCGCAGGGCTTCGGCAATTCCTTCGGCGGCCTGCAGGTGCAGGGCGACCAGCCGATCGCCATCGAGTCCAACCAGCTCGACGTCGACGACGGCAAGTCGCTCGCCACCTTCTCGGGCGATGTCAGCGTCCAGCAGGGCCAGACCTCCATGAACGCCGAGAAGCTTCTCGTCCACTATGTCCGCAAGCAGGACGGCGCCGCGGGGGCCAAGGCGCAGCCGGCGGCGACGCGCTCCAACATGCCGGGCGGCTCGGGCGACATTTCCAAGCTGGAAGCCACCGGCAAGGTGACGATCAAGTCCGTCGACCAGGTGGCGACCGCCGACCGGGCCGATTTCGACATGGCGACGCAGGTCGCCGTGCTCAGCGGCAATGTCGTGCTTAGTCAGGGCAAGAACGTCGCGACGGGCTGCATTCTGCGCATCCAGATGGAAACCGGCGTGGCGCGCCTCCAGAGCCGCGACTGCGGCGGCGCGCCGGGCGGCGGCCAGGGCGGCGGGCGGGTGCGCATGCTGCTGTCGCCGGGCGCCGGCCAGCAGCCGGCCGCCGGGCGCTAGTCCCCCGCCGCAAAATCGCCCTTCAGGGGCGCGACAGGCCGCTCGCAAGGGCGGTCTCCCCTTATGGCCCCGGCCCTCCGGCATTCCCCTTTCGCGGACGGACAACGCTTGCTCGACCCCATGGATCTTTCCGCCACCGCCGCGCTTCGCCACCCTTCCGAGGGCACGCTGGTGGCGCGCGGCATCACCAAGACCTATCGCGGCCGGCGCGTCGTGGATTCGGTCGATGTCGCCGTGCGGCGGGGCGAGGCCGTCGGCCTCCTGGGCCCGAACGGCGCCGGCAAGACCACCTGCTTCTACATGATCACCGGGCTCGTGCCGGTGGATGGAGGGCGTATCGAGCTCGACGGGCACGACATCACGCAGGTGCCGATGTATCGCCGCGCGCGGCTCGGCATCGGCTATCTCCCGCAGGAAGCCTCGATCTTTCGCGGCCTCTCGGTGGAGGACAACGTTCGCGCCGTGCTCGAGATGGTGGAGCCCGACAAGGCCGAGCGCGAGCGCCAGCTCACCGCGCTTTTGGAGGAGTTCCGCATCGCGCATCTGCGCAAGCAGCCCTCCACGGCGCTTTCGGGCGGCGAGCGGCGGCGCTGCGAAATCGCCCGCGCGCTGGCCTCCCGCCCCACCTTCATGCTGCTCGACGAGCCCTTCGCGGGCGTCGATCCGATCGCGGTGGCCGACATCCAGGAACTGGTGCGCCATCTCACCCGGCGTGGCATCGGCGTGCTCGTCACCGACCACAATGTGCGCGAGACGCTGGGCCTGATCGACCGCGCCTACATCATGCATGCCGGCGCGGTGCTGACCCACGGCTCGCCGCAGGAAATCGTCGAGGACGCCGACGTGCGTCGCATCTATCTCGGCGAACAGTTCACTTACTAAGAGACTGTTTAACAACCCGGACGGGTCGGTCCACCGGCGCTTTTCCGCCGTCGCCCCAGGGCGAGAAATCTATCTCGCCCGTCCGTATGGACCGTTGCCAATCCTCGCCGATGCCGCCAGCATCGACTGCGGTTGGCGCCTCGCGAACGTCGAAAAAATCGCTCGGGGGCCCTCCGCCGCCGAGTTGTCAAACAGTCTCCGAGCGCCAGGACGGCCCGCCCTTCCCCTTGACAAGCAAGTTGCGGACCAGTCTCCTGCAGGGCATGGAAAGAGGCTTGCGCGAGGCTTGAAGGGCCGACGACGCGCGGCCCGGCGGCATGGGAGGGGAGCATCGTGAATCTGTCCGTGAACCTCCAGATGCGTCAAAGCCAGTCGCTGGTGATGACGCCGCAGCTTCTCCAATCCATCCGGCTTCTTCAGTTTCAACACGCCGAGCTCCAGGCCTTTCTGGAGCGCGAGGCCGAGGCCAATCCGCTGATCGAGCTGGAGCCCGGCTCGGGCGCCGCGCCGCTTGGCGAGGGTGCGGACGCGCCCGACGCCGGCCCAGCCGAGCCCGGCGACATCACGCCCCTCACCGGCGCGAGCGACAATGCCGAGGTCTTCGCGGATGCGGCCGAGCGCACGGGCGACGGCGAGGACAAAGCGGCTCCCGATCTCGCCTTTACCGGCGAAGGGCTCGTTCTTTCCGGCTTTGTGGCCGAGGACGACGGCACCGATCGCCTGGGCGAAGGGCCGCGCTCGCTGCGCGACCATGCGCTCGGTGAAATCTGCGACACGTTCCGCGACGCGCGCGAGCGGGCGCTTGCGCAAGCCCTGTTCTGCGACCTCACGGAAGCCGGCTATCTCGCCGAGGGTCTGCCCGAGCGCACGGGCGAACTCGGACTGGACGAGAGCGAGGCGGCAGCGCTTCTCGAACGGCTCCAGGCCTCGGCCGAGCCGGCCGGCCTTTTCGCGCGGGACTTGGCGGAATGTCTGGCGATCCAACTGCGCCGGCGCGGCCGCTTCGATCCTGTGATCGCCTGCGTGCTCGCGCATCTGCCGCTTTTGGCGCGGCGCGACTTCGCCGCCCTTGCCCGGTTGACCGGCGAAACCGAGTCGGACGTGGCGGACATGCTGACTGAGATCCGCACGCTCGACCCTCGGCCGGGCGCCGGCCTCGGCGAGCCCGACGCCGCGCCGGTGACGCCCGACATCGTCGTGCGCGAGGATGTTTCGGGCGGCGGCTGGCAGGCCGAGCTGAACCCCGCCGCCTTTCCGCGCCTGTCGGTGCGCGCGCCGGCCAGCCTCGCCCCCGCCTCGGTCTTGAAGGGTGACGAGCGCGGCTTCCTCACCAATTGCCAGCAATCGGCCAACTGGCTGCAACGCTCGTTGGAGCAGCGCGCCCGCACGATCCAGAAGGTGGCGGGCGAGATCGTCCGGCGGCAGGACGGGTTCCTGGCCCAGGGCATCGCCGGCCTGCGCCCGATGACGCTGATGGACATCGCCGAGACGCTGGGCCTGCACGAATCGACGGTCAGCCGCGTCACGGCGGGCAAGTTCATGGCGACGCCGCGCGGCACGTTCGAGATGAAGTTCTTCTTCACCGTGGCGATCGCGGCCTCGGGCGGCGGCGACGCGCATTCGGCCGAAAGCGTGAAGCTGCGCATCGGGCGGATGATCGCGGCCGAGACGGTGGACGCTGTCCTGTCCGACGACGACATCGCCGCGCGGCTGAAGACGGAAGGCGTGGAACTCGCCCGGCGCACGGTGGCGAAATATCGCGAGGCGCTCGGCCTGCCCTCCTCCGTGCAGCGCCGCCGCGAACTGAACGCCCGCCGCCTCGCCGGCTGACCGCGCCCACACCTCTTAGTAATCGGGTTCGCTCGCGACCGCGTCGAACGCTAAGCGCGGTGAAAATTAAGCCGTCCTGACTGCCTGTACAGCCTACGATTGCCGCGCCTTTGGCGCGAAGTCTCGCGCCACTCGCGGCAGAGATCAAGTCTTTCCCTGGCCCTCGTTTTGCGCTGGAATGTGACGGTTCCGAGCGGCCGGAACCAAAGGCTTCCCAACGTCTTGGAAGAGACGGCGGGCCGGAGGTTCATCAATGGAGACCGGCCGCTGGACGTTAGGAAGGGAGAAACGAATGGCAATTCGTGTATCGGGCCGGCATATGGATGTCGGAGAAGCCTTTCGCACTCGGATCGAGGAGAGGCTGAACGATCAGGTCGCCAAATATTTCGACGGCAATTTCACCGGGGCCGTCGTCATCTCCAAGGATTCCGCCCGCTTCTGCGCGGACGTCACGCTTCATCTCGACAGCGGCGTCTATTTCCAGGCGACCGCCGAGTCGCATGATCCCGAATCCTCGTTCATCGAAGCGATGGAGAAGGTCGAGAAGCGTCTGCGCCGCTACAAGCGCCGGCTGAAGGACCACAAAGGCAACGCCAACAATTCGCGCGATGTCGCCTACACCGTCATGAGCGCCGTGCCGGACGAGGAAGAGGAGATCGCCGAGGACTTCGCCCCGGCCGTGATCGCCGAGACCTCGCTGCGCGTCGGAACGATGAGCGTGGCCAACGCGGTGATGGAGCTCGACCGCCGCGACGGGCCGCTGGTGATCTTCCGCAACGGCGCGAACGACACGGTCAATATCGTTTATCGACGCCCGGATGGAAACGTCGGTTGGATCGACCCCTCGACAGTGCGGGTCGAAGCCTGATATTCCCCCACAACTTCAGCAGGCGGAAGCGCGCGCACTAGCGCCGCTTCCGCCTCGACCTGTCAAAACCCGGCCGGGCAATCGCGCGGCCGGGCTTTTTGGCCTCCCGGGGCCGGGCGATGTGGAAGGCCATTCATCGTGGATCTCGCCGATCTGATCACCGAGGACGCCGTTCTGCCCGCCCTTCGCTCCCATTCCAAGAAGCAGGTTCTGCAGGACCTGTCGGAGCGGGCGGCCGAGCTGACGGGCCTGCCGGCCCGCACCATCTTCGAGACCGTTCTCCAGCGCGAGCGGCTGGGCTCCACCGGCATCGGCAACGGCATCGCCATTCCGCATGGCAAGCTCGCCGGCCTGTCGCGCATTCGCGGCGTCTTCGCCCGGCTGGTGAAGCCCGTGGAGTTCGAAGCGATGGACGACCAGCCGGTGGACCTCGTGTTCCTTCTGGTTGCGCCCGAGTCGGCGGGCGCCGACCATCTGAAGGCCCTGTCCAAGATCGCCCGCATGCTGCGCAACCCGCGCACGGTGACGGACCTGCGCGCCGGCCGAGACGCCTCGGCGCTGCATCACCTCATGACGCAGGTCGAATCCAACGCCTGAAAAGGCCCAAGGGCTGGAAAGCTCAACCCGGCGCCCAGACATGAAAAAGCCGGCCACGGGGGCCGGCTTCAAGCATGGCGCTGTCCCGGCGCCATGCCCGGGAAGCGGAGCCTTCAGTGGAGGCTCACCGTCAGGAGTTCGTTCTCCGTCGCGCTGGCCAGGATCGAGCCCCGGTCGTCGGAGACTGCCAACGGCGTGCCGTCGGCGGAGAACAGCGCCCAGAGTTTCAGGCCCGGGCGGATTGACTGCGCGGACGGGAAACGGGCTCGGATATCGTCGGACGACATGCGGCGGAGATAGGCCAGGTGGCCTTCGCCGAGCGCGGCGAGATCGGACTGGGACAGTGCGTTCGAATCGTGGTTCGTGATGGTCATGAACATCTCCTTCGAAAACAAACGGACGATCGGGTCGGCGGGTTTCATTCTTCCACGGCGATCGCGATCTTCCTCACCACTCGCTCTGGTTCAGGCTTGACCAGGTCCACCATCAACAGTCCGTTCTTCAGCTGCGCGCCCAGGATGCGCATGCCGTCTGCGAAGAGAAAGCTCTTCTGAAACTGGCGCGACGCAATGCCCCGGTGCAGAAATTCGCGGTCCGCCCGGTCGCTCTGCGAGCCCCGGATGGTCAACTGGTTTTCTTCGGTCGTGATTTCCAGGTCCTCGGGCCGGAAGCCGGCCACGGCCAGGGTAATGCGGATGCCATGTCCGCCGGGCGCCCCGTCCTTGGCTTCGATCCCGATCCGCTCGATATTGAAGGGCGGGTAGCCATCGCTGCCCTTCCCCAAACGCTCGAGTGTCCGCTCCACCCCGTCGAAGCCGAGCAGCAACGGGCTGGAAAATGGCGTGAACCTGTTCATGTCTCGGCAAGCCCTTGTTTCAAGCGACTTATCGACTGCGGCCCCATATTGGCGGCCACAATCGATCCGTACCGAATATGGTTGCGCCAGGGGCCCGCTTCAATGCGCGACCCTTCGCGCCTCTCCATGAAGAACCCGAAAGCTTGACGGAGGGATAACGCCCCGCGTCAGGACTGGGTGTCGCTCGGCTGGAAGCGCAGGGCGACGCCGTTCAGGCAATGGCGCTTGCCCGTGGGCGGCGGGCCGTCGTCGAAGATGTGGCCGAAATGGCCGCCGCACTGGGCGCAGTGAACCTCGGTGCGGGGATAGACCAGGACATAGTCGGTCTTGGTGCCGATGCTGCCGTCGATCGCATCCCAGAAGCTCGGCCAGCCCGTGCCCGAATCGTATTTGGCCTCGGTGGAATAGACCGCGTTGTCGCAGCCCGCGCAGTGAAAGAGGCCGGTCTCGTGAACGTTGAGAAGCGGGCTGGTGAAGGGGCGCTCGGTCGCCTCCTGGCGCAGAACGGCGAAGGCGTCCTGACTGAGGCGCGCGCGCCATTCGCGCTCTGTGAAGGTGACAGAAAAGGTCTCGGCCTCCGCCTCGTCGCGCCAGAGAGCTCCGACGGAGCCCAGGGCGAGAGCGGCCAGCGAACCCGACAGAAGAAAGCGGCGGCGATTCATGACGGCCTCCAAATCAAGCATCTGCGAAAACGGGATCGGCGCCCGCATCTCCATATGAGACCCGAGGCGCCTGTTTGTCAGGGGGCCGAACCAAAGTCCGACCCCAAGAGGCTTAAGACCCGATCAGGGCATCAGCACCGTGTCGATCACATGGACGACGCCGTTCTTCTGCATCACGTCGGCCTGCGTCACGGTCGCGACATTGCCCTTGGCGTCGGTCACGGTCAGCTTGTCGCCCTTCATGGCGAGCGTCAGGCTCTCGCCCTCGACCGTCTTCACGACATGCTTGCCGCCGTCGTCCTTGATCATCTTCATCGCGGCTTCCGACGTCGCCTTGGCCGGGACCACATGATAGGTCAGGATCTTGGTCAGCATGGCCTTGTTCTCGGGCTTCACCAGCGTGTCCACCGTGCCGGCGGGCAGCTTTTCGAAGGCCGCGTTGGTCGGCGCGAAGACCGTGAAGGGGCCTGCCCCGTTCAGCGTGTCGACAAGGCCGGCGGCCTTCACGGCGGCGACCAGCGTCGTCAGGTTCGAGGCGTTCGGCGCGTTCTCGGCGATCGTCTTGTTGGCATACATCGGCGCACCGCCGACTTCGACCGACGCGCCGGACTGCGCATGGCTGGCGCCTACGACGCCGCCGGCGATCACGAGACCGAGCGCGGCGGAGCGAATGAAGGACTGAAGCATGTCGCGATTCCTTGGGTGAACCTTCCAACGCGGAAGTCGTGGAAGATACGGAGCCAGGACGCGGTCGGCTTCACGCCATCACGATCACGAAACGGTGAATCTTGATTTAATCCGTGAGTGAAGGTTTTGGAGGAAGCAGCTCGCGACAAGAGGCGGGGTCCCTCACCTCAAGAGGCTTCCGACCAGCCTGCGCCCGAAACGTTTCTCAAACTCGTTCAGTCCGAAACGCGGCCCCGCATCCGCTTGGTGTCGGAGCGGCCCTTCTTGGCTTCGAGGCGGCGCTCCACCGAGCCTCGGGTCGGCCGCGTCTTCTTGCGCGGCGGCGGCGGGGGCACCAGCGCCTCGCGCACGAGATCGGCCAAGCGCTCGCGCGCGTCCTCGCGGTTGCGCTCCTGCGTGCGGTGGCGCGAGGCTTCGATCAGCACCTCGCCCGCTTTGGTGGCGCGCTGGCCGGCCAGCCGCATGAGACGCAGCTTGGCCTCCTCGCCGAGCACGCCGGAGCTCATGGCGAAGAAGCGCAGCTGCACCGCCGAGGACACCTTGTTGACGTTCTGCCCGCCCGGGCCGGCGGCGCGCACGAAGACTTCCTCCAACTCCTCGTCGGGAATCACGACGCGGCTGTTGACCCGAAGGCCTTTGCGCTCCTGCCCCTCACGCTCCATGACCGGCCTCCGCGCCACAGCGCCAAGCCGCCTCGCCCGCGTCGCCCGCGTCCGGCGCGGGGGGAGTGAGAGCTTGGCGTCGATCCGGCATCCTCGTGTCTTTCCAACTTTTTGCCCGGAGCCCGGCCCGACTTGGGGTCCACGGAGCCTACGGCTGGGACGCCCGCCGAGCGGAAAGCGCCGCCCCGGCACCGCTTCCGTTCGCCCGAGGGGCGCCGTCCTGTCAAGAAGCGCGGCTCTCGGCCCGCCTCCCTCACCCCACGTGGCAGCAAGGGGCCAACAAGAGAAAGGGCCCGCGTCCTTTTTCGGACACGAGCCCTTCCGGCTTCTCCTCCCAGAGAAGACGCTAGCGGATCAAAGCCTCACTCCGCCGCGAGCGGCAGGGTGGCGGGGGCGGCGCCGAGCACGGACTCATCCACATGCCGCTCGAACTTCTCGAAGTTGCGGCGGAACATGTCGGCGAGCTTCCGGGCCTGCGCGTCGTAGGCGGCGGGGTCGGCCCAGGTCGAGCGCGGGTCGAGGATCGCCGTGTCGACGCCCGGCACCGCGACGGGCACCTGGAAGCCGAAATGCGCGTCCGTGCGGAACTCGGCTTCCTTCAGCGAACCGTCCAAGGCGGCGGCTAGAAGGGCGCGCGTCGCCTTGATCGGCATGCGCTTGCCCGTTCCATAGGCGCCGCCCGTCCAGCCGGTCGAGACCAGCCAGCAATCCACCTCGTGCCGCGCGATGAGATCGCGCAGGAGATTGCCGTATTCGGCGGGGTGGCGCGGCATGAAGGGCGCGCCGAAGCAGGTCGAGAACGTGGCTTCCGGCTCGGTCACGCCCTTTTCCGTACCGGCCACCTTGGCGGTGTAGCCGGAGAGGAAGTGGTACATGGCCTCGGCAGGGGTGAGCTTGGCGATCGGCGGCATCACGCCGAAGGCGTCGGCCGTCAGCATGATGATGTTCTTGGGATGGCCGCCCTTTCCCGTCGCGCTGGCGTTCGGAATGAAGTGCAGGGGATAGGCGGCGCGGGTGTTCTCGGTCAGCGAGCCGTCGTCGAAATCGGGCACGCGCTTCTCGTCGAGCACGACGTTTTCCAGAACCGTGCCGAACATGCGGGTGGTCGCGAAGATTTCCGGCTCGGCCTCGGCCGAAAGGCGGATCGTCTTGGCGTAGCAGCCGCCCTCGAAATTGAAGACGCCGTTCTCGCCCCAGCCGTGCTCGTCGTCGCCGATCAGCGTGCGGTGCGGATCGGCCGAAAGCGTGGTCTTCCCCGTGCCCGACAGGCCGAAGAAGACGGCCGTGTCGCCACCCGCGCCTATATTGGCCGAGCAGTGCATGGGCATGACACCGGTCTCGGGCAGGCGGTAGTTCAGAACCGTGAAGACCGACTTCTTCATCTCGCCGGCATAGGTCGTGCCGCCGATCAGGATGATGTTGCGGGTGAAGTCGCAGGCGATCACCGTCTCGGTGCGGCAGCCATGGCGCTCCGGGTCGGCCTTGAAGGACGGCAGGTCGATGATCGTAAGGTCGGGCACGAAGCTTTCGAGCTCGGTGGCCGAGGGACGGATCAGAAGATTGCGGATGAACAGCGAGTGCCAGGCATATTCGGTGACGATCCGGGCGCGGATGGCGTTGCTCTCGTCGGCGCCACCGACCAGATCCTGCACGAAGACGTCGCGCTCCACGGCATGAGCCTTGAAGTCCTCGTAGAGGCGCTCGAAGGCCGCCGGCTCCATCGGCTTGTTGTTGTCCCACCAAACGCGCGGATCGGTGTTCTCGTCGCGCAGGACGAACTTGTCCTTGGGGCTGCGGCCGGTGTGCTGGCCGGTCGTGACCACGAGGGCGCCATGAGCCGTCAGCCGCCCCTCGCCACGCTGGATCGCGGTCTCGACGAGTTCGGCCTCGCCGACATTCCAGCGCACGGAAGCAAGGCCGGAAAGGCCCGTCGACTCGAGCCCGATGCGGGGATTGCGGATGCCGGTTTCTTCCATCGTGTCCGTCTCCTGGTCACGAAACGGCAAGCAACGCCGCTTCACGACGATGAGATAACGGAGAAACAAGACGCCATCAACAGGAACAAAACTTAAAAAGAAAGCAATATCAGTAGTTTAATCGGTTTAGAATTGACAAGAACCAGTCTAAATCGGTTCAACCCCGGTTTTTACCCTCTCTGCCGCGTCAAATTTTTTTCGCACCTGCCGCATCGGGAGGGCGCGGCACCTTTTTGCGCGTGCGGCGTTGATGCCCATCATGGGCGTTACCCGAGCCCGATCAAACGGCTGAAAAAGGAAAGACCGCATGGCTGAGCAAGCGATCGACAAGTTCTGGGACATGGCCGAAGACTTCTCGACCTGCATGGTGACGACGCGCGACGGCAACCGGCTGCGCTCGCGCCCGATGGCCCCCTACATCTCGCGTCAGCGCGGCGAGATCCTCTTCCTCACCGACGTCACGTCCCACAAGGTGGACGAGGTCGAGGCCGAGTCGCAGGTCGCGCTCAGCTTCGTGCAGACGGACGAATATGTCGCCGTATCCGGCGCGGCGCGCGTCAGCCAGGACCGCGCGCTGATCGATGAGATCTGGGACGACGAGGCCGAGGCCTGGATGCCGGAGGGCAAGGACGGGCCGAATGTCGGCGTGCTCGTGGTCTCCCCCTCGCAGGCGGAGATCTGGGACGTGACCTCCAACAAGCTGACCCAGGCCTGGGAGTTCGCCAAGGCCTATGTCGGCCAGAAGCCGCAGCCCGACACGACGGAGAACGTCAAGGTCTCGCTCTGAGGTAAGGCCGGTTCTGATCGACACACGGCCGGCTTCGCGCCGGCCGTTTTCGTTCCCGCAGACTTCATTGGGCCTGTCATCGCTCCACCAAAACCGTTGCCCGCGTGCGTTCTTCGAGGCTCCGCTTCACGCGAAAGCGCTCGCTTTCGCCGGCCACCTTTGAAAAAGTGTCACGAACGCCACATTTGACTGTCAAAGCACTTGGCTGGGACGAATCGTTTTCGGCCTTGCGACCGGGCCAGCGGGATCGATCCCGAAGGCCTTGGGGGCACGGACACAGGACGGCACCGTCCGAGCGGGAGACCCCTTCCGCCTCGCGGACGAACATGGAGTTGGAAGTTCATGCCGACGATTGCGCTGGTGGACGACGACAGGAACATTCTGACGTCGGTCTCGATCGCGCTCGAGAACGAGGGCTATCGCGTCGAGACCTACACCGACGGCGCTTCGGCGCTGGAGGGCTTGTCCGCTCATCCTCCGCATCTGGCGATCTTCGACATCAAGATGCCGCGCATGGACGGCATGGAGCTTCTGCGCCGCCTGCGCCAGAAGTCGGACCTGCCGGTGATCTTCCTCACGTCCAAGGACGAGGAGATCGACGAGCTGTTCGGCCTCAAGATGGGCGCCGACGACTATATTCGAAAGCCCTTCTCGCAGCGCCTCCTGGTGGAACGGGTGCGGGCCATCCTGCGGCGCGGCCAGCCGCGCGACGCTTCCGCCCCTGGCGCCAAGACCGGCCCTTTGCCGGAATCCTCGTTGGAGCGCGGGCAGCTGGTGATGGACCAGGAGCGCCACACTTGCACCTGGATGGGCCAGCCCGTGACGCTGACCGTCACGGAGTTCCTGATCCTGCATTCGCTGGCGCAGCGGCCGGGCGTGGTGAAGAGCCGCGACGCCCTGATGGACGCGGCCTATGACGAGCAGGTCTATGTCGACGACCGCACGATCGACAGCCACATCAAGCGCCTGCGCAAGAAGTTCAAGGCGATCGACGACGATTTCGACATGATCGAAACGCTCTACGGCGTGGGCTACCGCTTCCGCGAAGTGTGAGCGAAGCACCCCACGGCGGAACCGGAACGGAAGCCGTCTTGTCCGCAAGCACGACCGACAGCGAGACCGAGCGCCCGCCCCAGCGGCGGGTCGCCTCGTCGCGCCCGCGCTGGCGGCGCGTGCCCTTCGTGCGTCGCAGCCTGATCCGCCTGCGCTGGCTGCTCGGCCATTCCATCTTCTCCTCGCTGACGCGGCGCATCGTCTTTCTCAACCTCGTCGCGCTGATCGTCCTCGTTTCCGGCATTCTCTATCTCAACCAGTTTCGCGCCGGGTTGATCGACGCGCGCGTCGAAAGCCTGCTCACGCAGGGCGAGATCATCGCCGGCGCCATCGCCTCCTCCGCCACGGTGGAGACCAATTCCATCACGCTCGACCCCGAGCGGCTTCTGGAAATGCAGGCGGGCTCGACGCTCCAGCCCAATCCCGACCTGTCGGAATCGCTCGACTTTCCGATCAATCCAGAGCGCGTCGCGCCGCTGCTTCGCCGGCTTATCTCGCCGACGCGCACGCGCGCGCGGCTCTACGACCGCGACGCCAATCTCATTCTCGACTCGCGCCACCTCTACTCGCGCGGCCAGATCCTTCGCTACGCCCTGCCCCCGGTGGAGAAGGAAGACGAGAGCACGATGGAATGGCTGGGCTCGCAAGCGGCGCGCCTGTTCGGCCATGGCGACCTGCCGGTCTACCGCGAAACGCCGGGCGGCTCGGGCGCGACCTACCCGGAAGTCATGAGCGCGTTGACCGGTGGCCCCTCCACTGTCGTACGCTCCACCGAGAACGGCGAACTGATCGTCTCCGTCGCCGTGCCGATCCAGCGTTTTCGCGCCGTGTTGGGCGTTCTGCTCCTGTCCACGCAGGGCGGCGACATCGATAAGATCGTCCAGGCCGAGCGCATGGCGATCGTGCGCACCTTCGCGGTGGCCGCCCTCGTCACCGTAGTCCTGTCGATCCTCCTCGCCTCCACGATCGCGACGCCGCTGCGGCGCTTGTCGGCAGCGGCGATCCGCGTTCGCCGAGGCGTCAACGCGCGCGAGGAGATCCCCGATTTCGGGGACCGCGCCGACGAGGTCGGCCATCTCGCCTCCGCCATCCGCGACATGACCAACGCGCTCTATGCCCGCATGGACGCGATCGAAAGCTTTGCCGCCGATGTCAGTCACGAGTTGAAGAACCCGCTCACCTCTCTTCGTTCCGCCGTCGAGACCCTGCCGCTGGCGCGCAACGAGAACTCGCGCGAGCGCCTGCTCGCGGTGATCCAGCACGACGTGAAGCGGCTGGACCGGCTGATCACCGACATCGCAGACGCCTCGCGGCTCGACGCGGAGCTGGCGCGCGAGGTCATGGGCCGCGTCGATCTCGCTGCCCTCATCGGCTCGGTGGTGGACGGCGCGCGGGCGCATCTGAAGGAAGGGCGCGACACCCGCATCGAGCTTCAGCTCAGCGCTCTTCCGGCCGGCAAGACCTACAAGGTCGCAGGCCACGACCTGCGCCTCAGCCAGGTCTTCACCAACCTGATCGACAATGCCCGCTCCTTCGTGCCCGAGACGGGAGGGACGATCACGATCCGCCTTCGTCGGCACAACAGGCGCGTGATCGCGACCGTCGAGGACAACGGACCCGGCATCCAGGCCGAGAAGATCGACCGCATCTTCGAGCGCTTCTACACCGACCGGCCGGGCGCCGAGTCCTTCGGCCAGAATTCCGGCCTCGGCCTTTCCATCTCGCGCCAGATCGTCGAGGCCCATGGCGGCACGATCGAGGCCGAGAACATCTCCGGCCCCGACGGCGCGCTGGCGGGGGCGCGCTTCACCGTCTCGCTGCCGGCCGAGGAATGAGCCCGCCCAATCTCCACGCGACGCTGGTGCTGGTGGACGGGCGGGGCGTGCTGATCCGGGGTGCGTCGGGCGCGGGCAAATCCTCGCTGGCCGTCTCGCTTCTGCGCCGGGCGGAGGCGGCGGGCCGAGACGCCCGGCTGGTGGCGGACGATCAGGTGCTTCTGGACGTGCGGGGAGAAGCCGTGTTCGGACTCGCGCCGCCCGCCATCGCCGGCCTCATCGAGATTCGCGGCGTCGGCCTTCTCCGGCAGCCCTTTGCCGGCGAAGCACGGGTGGATCTCGTGGTGGACCTCTCTGCCCGCGAGGGTCTGGAGCGCCTGCCCGAGCCCTCGTCGGTCCCGATCGCAGGCATTCCAGTTCGCCGCATTCATCTGCCGGAGCGCGACCCCGCCTTCGGTGCCGACGTGCTTCTGACTGTCCTGGCGTCGGAGGGGTACGAGGTCAAGACGGGCTGACCCTTCGCGCTAGTTTCAAACGAAAGACCCCGCGCTTCCCAAGGGACGCGCGGGGCCGATCGCTCAGACTTGAAGAGCTTGCGCCTCAGGCGGCGGCCGCCTCGGGCCGGGCATAATCGAGCCCGCCGGCAATCTCGCTCAAGAGTTCGTCGGTCTTCTTCTCTTCCTGCAGCGTCTGGTCGAGCAGGGCGGCCGCGTCGTCATAGCCGAGCTTGGTCGCCCAGGTCTTGAGCAGGCCGTAGCGGGCGATCTCGTAATGCTCCATCGCCTGTGCGCAGCCGATGAGAACCTGGTCGGCGGCGTCGGTCCCGCCGAAATCCTCCAGATCCTCCTCCATCTCGGCGGTCAGGCCCTGCATGGCTTCGCAGGTCTTGGCCCGCGCACTACGGCCGATGATCTCGAAGACCTGCTCCAGGCGCTCGACCTGGGTCTGGCTTTCGTCGGCATGGGTCTGGAAGGCCTGCTTCAGCTCGTTCGATTGCGCCGCCTTGGCGGATTTCTTCAAGGCGCGAACCGACTGCTTCTCGGCATAGAACACGTCCTTCAACGTCTCGTGGAAGGCGTCTTCGAGGGTCTTGATCTTGGCCATGGTTCACTTCCTTTTCGGACGACGGGCGCGCGGCACAAAAGCGCCGATCCCTCGCTTCGATCGCTTCTGAAAGTGCGGCGGGACGCCATCGTTCCCTCCCATGATCGTGGCCAACGAAAAACCGCGACGGGCCGGGTCTAAGAGCCCGTCCGGAAAGTGTTGAGTGGCCAGCGTCGGGCTGATTCCGTGGAGGTGTTCGAAGCCTTCGTTGGAGCCAGCATGTGGACGCCAGCCACCCGCGCCCAGCATAACAGAGACCATCTTCGCTATTCGAGCGATCTGACGGACGCCGAGTGGGCGCTGATCGAACCCGTTCTGCCGAAGACGGCCGTGACCGGCAGACCTCGGGCTTGGCCGATGCGCGAGATCGTCAACGCGGTTCTGTTCATTCTACGCTCCGGATGCCCGTGGCGCATGCTGCCGGACCACTTCCCGCCGCGCAGCACGGTCTGGGACTGGTTCCGCCGGTTCCGTGACGAGCGCCTGTTCGAGGGCCTCGGCCATCGACTGGTTCTGGCCGATAGGGAACGATGCGGCCGCCCAGCCTCGCCCAGCGCGGCAGTCATGGACAGCCAGACGGCACGAACCTGCGAGAGTGGTGGGCCACGCGGTTACGACGGAGCCAAGCGGATCGTCGGTCGCAAGCGCCACGCTCTGGTCGATACCGACGGCCGATTGCTGACAGTCGTCGTTGGCGCAGCGTCGGTTCAGGACCGTGACGGCGCCGGTCCGCTCGCCCGCGCATCGCGTAACCGCTTCCCCTTCGTCGAGCGCATCTTCGCCGATCGCGGCTATCAGGGTGAACGGGTTCGCCGGACCAGTCCGGTGCCGGTTGAGATCGTGCGACCAAGACCCGGCCAGATCGGCTTCGCTGTGCAGCAAAGGCGCTGGGTGGTCGAGAGAACCTTCGCTTGGCTCGGCCGCAACCGGCGGCTCTGGAAGGATGCAGAGACGACGATCGCCTCGTCGACAGCCTTCCTCCATGCCGCCGCAGCGAACGTCCTCATTCGCCGCATCGCCTCAGCAGAATGAGTTTCCGGACGGACTCTTAGAGCACTTAACAAAACCTCGCGGGGTCGGCTGGTCGGTTCTTTCCGCCGTGGACTTCGTCGCGAATGCTTGGCCCTGCCGCCAGCATCACTTAAGCTTCGCTCCTCGTCCCCGACGGAAACCCCTCGACCAATCTCCGCCCAGAGGTTTAGTTAGGCGCTCTTAGGCGACGAGAATAGCGCGGAGATCGTTGACATTTGTGAGGGTCGGCCCGGTGCGCATGAGGTCGCCCAGCTTGTCGAACAGCGTGTAGCTATCGTGCCGCGCCAGCACATCCGCCGGGTCGAGCTCCGCGCTCAGCGCCCGGGCGAGCGTGTCCGGCGCGACGAAGGCGCCGGCCGCATCCTCCGTCCCGTCGATCCCGTCCGTGTCGCCCGCTAGCGCATGAATGCCGGGCTCTCCGCGTAGCGCCACGGCAAGCGCCAGAAGAAACTCCGTGTTGCGCCCGCCCCGCCCCGGTCTCTCCTGCCCGATCGTCACCGTGGTCTCGCCGCCCGACAGAAGCAGCAGCGGCATGGGCGCGGGATGGCCGTGCCGGCGCACGGAGCGCGCGATGCCGGCCATGAGGATGCCAGCCTCCCGCGCCTCGCCCTCCAGCGCGTCACCCAGGATGAGCGCGGCGACGCCCTCCTCCCGCGCCCGCGCGGCCGCCGCTTCCAGCGCCATCTGCGGGGTGGCGATCAGGCGATAGTCGGCTGCAAAGGGCGCGCCCGGCTCGGCCGGGGCCGAAAGGCGCCGGCGCGCCGCCTCCGGCAGGCCAGGGCCGAGCCGCGCCGCTAGGGCGCTCAGATCCTCGCCTGCTTCGGGGTCAAACACGGTCGGCCCCGAGGCGATCGTGCGCGGATCGTCGCCCGGCACGTCGGAGATCGCCAGCGTCACGACGCGGGCCGGCGCTGCAGCGCGCGCCAGCCGTCCGCCCTTGATGCCCGACAGGCGCCGGCGCACCCGGTTCATGTCGGAAATCCCGGCGCCCGATTGGAGAAGCAGGCGGTTCACCGCCTTCTTGTCCGCCAGGGTCAGCCCTTCGGCGGGCAGGGCCATGAGCGCGGAGCCGCCGCCCGAAATGAGAACCAGCACGAGATCGTCCGGCCCAAGCCCGTGCACCTCGGCCAGGATGCGCCGCGCCGCCGCCTCGCTCGCCGCATCGGGAACGGGATGGGCGGCCTCCAGCACCTCGATGCGCCGCGTCGGGGCGCGGTGTCCGTAGCGCGTGACGACGACGCCACCGATCTCGACATCGGGCCACGCCTCCTCCACCGCCGCCGCCATGAGCGCCGCCGCCTTGCCGGCGCCGACCACGACGCAGCGCCCTTTCGGCTTGTCCGGCAGGAAGCCGGCGAGCACCGCCTTCGGGTCGGCGCTGCGCACCGCCGCTCCGAACACGCCTTCCAGAAATGTCTTCGCCCGCTCGCGCGTCCAATCCGTCATCGTCCTGTCCTACCGCTTGCGTAGTCTGGCGGAGATGGGCCGCCAAAGGGCTCGAATCCGCCCATGCCCCTCTTTCCTTCCCGCCGGGATACGCCATTCTCCGATCATGGGCACCGAAATCGAACGCAAATTCCTGTCACGCGGCGAGGCCTGGCGCGAGGCGGCCGACGAGGGAACGGAGATCCGGCAGTTCTATCTCGCCGTTCGCGAGGGCCTCAGCCTGCGCGTGCGGATCAAGAACGAGACCCAGGCCCTTCTGACCGTCAAGAGCGGCATCGGCATGCGGCGGGGCGAGTTCGAATACGAGATCCCGCTGGCCGACGCGCACGATCTGGAAGCGGCGCATCTCGGCGCCGTGCTGCAGAAACGGCGCTACCGCGTGCCGCTCGGCGCGCTGACGGCGGAGGTGGACGTCTTTTCCGGCGATCTCGCCCCCCTCGTCCTGATCGAGATCGAACTGCCCGACGAGGATCATCCCTTCGCCCGGCCGGACTGGCTGGGGGACGAGGTGAGCGAGGACGGGCGCTACACCAACGCCGCGCTGGCGCTGGCCGGACGCCCGCCCTTAGCCGCAACTTGAACCGCAACAGCACGGGACAGACATGGCCTATCGCTTCAACCCCCGCTCGCCCCTCGACGCCAATCTGCGCCGCATCGCGGGCGAGCAGATCGAGAAGGCCATTCGCGACCTGACGAACGAGGACGGCGACCGGCACGAGGGCGTCCACGAAGCGCGCAAGCGCATGAAGAAGCTGCGCGGCCTCCTTCGCCTCGTGCGCACCGGCGCTCCGACCTATGCGGCGAAAGAGAATGTCCGCTTCCGCGACGCCGCCCGGCTCCTGTCGGGCGTGCGGGACCGCACGGCGCTGATCGAGGCGCTGGACGGGCTGGAGCAGCGCTTTGCCGGCGATGTCGAAACGCAATCCTTCGCCGTGGTGCGCACCGCGCTGGAGCTGAAGCGCGACAGCGCCCAGACCGCGCTCGGCGACGACGGCTCGCATGTGGCGGAGACGGTGGCTGCGCTAGAGGAAGGGCGCGAAACGGCGGAGAGCTTCCGCCTGCCGCCCAAGCGCCAGGAGGCCGTTCTGCGCCGAGGCCTGCGCGCCAACTACGCCCGCGCCCAGGCCGATCTGGGCATCGCCTTGGCCAAGGGCGAGGCGGAGGCCTTCCACGACCTGCGCAAGCGCATCAAATATCTCTCCATGCATTTCAAGCTTTTGGAACCGGCCTGGCCCGAGGCCCTCGCCCCCTTGCGCGTCGAGGCCGAGACGGCGGCCGAGGAACTCGGGCGCGACCACGACTATGCCGTGCTGCGCACGGAAATGGCGGCCGACCCCGAAAGCTTCGGCGCGCGGGCCGATCTCGACGTAGTGCTGGCACTTCTCGACCGGCACCAGAGCGAGCTTCGTGCCAGCGCCATCCACCGCTGCGAGCGCCTGCTCCAGGAAAAGCCCAAGGCCTTCGCCAAGCGCATCCAGTCTCTCCTGGCGCTAAGCGGAGAGGAGCCGAACGGCGCCGCCCCGCCCGAGCCGCCCGAGGCCGAGCGCCGCCACGCGGCGGGCTGAGCGAAGATCGCTCGACCCAACTGGCGCATGGGGCCTCTTCGCGATACGAAGCCGCCCATGCCGCTTCACCAGAGCCTCCCGTGACACGCCGGCCCCCGCCGCGCCCCGGCGCCGCCCGGCCTCAACCGCGCCTTCCAAATTCTGGCGCGCGCACCGGCCATGGGCTGGCGCGCGTCCTGTCCAAGCTCGGCTATTGTTCGCGCACGCAGGGCGAGGCGCTGGTGCGCGAGGGGCGCGTCAGCGTGGACGGGCGGGTCGTGCGCGACCCCGAGCACCGAACCGACCCCGCCACGATGCGCGTCAGCGTCGACGGCCGGCCGGTGGAGGCGGAGCGGCGGGTTGTCCTGATGCTGAACAAGCCGCGCGGGCTGGTGACGACGCGCGACGACCCGCAGGGGCGCGACACTGTGTTTCGCTGCCTGGACGGGCTGGACCTGCCGCATGTCTCGCCGGTCGGCCGGCTCGACAAGGCGAGCGAGGGGCTGCTGCTCTTCACCAACGACACCGCGTTCGCGCAAGCCCTGCTCGACCCCGAAAGCCATTGCCCCAAGACCTACCACGTGCAGGTGGACGGGCTGCCGGACGAGGCCGCGATGAGCCGCATTCGCGCCGGGGTGGAGGATCGCGGCGAATGGCTCGGCGTCGTTTCCGCCGAGATGCTGCGGCGGGGCGACAAGTCCGCCTGGCTGGAGAT